>JAFKKS010000108.1 GCA_017304555.1 Hyphomicrobiales bacterium
TGGCTCCCGAGAGAAGAGAAGCCCATGAAGAAGAGTCGATTTTCAGAAGAGCAGATGGTGACGATCCTGCGCGAAGCGAATCGCACGACGATGGCCGAGATAGCCAAGAAGCACAAGGTCAGCGACGCCACGATCTACGCGTGGCGCAAGCATTTCGGTCAGACGGAAGCCGGCGGACTCGCCGAACATCGGCCCGAATTCCCAGGCTCGACTTTCTTGAAATCGCGCCGGGACTGCTGATATTTCGGCGTCCGCGCAAAGGAATGTGCCACGTCATGCGCATCCTCGTGAACGCAGCGGACGATCTTGCAATGCAGTGTGTTCGAGCACCAGTTCATTCAAGAACCGCCACGCTTTCAGTGCAGAATGCGGACCATGTACGGCATCCACATCTCCTCTGGCGCAACTTCAGACTCTTGGCCCAAACGCCATGCGCTATGACTTGCATGACTTTCGCGTGTTCTCCAACATTGCGGAAGAGAAGAACCTCACCCGCGGCGCCGCTCGGTCTTATCTCTCGGTGCCTGCAGCCAGCCAACGCATCAAACACCTGGAAGAGGCGCTGGGCTTGAAGCTGCTGCTGCGCAGCCCGCAAGGCTTTGAGCTGCAGCCCGACGAGCATCGCCGTTCCTTCGTCAACGATTGGCTGGAAGAGCACCTGCAGCCGGTCATGGACAAGCTCGATAAGCGGCTGCGCCATTTCTATGGCTTCGACTTCGCGCGATCGGGCGATCTTTCCATCTTCCTGCCGGTCGCGGAGCGATCGAATCTCGTGCTCGCCGCGCCATTCCTTCTCGAACTGCGCAACGTGCCGTTCCGGCAGCAAGAGCAGATCCTCTATTGGTGCGTCGATCGCCTGCCGCGCTTTTCGGGCGGCAAGCATGACGCGCGCGGCAACGGTCAGTTCCTCGCCGAGTACGCGATTCAGAAATACGGACCGCTGCGCATCGAAGCGGTGATGCCGTCGCAGGCTTGGTATCTCGCCAACATGCCGGTGATGAAGGCGGCGTTTGAAGACCGCACGTTCGAAATCCCGCGCGACGCCGACGTGAAAAGCGATTTCCGTCAGATCAGGACTGTGCGCGGCGTGCCGCTCGTGCCCGACAATGCCCATACGCGCGGCGTCGACGGCGGCCAGCGCCACGGCGATGCGGCGATCGCCGGCTGTCTCGCGATCGCGGCCGCGAAGGGCGAGGTCATGGAGTTCGGCTATCGCTCGGCGGTGACCGAGCGCGGCGGCCTGGATCGGACGGATGATGATGAGGCGCGCGATTGGTGGAATTCGCCGCTCGGCGCTGGATTGCGAGGTGGATTGTGATGGGCGCCATTTCACCGGGGCCTCTTGGCGGGCGGTTCAAGCGCGGTGCCGGCGAGCCCGTGTACTGCTCTTTTTGCGGTCTGAACCAACATGAAGTCGAGACGATGATCGCCGGGCCCGTTCGAACGGCGATCTGTGATCGCTGCGTCGACCAATGCGCTGAGATCGTCGCCGCGAAGCGCGCGGAGAAGGAAGCGACTGCCGCAGCGGGAGCCAACGATGACTGAGAAGATTACGTTATACGATCAGTTCGGCCGACCGATCGAGCGCGACGTCCTGAAACAGTCGATCGCTGGGCCGACCATCGCCGGCGTGCGATCGCCGTATAGCGGATATCCCGGCGACGGGCTCAATCCGCGCCGGCTTGCCTCGATCTTGCGCGAGGCCGACGCCGGCGATCCGCTCCGCTACCTGGAATTGGCGGAGCAGATCGAGGAGCGGGATCTTCACTATGTCGGCGTGCTCGGCACCCGCAAGCGGTCGGTGACGCAGCTCGACATCACCGTCGACGCCGCCAGCGATGATCCGCAGCATGTCGCGCATGCTGACATGCTGCGCGATTGGCTGCAGCGAGACGAGTTGCAAGACGAGCTCTTCGACATCCTCGACGCGATCGGCAAGGGCATCAGCTATACCGAGATCATCTGGGATACGAGCGCGGGCCAGTGGCAGCCCGCGCGGCTGGAGTGGCGCGACCCGCGTTGGTTCCGGCCGGCACACGCTGACGGCCGCACGCCGCTTCTGCGCAGCGAGGACGGCGACAAGCCGCTGCCGGCGTGCAAGTTCATTACGGCGGCGCTCCGCGCCAAGTCCGGCTTGCCACTCCGTTCCGGCATCGCTCGGCTCGCGACCTGGTCGTGGATGTTCAAGGCCTTCACGATGCGCGATTGGGCGATCTTCGCCCAGACCTTCGGGCAGCCGGTGCGGGTCGGAAAGTATCCAGCCGGCACGATCGACAAGGACAAGGACACGCTCTTCCGCGCGGTCGCCAACATCGCGGGCGACTGTGCCGCGATCATCCCGGAGTCGATGCTGATCGAATTCGTCGAGAGCGCCAATGTCGGACAGGGTCATCAGCTCTACAAGGAGCGCTGCGACTGGCTCGATCAGCAAGTCTCGAAGGCGGTGCTCGGTCAGACCGCGACGACCGATGCCGTCACCGGCGGCCTCGGCTCCGGGAAAGAGCACCGTCAGGTGCAGGAGGATATCGAGCGCGCCGACGCCAAGGCACTGGCGGCGATCCTCAACCGCGATCTCGTGCGGCCGTGGATCGACCTCGAATACGGACCTCAGCAAAAGTATCCAAAGCTCAAGATCGGCCGCGCTGAGCAGCGCGACATCACCACGACAGTCGCGGCGGTGGAGAAGCTCGTCGGCATGGGCTTGCGCGTGCAAGCGAGCGACATGCGTGATCTCGTCGGCCTCGCTGATCCCGACGCAGGCGCGGAGGTGCTCACCGCGTCACAGCCGACGTCACCCTTCGGCGGCGTGGGCGGCTCGCTCTTCGGCGCGCCCGCATCGACCGCGATGACGATGCACGCGCGCACCTATGCGCGCGCGGAAGATGACGATGTCGACGCGATCGCGTCCACGGCCGAGAAGCTTGTCGCTCCGGCCGCCGACGCGCTGATCGATACGATCCGCAACGCCGTCGACGAAGCCGGATCGTTCGAGGATCTGCAAGCCGCGCTGCAAGGGTTGAAGGCGAAGATGCCGACAGCCGAACTGGCGCAGCTCATGCGCATCGCCATGGTGATGGCGGAGCTCGCCGGCCGCGACGACATCCAGAAACAGGCCGAGGCGGCGCAATGATCTTCGGCGGCTGCCCGCATTGCGGCTCGCCGTCGCTGCACGCCTTCGATCCGGAGCCGTTCGAGACGGCTCCGCTCGAAGCGATCGAGTTCTTCCGCCAGAAGCTTCGCGTCCCGACGCTGACCTGGACGGATCTCTGGCAGGAGATGCACTCGGAGGCCTTCATGGTCGCCGGCGCGCAAAGCGACGCGCTGCTGAAGGACTTTCAAGAGGCCATTCAGAAGGCGATCGAGGAAGGCACCACGCTCGCGCAGTTCCGCCAGGACTTCGACCGCATCGTCGCCGAGCACGGCTGGAGCTATAACGGCAGCCGCAATTGGCGCAGCCGCGTCATTTTCCAAACAAACATGCGGATGAGCTACGCGGCTGGCCGCTGGGAACAGATCCAGCGCGTGAAGACAACGCGGCCCTATCTCCGCTACGTCGCGGTGATGGACAACCGCACGCGGCCGGCGCATCGCGCGTGGCACGGCACGATCCTGCCGGCCGACGATCCGTGGTGGCAGACGCATTTCCCGCCGAACGGTTGGAACTGCCGCTGCACGGTCATGACGCTGAACGAGCGAGATCTCGCGCGCTATGGTTTCACCGTGTCGGAGCAGGCACCGGAGATCGAATGGGTGGAGCGCAACATCAATACCAGGGACGGGCCGCGCACAGTGCTGGTGCCGAAGGGCATCGACCCGGGATTCGCGTATAGACCCGGCGCGCGACTCTCCGAGCGTGAGCTCTAGCGGGTCAGCACTGCGACCGCGAGCACCATCAGGACAGCCGCGGCGAAGAGGACAATCCGCACGGCTTGCTCACGCCGATAGGCGCGCGCCTGCGCGGGGCTCATCGCCTCCTGGCGCTCGCGCTCGGCCTTGTCGTAAGCTTCGCCAGATCGCCATCCCATGGCCGTCATTTTAGGCCCTCGACCCCTCGGCCGGCCATCCCCCCTCGGCAGACGGCTCCGGGTCGGTTATGATGCTGCTTCGCGCCCAGCGGCGACCGTGCCGCTCCGTATCCGACGAGGATGCGTTTTGAAGGGGTTTAAGCGGCCGTAAAAGGCCCTGGACATCCCCCGGCGCATGAAGGGGGCCAAAAATGGGCCTCGCTAATCCTGAGCCAACGTCGTCGATTTTGCCCCCCGCAGGCGCGGGGATGATATTCGCCCCCCCGAATAGGCATGGTGCGCCCCATGCCGTTGCCCGCCGTCCATCTCTTTTCCGCGCTGCCTGCCGGCTCTGCCGGCCAGGGCCCGGAATGGGTGCATCTCATCCCGGCCGGCACGTTCAGCGGCGCTGACGGCCGTGGCCCCTACACGTTGCACAACCCCGAGGCCGTCATCACCGCCTCGATCGCGGCGGGCAAGCTGCCGATCGACGAGAACCATGCCATCGACCTCGCCGCCCCGAAGGGCGGGCCGTCGCCGGCGCGCGGGTGGATCGTCGAGCTGCAGAGCCGCACCGACGGCCTCTGGGGCAAGGTCGAGTGGACCGATGCCGGCAAGCAGCTGCTCGCCGACCGCGCGTACCGGGGCTTCTCGCCCGCCTTCATTCCCGATCACGGCGGCCGCGTGACGCGATTGCTCCGCGCCAGCCTCGTCAACGACCCCAATCTGAAATCGCTGAAAACTCTTCACCAACGGAGTGACGAAATGGAATTGCTTGCGCAGTTGCGCCAGATCCTCGGCCTCGCGGAAGGCGCTGATGCCGCCGCGGTGATCGCAGCCGTCAATGCCCTGAAAGGCAAGACCGCCGAAGATCCGGCGTTGCAGGCGCGCCTCGGCGCGATCGCCAAGGCGGCCGGGCTGAAGGAGGACGCCGAAGCCGGCGTCGTTCTGAACGCCGTCACCGCTGCGGCGCAGCTCCCCGCCCAGATGAAGTCGATCGCCAAGGCGGCGGGACTGAAAGAGGACGCGGACGGCACTGCGGTGCTCAATGCGGTCACCACGCTCGCCAAGGGCGCCGGCGACCAGGCGCAAGCCGTCGTGCAGCTCCAGTCTGAGCTCGCGGGCGTGACGACGCAGCTCAACACGCTGCGCACCGATCGCGCGAGCGAGCGCGCTACCGCCTTCGTCGATGGCGCGATCAAGGCCGGCCGTGTCGGCGTGAAGCCGCTGCGCGACCACTACATCGCGATGCACGCGGCCGACCCGGCGCGCGTCGAGAAGGAGATTGGCGCGATGCCGATCCTCGGCAGCGGCGGCGTCATCAATCCCGCGCCGCGCACGGATGGCAAGGTCGAGCTCAATGCCGATCAGTCCTCCGTCGTGGCGCTCATGGGCCTCGACCCCGACAAGTACCGCAAGAATCTGTCCGCTGACGCGGCGTAAAACGGAGACGCACTTTCATGACTGCTCTCACGGCAGGCCGCGATACGCGCGAGCGTACCGGAAACATCCGGGAAGTCCCGGTCAAGGCGGCGACCACGATTTTTCCAGGCGCGATGGTCGCGATCGACTCCAACGGCTACGCCGTGCCGGCGTCGACCGCGACGACGCTGAAGGTGATCGGGCGCGCCGAGGCGCTGTTCGACAATTCGGACGGTGGCAACGGCGACATCAAGGCGCGCGTTGCGGCCGGCATCTTCCGGTACGCCAACTCGGCGTCGAGCGATCTGATCGCGCTCCCCGACGTCGGCGCGACCTGTTACGCGGTCGACGATCAGACCGTCGCCAAGACCAACGGGTCGAGCTCGCGATCGGCCGCTGGCACCATCTTCGACGTCGACTCGCAGGGGGTGTGGGTCCGCTTCGCGTAAGGGCCTGCAGCTCCGCTTTCCCGAAACCTCTTCAAAGGCCTTTCGATGATCATCACCAGTACCTCACTCGCCGCACTCCGCGTCGGCTTCCAGACGAGCTTCCAGGGCGGGCTGGCGCAGGCCAAGCCGCAATGGGAAAGTGTGGCAACGCGCGTGCCGTCGACCACCAAGGAAGAGCGCTACGGCTGGCTGGGCAAGCTGCCGTCCATGCGGGAATGGGTCGGTGATCGCCACATCACCAGCATCTCCGAGTCCGACTACACCATCCGCAACAAGTCTTTCGAGATGACGATCGGCGTCGGCCGAGACGACATCGAGGACGACAACATCGGCGTCTATGCGCCGCTGTTCGAGGAGATGGGTCGCTCGGTTTCGGCGCAGCCGGACGAGATCGTATTCGCGCTGCTGAAAGCTGGCTTCGCGACCAATTGCTACGATGGCCAGTACTTCTTCGACACCGATCATCCGGTGCTGAACGCGGACGGCGCGGCGACGTCGGTTGCCAACACGGATGGCGGCGCCGGCACCGCGTGGTTCCTGCTCTGCACCAACCGGGCGCTGAAGCCGCTCATCTTCCAGGAGCGTCGGAAGCCTCAGTTCGTGTCGAAAGATCGGCCCGACGACGACAACGTCTTCGATCGCAAGGAATACCGCTACGGCGTGGATTCGCGATCGAATGCAGGCTTCGGCTTCTGGCAGATGGCATGGGGCTCGAAGCAAACGCTCGACGCTACGCACTACGAGGCGGCGCGCGCGGGGCTTTCGGGCATGAAGGGCGACTTCGGCCGCCCGCTCGGCCTGATGCCGAACCTGTTGGTGGTTCCGCCGTCGCTCGAAGGCGCCGGCCGCGGCCTGTTGCAGTCGCAGCTCGTCAACGGCGGCGAGACCAACAAGTGGGCCGGCACCGCCGAGCTGCTCGTCGTGCCGTGGCTCGCTTAATCGCGCTGATCTGATCGGCCCCCTCTGACTGGATAGGTGAGATTTTGGCGAAGGCGAAAGATACCAAGGCGCAAAAAGGCGCCGAACACGTCGACCCCTCTGCGAAGGGCATTGCAGAGGTTCTGCAGGCGGGCCATGGCGGGGCACCGGAGCCTAATCCCGGTGGCCCCGACCAACCGCCGCAGAGCGATCCCGGCGACGAGAACGATCACAAGCCGGCCGACACGGTGACGCTCTCGTTCCCGTTACCCGAGCTGACGCCGGCGATGATCGACAACGGCGTGCTGATGGTGCGCACCAAGCGCGGTTCGCGCCGGCGCGCCGGACATGGCTTCGGCCCGGAGGAGACGGCGATCCCGCTCAAGGAATTGAGCGCGGATGAAGTCGACGCCATCGCCGCAGACCCGGTGCTCACCGTTTCGCTGCGTCTCACGAAGACGCAATAGAGGAGCACAAAATGCACGACGCGAAGAACCGCGAACTCAAAATCGGCGACACCGTGCTCATCGCAGCTAAGGTGACGCAGCTTTCGCCCGGCGAGGAATACTGCAACGTGAGTGTGCAGAGCGTTTTCGGCCGGCGACCGGACGGCGCGAAAGAGACGATCTCCGCGATCAACACCGGCGTGATGCTTCGCGCCAATCCTGGCGACGAAAACGATCTGGAGTCGCTCGGCTAGGCCCGGCCTTTCGGCGGGATAGCGCAGCGGCAGCGCGCCTGGCTCATAACCAGGAGGTCGCAGGTTCAAATCCTGCTCCCGCAACCAGCTCCGCGATAACCGGCGCGGTCGCCCCGACTTTAGGGGCCTCGGTGCGGGCGGAAGATGCCCTTCCGCCCGCACCAACTTCAAAGAGCGAACGAGATCCTGGGCGGCCATTTATGTCTCACGTCGATCCGACCGAATACGAAGCTGGCAAGGCTGCTTTCCGCGACGGACAGGGTCTGCGCGAGGTGGTCGAACGCCTGCAGACGAATGACACAGTCCCTTACAGCGTGCAGCAAGAGCGCAAGGATTTGAGCTTTGCGGTCGGCTTCGCCGACGCCTTCATCGATCTGGTGCGGGCCCGGAGCGCGCCGAGCTATTCGATGGCAGAGGCTCGTAAGCGCGGGGTGTTGAAATGAGCCACGTCCGCGACCGTGTCCTCGCCGTTGTCGCCGCGCAGTTCTCGCGCGCGCCGCAGCGCGAAATTTCCCGCGACACGACGTTCTTCGGCGACCTCGGCGGCGACGAGCTCGACCGCATGGAGATCGTCATGACGCTCGAACATGAATTCGAGCGGTACGCGACCGATGACGAGATCGAGCGCTTCGTCACGGTCGGCGACCTTGCCTCCTGGCTGGAGAGCAAGGTTGCACCCAAGGTCATCGGGAGCGCGGCGTGACCTACTGCACCCTGGCGCAGCTCACCGACCGATACGACGAGCGCATGCTCGTCGAGCTCACCGATCGAGCTTCACCGCCGACCGGCGAGATCGACACCAGCGTCGTCGATCGCGCGCTTGCCGACACCGATGCGACGATCGACGGCTATCTCGCCGGCCGCTACCAGCTGCCGCTTGCCGAGACGCCAGCGCTGCTCGCGGATCTCGCGCAGGCCATTGCGATCTACAAGCTGCATTCGCGCGTCGCCGACACCAAGATTGAGGCCGACTACCAGCAGGCCTTGAAGATGTTGCGCGACATCGCGTCCGGCGTCGTTCGGCTGAACGTCGCCGGCGTCGAGCCGACCGGGAGCGGCGCCAGCGGCGTGCAGACGAACGACCGCTGCCGTGAGATCACGCCCGATAACATGAAGGGCTTCATCTGATGACCGGCGCGCGCATCGTCCTCGACGGCGGCACGGCCGCAACGGAGGCGCTCTTGCGCACCGCCGCGCAAGCGGAAAACACGCGCGGCCTTTGGGACAATATCGGCGCGTCGCTGGCGGAATCGACGCGCATGCGTTTTGAGCGCGGCGAGCGGCCTGATGGAGGCGTCTGGCCGCAATCGATCCGTGCGCGGCTCGAAAACGGCAAGACGCTGATCGACAGCGCACGGCTCATGCAGTCGATCACATGGCAGGCGGATGATCGCGGCGTCGAGGTCGGCACGAATGTGCTTTACGCGGCCGCGCATCAGCTGGGCGCGACGATCCGGCCGGTGAGCAAGCAGGCCCTCCGCTTCCGCATCGGCGACCATTGGATCACGGCGAAGGAAGTGACGATCCCGGCGCGACCATTCCTCGGCGTCGATCACGACGACGAGGCGGAGATCGAGGCGCTGACGGGCGAATGGCTGCTCGGCCCGCAGGGGGCGAACGATGTCAACTGATGCGCTCGTTGCCCGCCTTAAAGCGCAAGTCGCCGCGCTCGAGAAGCGCGTCGAGGGCGCGGCCGAGCTCACCGAGCTCGTCAACCAGAATGCGTTGCCGAACCGCACGCCTGCCGCCTATGTGCTGCCGCTCGGGCTGCGCGCCGGCCAGGCCGACGCCGCGACCGGACTTTTCCGGCAGGCGATCGGTGAGCTCGTCGGCGTGCTCCTGATCATCCGCAGCGCCGGCGACGTCACCGGCCAGCGCGCGCTCCCGACGATGCATAGCCTTGTCGCCGACGTGGTCAATCCGGTGTGCGGTCGGGGCCCCGACGGCAACGTCGCCGGCGGCGTGTTCCAGCTCTCGCGCGGCGCACTCGTCAGTCTCAATCGCGGCACCATCATCTACCAGCTCGATTTCGCAGTCGACGACATGCTGAGGATCTCATGACGACGGAACGCATCACGCAGGGCGGCAGCTATCTGCGCAAGCCTGACGGCTCGACCGAGCTGAAGCATCGCACCCAACCCGCGCCCGATCGCGTGACGGCATCGCCGGCACCGGTTGCGGTAAAGCCGGAGGAAGCGCCGGCGAACACATCCACGCGCAAGACGAAGGGCCACCGCAATGCCTGATCCGATTAACTGGCGATCGAAGATCCTGCTCGCGAAGATCGAGACGGTGTACGGCACCGATGCCGTTCCGACCGGAGCGGACAATGCCATTCTCGCCGTCGACGTTACGCTCGCCCCGATGGAAGGCGAGGATGTGAGCCGCAATCTGGAGCGGCCCTTCCTCGGTGCACAGGAAGAATTCAAGGTCGGGCTTCGATCCGTGTTGACCTTCTCGACAGAGTTGGTCGGCGCGGGGGCCACGGGTGTCGCGCCGGCATGGGGGTCGCTGGCGCGCGCCTGTGGTCTCGCGGAAGTCGTCACGCCCGACGTCGACCCGGACGACGGCACGGTTGTCTACAAGCCCGTGTCAACGGGGCATGAGAGCGTGTCGATCTACTTCCTCATCGGCGGCACGCGGCATGTGATGAAAGGCTGCCGCGGCACCGGGGTCATCACCGCCAACGCGCAGGGCGTGCCTGTCATCCGATGGACGATGACCGGGCTCTTCGCCATGCCGTCCGAGCAAACCCGGCCGACCGTCGACTTCAGCGACTTCAAGACGCCGAGTGTCGTCACCAATACCAACACGCCCGTATTCACCCTCGGCGCGGTGGCGCTAGTGATGCGTTCGTTCGAGCTCAACCTCGGCTGCGATGTGCAGCCGCGCATGTTGGTCGGCCGCGAGGAGATCCGCATCGTCGACCGCGCAGAGCAGATCTCGTGCAGCGTCGAAGCCGTTCCGCTGACCACGTTCAATCCGTTCGACCGCGCGCTGTCGCTCACGCCCACGGCGGTGGCGCTGACGCACGGCACCGTCGCGGGCTTCAAAACCTCGATCGCGGTCCCGACCGGCTCTGTTGCGCGACTCACCGGCTATGAGCAGCAGCAGAACCTCCTGGAATGGCCGCTGCGCGTGACACCGATCCCGTCGTCGGCTGGCGACGACCAGTTCACCCTCACGCTTCACTGATCCCGGAGAGACGCCCCCATGTTCAACGTCACCGCGCGCCCGACCTTCCGCCGCGAAGTCAAGATCAACACGCCCGAAGGCGACGGCTTCAAGCAGGAGTCGCTCACCGCAACCTATCGCCTGCTCAAAGGCGAAGAGATCGACACGCACGATCTCAACACGGCGAAAGGTACGACCGGCTTCGTGTGCGCGGCGCTCGTGCGCCTCGAAGGTGTTACGGACGATACGGGTGAAATTCCCTACACCGATGTGCTGCGCGATCAGGTGCTGGAGTGGCCGCATGTCCGCGTGGCGATCGCCAACGCGTATTTCGATGAGGTCGGAAAAGCCCGCGCGGGAAACTGAAATGGGCCGCCCGCTACTGGGCCCTCAATAAGGGGCAGGCGGCGAGCGGCCCGGAGCCGGAAGCGCTCGCCGATGCGCGACATTTCGGAGCGAGCGAGGAAGAGATCGCCGCCCTCGCGAAGCGTCTGGCGGCGGCAAACGATGAAGACGATGGGGTGTGGCCGGATAATGTCGAGATCGTCGATGCCTTCCTCGTCGTCTCGTCACAGTTTCGCTTTGCGTCGATCGGCGGCGGCCTCATCCCGCAGCGTCTCATCTGCATCGGGCTCGACTACACGGCGGTGCGTGCCGGCCTGGAGCTCGCCGGCATCGCCATCACGCCGGAGCAATGGGAAGGCGTGCGGGTGATGGAGATCGCCGCGCGCGAAGCGATGAACGGACCTAACCAGTGACCCTCAGGCTCGCTCTTCGGATCGACGGCGATGCACGCGGCGCGAAGGAGGCCGCGTCTGGGGCTGCGCGCGAGGTCGAGAAGCTCGGCAAGGCGGCGGATGGCGCCTACGAGCCGATTGGCGCGATAGAGGCGCACGCCAAGCGCGCCGGCGTTAGCGTCAATACATGGCGCGAAGGGATGAAGCACGCGGCGGAGAACGTCGCGAAAATGCGCGCCGAGGCCGCAGCGGCGAAGGGCGCGCTCGGCGATCATGCCAAGCGCGTCAACGACGCGGCCGCCGCGAACGACAACCTCAGCGAAAAGACGAAGGAGAACACAGCCGCGACGGCGCAACAGCGCGCCATGGTGAACGCGATGGCGCAGGCGTTCTCCATCACGGGCGGCCCGGCCGGTCAGCTCGCCGGCGTCGTCAGCGTGCTCACCAGCGGCTCGCTGAAATTCAACGTCGCGGCCGTGGCCTCTGCGGCCGTCCTCGGCGCGATCACGGCCGCCGCCATCAGCGCGGCCGCCGCCTACGCGAAGCTGGAGGCGCAGCAGGCGACGCTGGCCAATACGCTGCGCGCGACGAACGGCGCGGCGCGGCAGAGCCAGGGCGACCTCAACCACCTTGCGGAGGAGCTCTCGCGCTCCGGTACGCAATCGACGGAGAGCATCCGCGGTGCGATCCAGGATCTCCTGCGGTTCAGCACCGTCGCCGGGGCGAATTTCCCGAAGGTGATGAAGGCCGCGCAGGACCTCTCCAACGCGTTCGGCGGAGATCTCCGCAGCAACGTGCGCGCCTTCGGCCGCGCCTTCGACGATCCGATCAATGGGCTCGACGATCTGCGCGCGGCGGGGCTGCGCATTTCTCCAGTACAGCAAAAGCTGATCGCAGATCTGACGCGCGCCGGCGAGCTTACCAAGGCCTGGAACGAGATCTTGCGCCTTGCCTCCGAGCAGCTCGGCGGCAGCACTGCGAAGAGCGCGGATACGACATCGGCGGCTTATGGGAGGCTCTCAAACGCCGCTGAACACCTCTTTGAAGTGCTCGGCAAGAGCACCGATTTCGGACTTAAGTCGTTCCTGGACTGGCTGGCGAAAAAGGCTGACGAGGCCGCGGCCGCGATGGAGCGGCTGCAGAAAGCCGAGTCGAAGCGTCAACTGACGCCGTTCGATCAGATGCGCATGGCGGCCGGCATGCTGCCGAAGCGTCCCATCGATCGCGTCGGCGTGCAGTTCGACGAGTTCTTTCCCGGCGCGGGCACCGAAGCGAAGCGATATTCCGACCTATCGCCGCCGCCCGCAGCACCGCAGCCGCCGCCCGGTGAATCGCCGGAGGAGATCGCACGGCGCGCGAAGGCGCTCGGCGAAGTCACGACCGCTCTGAAGCTCGAGGCCGAGACAGCGGGAATGACCGCCACGGCGCGCGAGGCCTATATCCGCTCCGGTGAGGCCATGGCGCTCGGCGATAAGGCGGCGCGGGAGCAAGTCGGAGGCCTCGTCAACGAGATCGCCGCATTGCGCTTCATGGCGCAGGATAAAGCGACCTTCACCGTGCAGATCGAGTCGCTGCGCATTGAGGCGGCCGTCTTCGGCCTCGCCGCGGGTGCGGCCGCTGCCTACCGCTATGAGAACGAGAAGCTCGCGCAGGCAAAGGCGGCCGGCATCACGCTTTCGGACGCGCAGATTGCCAAGATTCGCGAGGAAGCCGGCGAGACCGGCAAGCTGACGCAAAACATCTTCAACCTCAACTCCGCGAAGCAGGCGGCCGACTCTGTCGGCGGCGCGATGACGGACGCGCTCTTCAATTGGGCGAGCGGCGCGCGCACCGCGAGTGAAGCCATCCGCGATCTCGCGATGAGCATCGGCCGCATGCTGGTGCAGGCGGCGCTGCTCGGCCAGGGCGGGCTTGCCGGCATTCTCGGCACGAGCAATAGCGGCGGCCTGCTCGGCGGGCTGCTCAAGAGCGTGTTCAGCTTTGCAGGCGGCAAGGCGAAAGGCGGCTACATCACGGCCGCGGCCGGGATGGCGGCGAACGACAACTTCGCGATCGGCGCGCGCCGCTTCTCGCTCGGCGGCCTCGCCGCCGCCAACGACAATTTCGCGCGCGGCATCGTTCGGCGCGCGCCGGGAGGCATGGTGCGCGGTCCCGGCACCACGACGTCCGACAGCATCAAGGCGCTGCTCAGCGATGGCGAGTTCGTCGTCAACGCGCGCTCGACGGCGAAGAACCGCTCACTACTCGAAGCGGTCAACAGCGGGATGGCACCGCCGCCGATGCTGCCGGCGTCACCTTCTCTCCACCTCAATGTCGAGGGAACGACGATCAACGTCGCCGGCAGCATGGACAAGCAGACGGCGGCCTTCATCACCGACGAGCTCGATCGTCGCGATCGCCGGCTGATGAGCGCCGTCGTGCAAAAAATGCAGGATGCGACGTCGCGCGGGGAGTTCGCCGCATGACCGTCCTCGCGATTCCCGACCAGCTGCCCGTCGCCGGCCTCTCGTTCTACCCGCAGCCGATGATCGAGGTGACGCCGCTCCGCTCAGGCCGGCAGATCTCGGCCGACATCGGCCCGACGCTATGGCGCGCGGCCTGGTCGACCGACAAAATGACGCCGGACGAAGCCGGCATCGTGCGCGCGTTCTACGATCGAGTGCTCAGCACCGGCGAGTTTTACGGCTACGACAAGCTCCGCGAGTTCCCGCTGGCTTATCGCACCGGGTGGGGTGCGCTGACGGTTAGCGGCTTGCCGTTTTCCGGCAACTGCCGGCTCCTCAGCGTCGACGCCAACAAGGTCGATATCTCGCTCGACCAACTGCCAGCCGGCTTTAAGTTCTCGCCCGGCGACTATCTCGCCTTCGACTATCTCCGCGTGTCGACGAGCGCCACCGCGAATGGCGGCGGTGCGCTCACCGTCGCCGTGCGGCCGTATGTGCGGCCGGGCTGGGCTGTCAACGCGACCGTCATGCTCTACCGCCCGGCGGCGCGCATGATCATCTTGCCCGGCACCTACACCGATCCGACCACCGCACCGTGGTTCACGACCGCGTCGTTCGAAGCGGTGCAGACGCTATGATCCCGTTCACATCAGAGCAGAAGGCCGCCCTCGCGAACCGCCATGTGATGAGGCGCTTCTTCCTGTGGTGCGAGGCGCGCGATCCGGTCACCGGAGATCCTGACCCGGCCGGCTTTTGGGACGATGTCGGCGACGTCATTGTCGAGAGCAAAACCTATCATGGCTCGGGCGGCGTCATCTCGATCGGCACCGTCGTGTCGAAGGGCGACATGACCATTCCGGGCATGCAGATCACGCTCTCCGGCCTCGATCCCGACACCAAAGCGATGATCCGCGGCTCGCGCCTGGCGCAGGCGCCGATCACGGTGAAGCTCGGGATCTTTGACCCTGCGACGCGCGACATCATCGGCCCGCTCATCCCGTACTTCGTCGGCATCGTCGATGACGCGACCGTGTCGACGCCGGCGCAAGGCGGTGACAGCGCCGTCGTGTTCACCTGCGAGTCCACGTCGCGCGCGCTCACCCGCGCGGAGACGGCGACACGCTCGCCGGCGTCCTGTCGAGAGCGCGATCCCGATGACGCCTTCTACGACGACACCTCCGCCCAGGCGACGAAGCCCGTCTATTGGGGTCGCAAGGAGCCGGCGACGAAGAAGCAATACGGAACCGCGTCATGAACGTGCGGAAGATCATTCTCGAGGAGTTCAATCGCCAACAGACGCTGCCGCATGTCTGGGGCACCAATGACTGTCTTTGCTACGCGGCCGCCATCGCGCAGCGCATCATCGGCCGCGACCCGATCGCGCATTTGCGCGGCCGCTATGACAGCGAGATCGGTGCGAAGCGCGTGATGATCGAGGAAGGCTGGGAGACGCTCGGCGACGTCGCCGCCTCGATCTTCTCGGAGATCCCGGTAGCGCAAGCGCAGCCCGGCGACTGGGTCTACGCGCAAAATCCCGACGACACCGAAACCATTGGCGTTGCGGTCGGAGAACGCTTCGTTGCCAAGGGTCAAATCGGCAATGAGCAGGGCCCGCTTCTCTATGCGCGGCGCGCCTTCCGCGTCGGCGGCTCCATCAACGATAGTATCGTGATGGCGGCGGCATGATGCGCGCGCTGCGCTATCTGCTCCTCGCCGGCGCACTGGCGCTCGGCTCGCCGCGCCCTGCGCAGGCGGGCTTCCTTGTGCCCGTGGTGACGTTCCTGGCGAGCGGCACCTTCCTGGCGCAACTCGCGTGGGCGGGCATCGGGCTTGGCGTCACCTGGGCCGCGAGCAAGATCCAGGGAAACAGCACGGTCGGCGGCGCACAGCTCGAGCTGCGTCGGCGGGAAGCCGTC
>JAFKKS010000363.1 GCA_017304555.1 Hyphomicrobiales bacterium
GCCGCCGCACTGGATCAAGCCGCAGCTCACGCGCCTCGTAGACGAGGCCCCCGCCGGATCGACGTGGCTGCATGAAATCAAGCTGGATGGATATCGTATGCACGCCCGCATCGATGGCGGCGATATCCGGCTTCTCACGCGGACAGGACTCGGCTGGAGGCACCGCTATCGGACGACAGTCTCCGCGATTCGTGCTCTGCTATTGCAAAACGCTTACGGAGAACTCTGCGCAGTCCGACGGGATGGCATCACATCCTTCAGCCGACTGCAGGCCGCAATGGACGAGGGGCACACCAGCGAGCTCGTCTATTACGCGTTCGATCTTCTGTTTGTGAACGGTGGAAGCACCGCCCAACTGCCGCCCATTGAAC
The DNA here is from genome assembly GCA_017304555.1 of Hyphomicrobiales bacterium. GTDB lineage: Bacteria > Pseudomonadota > Alphaproteobacteria > Rhizobiales > Xanthobacteraceae > JAFKKS01. The sequence goes on from JAFKKS010000363.1 coordinate 372, forward strand.
GCAAGACGCGCCTGAAAAATCTGCTCGCGAAGCCGAGACCTGGACTCCTGTTCTGCGACCACCTCGTTGGAGGTGGTCCGCAATTCTACGAACACGCCAGCCGGATGGCGCTTGAGGCGTCGTGTCCAAGCGTACCGATCGACCCTACGCACTTGGCGATCGCTGTTTCTGGGTCAAGTCGAAATGTCTCACCGCGAAGAATTCGTCGTCGTCGGATGGACCGATCCGACAGGAAGCCGGCCGCACATTGGCTCACTTCTCCTCGGCTACTACACCGAGAATGGAAGCCTGCGTTATGCCGGCCGGGCCGGCACGGGGATCACGGTCGCCGAGCTCAAACGATTGGCTCGGCGGCTCGCGCCTCTGAAAAGAGCGCGCATGCCGCTCGATGTCCCTCCGCCGCGTGAGAGTCGCTACGGTACGCCGCTCGAGCTCTCCCGCGTTCATTGGGTCAAGCCGGAACTCGTGGTCGAGGTGACGTATCTCACATGGACGGAAGATGGCCTGTTGCGCCAGGTTTCCTACCAGGGCGAGCGACAAGACAAGCCGGCGCGGCAAGTCAAACGGGCGGCGCCTCACACCTGATCAGCACGCGCGATTCGCGCCATTCTGCAAGAGCCGATTTCACTCAGCCCTAATCACGTCCCGTCTGGCGACCGTTGGGGCCAAAGCGCTAAGCTTTCCCGATGATACCGATTCTCGCATGAACATCCCAGGCAAGAGGAGTGCTGAGGGCAAGGTGAGCGATGGCAGAGGCAGCGGCCAGGCTTGAAGCGATGCGGACGTCGCTCCCGGCGATGCCGCACAACATCGAAGCCGAGCAGGCCCTGTTGGGCGCGATTTTCATCAACAACGATGCGCTCTATCGTGTGTCCGACTTCCTGAAATCGGATCATTTCTTCGAGCCACTGCATCGTGCGATTTTCGACGTGATGGTCAGCTTGATCGAAGCAAACAAAATCGCGAGCCCTATCACAGTCAAAACCTTTCTTCCGGCCGACCTGGATATCGCCGGACTGTCACTCTCGCAGTATCTCGCGCGCGTGGCGGCCGAGGCCACGACCGTGATCAACGCGGCGGATTATGGTCGCTCCATCTACGACTTGGCCATCCGGCGCGAGTTGATCAACATCGCGGACGACATCCGCGACGCCGCATTCAATTCGGCTGTCGACTCCGCGCCGCGCGAGCAGATCGAACATGCGGAACAGCGTCTCTACGAAGTCGCAGAAACGGGTCGGTTCGGCAGCGGATTCGAGACATTTGATGCTGCCCTGACGCAAGCGATCGACAACGCCGCTCTCGCCTATCAATGCGATGGGAAACTCTCGGGCCTGCCGACAGGTCTTAAAGACCTCGATGCAATGATGGGAGGGCTCCAGCCTTCGGACCTGATCATCATTGCTGGTCGGCCTGGCATGGGCAAGACGTCGCTCGCAACGAACATCGCCTACAACGTCGCTAAAGCCTATGAGGCGCCTGTTACGAGCGCTGGCTCTCCACAAGTCCGTTCCGGAGGGACTGTTGCCTTGTTCTCGCTCGGGATGTCATCCGAGCAGCTCGCGACGCGAGTCATCGCAGAGCAGTCGGAGATCTCGTCTTCAAGCATCCGGCGCGGCGAGATATCAGAGAACGACTTCGATGCGTTGCTCCAGCGACGGCAGGAGATTCGACGCATACCGCTTTTTATCGACCAGACGGGCGCTCTTACCATCGGCCAAGTGGCTGCGCGCGCGCGACGTCTGAAGCGACAGCGTGGCCTCGATCTGATCGTCGTCGATTACATTCAACTCATGCAAGGTATGACGCAACGCGCCGCGCAAAACCGCGTACAGGAGGTGACGGAGATCACAACCGGCCTGAAGGAGCTCGCCAAAGAGCTTAACGTCCCGATTG
>JAFKKS010000364.1 GCA_017304555.1 Hyphomicrobiales bacterium
CTATTCCCGGACGAGAAAGGTTCGCCGCTGCCCGCCTTGGCCCAGGTCGCCAAGCAGCAGGGCACGCATCTGGGTAGGGCGCTGGCCGCGAACCTGCTGCACGGCGCGCCGCTCACGCCCTTTCACTTCCACGATCGCGGCAACACCGCTATTGTCGGCAGCAACGCCGCTGTATTCGATTTTGGCTGGCTGCGGCTGAAGGGCCGGCTGGCGTGGTTCCTCTGGGCCTTCGTCCACGTCTATCTGCTGGTCGGCTTCGAGAACCGCATGCGCGTCAGCCTGCAATGGGTCTGGCGCTACCTGACCTACGAGAACGGCGCGCGGTTGATCTTGCCGGACCGCCCCCATCCGTCCCCGGAGGGGAGGGTGGCTCCGAGCGAGCGGAGCGAGTGAGGAGACGGGAGGGGTCATTCTTGAAGAGCGTCCCCACCCGGCCGCGCTTCGCGCGTCCACCCTCCCCTCCGGGGAGGGATGACGCAAACTGCGACGCCACTCCGCACGCCGTTCTAAACGTCGATCAGCACGCCGGCGTTGAGCAGTCCTTGCGGGTCGAGCGTCTTTTTCGCGGCGCGCAACGCCTCGGCGAAGAGCGGCGGGCGTTGCCGGTCATACCAGGGACGATGGTCGCGCCCGACCGCATGGTGATGCGTGACGGTGCCGCCGTTGTCGATCACGGCGTCGAGCGCACGCGACTTGATCGCGAGCCATTGCTCCGCAAGCTGTCCGTGTTTGCCGAGCGCATGGAATGAGAAGTAGGGCGCCGGCCCGTCCGGATAGACGTGCGTGACGCGGCAGGTGACGTTGCCCGGCTGACCCGACACGTCCTTCACCGCCTGCGCCGTCGCGTCCTTCACCGCGTCATGGAACGCCTCGAAGCGATCCCAGGTGATCGACGTCTCGAACGTGTCGTCGATGATGCCCATCGGCAGCGTCACTTCGCGGATGTAGGGCATGCGGATGAAGGCGGTGCGCCAGCGGTCCGCGGCGCCTGAACGATGCGCATCGGCGCCGCCGATCTCGCCGGCGTCGCCGCCATGGTCGCGGCAGCATTCGAGTGCGCGCGCCATCCATGGCGTGACGTCGTGGTCGCCGGACTCGAAAGCGAGCACCATCATCGCGAACGAGCCGTCTCCGGCGCCGGTGTTCTTTGCTTCCTGTGGATCGAGGATGCGGCAGTTCGCCGGATAGAGCCCGGACTGCGAGACCGCGCGCAGCGCCCGCGCCGCGGTGAAGAAGTCCTTGAAACGCACGGCGCCGCCGGCGCGAAACTTCGGCCGGTCCTGCAGCCGCACCCAGGCGCGGGTGATGACGCCGAGGATGCCTTCGGAGCCGATGAACATGCGGTCGGGCGAGGGGCCGGCGCCGGAACCGGGGAGGCGGCGCGTTTCGACCAGCCCTTTCGGCGTGACGATGCGCAGCGACTCCACGAGATCGTCGATATGCGTGTAGAGCGTCGCGAAGTGTCCGCCCGAGCGCGTCGCGATCCAGCCGCCGAGCGTCGAGTATTCGAAGCTCTGCGGGAAATGCCGCAGCGTCACACCATGTGGCTTGAGCTGTGCTTCAAGCGCGGGACCGTAGGTGCCGCCGTCGATCAAGGCTGCGCGCGAGGTCTTGTCGACCTCGACGACCTTGCCCATGCCGCGCATGTCGAGCGAGACGGCGGCTTTCTGCCCGCGCTCGATGCGCGGCTCGGTGCCGCCGCAGACACTCGAGCCGCCGCCATAGATCGTGACGGAGGCCTGCGCGCCGCCTGCCCAGTCGAGCACCGCAGCGACCTCGCCCTCGTTGCGCGGCGTGGCGACGATGTCGGGTGCCGGCGAAAAGTCGCCGGCCATGGCGTGCACGTAATCGGGAAAGGACTGCGCGTAGGTGTGCGTGAGGCGGTCGCGATGGTCGCTGGAGCAGATCGCCGCTAGCGACGCCGGTGGCGCGAGGCGCGGCGCTGCGAGCCTGATATCCGCTTCCTTGGCGACCGCGACGGTCTCGAAATCGGTACGGCCGAAGCGCGCACGGTTGGTTTCGAGCGCGAAGGCCTTCTCATCCTCGCTCAGGCCTTCGCCTTCCGAGCCCCATCCGAAATATTTGCGGCGCGCTGCCATGACGTCTCCTCGCTCTTATTTTGCTATTGTTGTCGCAGACGGCGCCAGGGCCGTTACGATCCATGGTGCATGCCCCGTCGGGGCGCGGCAAGCGCATCGGCGCAAGGCTGCAACGACAATCATTGCGGGAGGCCCAAATGCGGGAGGCTCACGTGAACGACACCACC
>JAFKKS010000109.1 GCA_017304555.1 Hyphomicrobiales bacterium
CAGGCGCCGGCGATGATCGAAAGCAGCCGCGGATGATCGGGCGCCAGCACCGTGAGTTCGGTGACGCCGCGCTCGGCATCGAATCCAAAACTGGTCGAAAGCGTCTTTCCTTCCGCCTGCGCCGCCCGCAGGAAGCGCGCATGCGCGATCTTGTGCGCGAGATCGACCTTGAGCCAGTAGGCCGGGTAGTGCCGGGCGAGATACGCGTCGATCTCGGCCGTCGACCAATCGGTCATGGCGGCACGGAATTCGTCTTGCGACATCGCGACACGCTGCGCGCGGTTGACCTCGGAAAAGCCACCAGTGAGCACCAGCTCGGTCTCATAATAGAGTGTGCGCAGAAGCTGCGCCTTCCAGCCGTTCCATACGCCCGGGCCGACGGCGCGGATGTCTGCCGTCGTCAGGATCGTGAGCAGCTTCATGCGCTCCAGCGACTGCACGACAGAGGCAAACATCTCGATCGTCTTGCGGTCGGAAAGATCGCGCGACTGCGCCACACTCGACATCACCAGGTGATGCTCGATCAGCCACGCCACGGTGTCGGTGTCGGCCGCTGAAAGGCCAAAGCGCGGGCAGAGCCGCCGCGCGATGCGCGCGCCGGCGATCGAGTGATCCTCGATCCGCCCCTTGGCGATGTCGTGCAGGAACATCGCGACGTAGAGCACCTTGCGATGCGCCGGCTGGATCGACGCCATCAGTTCCGTCGCGAACGCAAGCTCCGTGCGCTCGCCCTTCTCGATATCGGCGAGGATGCCGATGCAGCGCAGCAGATGCTCGTCCACCGTATAGTGATGATACATGTTGAATTGCATCATCGCGACGACACGGCCGAAATCGACAACGAAGCGGCCAAGCACGCCGACTTCGTTCATGCCGCGCAGCACGATCTCCGCGTTCTCGGCGGTAAGAATTTCAACAAACAGGCGGTTGGCTTCCGCACTCTCGCGCAGCGCCTTATCGATCAGTTTCAAGGAGCGGGTGATGGCGCGCATCGCGTCGGGGTGAAAGCCGAGGCTGTGACGCTGCGCCAGCCGGAACATGCGGATCAGGTTGACAGGATCGCGGCGGAAGACATCGGCGTCGGCCACGTTGATGCGGTTGTTGTCGACGAAAAAGTCGTCCGTCTCGCTGAGCGCCTTGCGCCGCCGCGGCTTGAAGCGCGCCACCAGCCGGTTGAGCAGCTTCATGAAACGCTCGACGTCCTGCAAGCCGGGATGTTCGGTGTAGCCGAGGCGCACCGCGATCTCGCGCTGGATGTCGAAGGAGAGCCGTTCTTCCGCGCGCCCGGTGATGAAATGCAGGTGGCAGCGCACCGACCAGAGGAAATCCTCGCAGCGGCGGAACAGGTGATACTCGCTGCGATCGAACACGCCGCGCGCGATCATCTCGTCGGGCTCGCTGACCCGGTAGACGTACTTCGCGATCCAGAACAGCGTGTGCAGGTCGCGCAGGCCACCCTTGCCGTCCTTGACGTTCGGCTCGACGAGATAGCGTGACGCGCCGGCGTTACGATGACGCTCCTCGCGCTCGGCGAGTTTCGCCGCGACGAATTCGGCGGCGGTGCCTTGCACCACTTCCTTGTCGAAGCGCGACGTCATCTCGTCGAACAGCGCGCGGTCGCCGAACAGGTAGCGCGATTCCAAAAGCGACGTGCGGATCGTCATGTCCGCTTTCGCCTGCCGCATGCACTCGTCGACCGAGCGTGTCGCGTGTCCGACCTTCAGGCCCATGTCCCAGAGGCAGTAAAGAATCGTCTCCGCGATCGATTCCCCCCAGGCCGTCTGCTTGTAGGGGAGCAGGAACAGGAGATCGATGTCGGAGCCGGGCGCCAGCAGGCCGCGGCCATAGCCGCCGGTCGCGACAACCGTCATGCGCTCCGCTTCGGAGGGGTTCTGCGAGGGATAGAGCTGCGTCCGCGCGAGCTCGAACAGGGCACGGATCAGCGTATCCATGGTGCGGCACAGCCGCTCGGCGCAACGCCGCCCATGCCGATCAGCAAGCAGCGCCACCTCCGCGCGCTCGCGCTCGACCGTCAGCATCGACTTCAGGTGCTGCGCGATCGCGGTGCGCAATTCCCGCTCCCCGGCGGGGTGCGCGCGAACGAGTTCGCTCAGTTCACGCGAGACGACGGCGGGATCGATCGTGTCCTGACCCAGCGAAGCAGCTACGGACGTCTGCGGCATTCCATCTCTCTACCCAACCCATGGCATGCTGTCATGGGGGCGGCTGGATGTCGCTATGGGACGCCGGGAAGAGAAAATTATTCCCTCTGCGTGACATGAACTGAAAATCACTTCTTCATCGGTAACGTCCGATAAAACGAACTATCGCTTCGACCCGCTTCGCCCGCGTTTCTGCCTTTCGTCTGGCGCGGCCAGCGCACCCGATTCGACCCGATCACTGTTGACCGAGCGCAAAAAGCGCCGTAATCAAAGGTCTAGCGCCGATTTGAGCATGCAGCTTGCGGGCGCTTTACAAGTACGGCTAAAGCGCGGGGGCAGCCCCGGCGCCAGCGCTGGGCGGGATAAGCCCCGCCTCCACTCACGCGGCATCGTCCGTTGAAACGGACGATCTGCCAAAATGGAGGTTTCAATGTCTGTATTCTCCCGACGCTCGATCATCGCGAGCCTGGCCTTCATCGGGCTGTTGCCGGCGACAGCCGCGTTCGCGGCCGAAAAGCCGAAAACGATCAACATCGACTGGGCGACCTACAACCCGGTGTCGATGCTGCTGAAGGAAAAGGGCTGGCTCGAGGAAGAGTTCAAGAAGGACGGCATCGGCATCCGCTGGGTGCAGACGCTCGGCTCGAACAAGGCGCTCGAATTCCTCAACGCCGGCTCGATCGACTTCGGTTCATCGGCGGGCGCCGCGGCGCTGGTGTCGAAGATCAACGGCAATCCGATCAAGTCGATCTACGTCTACTCGCAGCCGGAATGGACCGCGCTCGTCACCCGCAAGGACACGCCGATCCAGAAGATCGAGGACCTCAAGGGCAAGCGCGTTGCGGTGACGCGCGGGACCGATCCGCACATCTTTCTGGTGCGCGCTCTACAGAGCGTTGGGCTGACCGAGAAGGACATCACGCCCGTTCTGCTGCAGCATCCCGACGGCAAGACCGCGCTGATCCGCGGCGACGTCGACGCCTGGGCCGGGCTTGACCCGATGATGGCGCAGGCCGAGGTGGAGGACGGCGCCCGGCTGTTCTACCGCAACAAAGGTGCGAATACCTGGGGCATCCTCTCGACCCGCATCGCGTTCCTGAAGGATCATCCGGATCTCGTAAAGCGCGTCCTCGCGGTCTACGAAAAGGCACGCAAGTATTCGCTCGCCAATTACGACGAAGAGAAGAAGGCGTTCCAAGCCGCGACGAAGCTGTCGGACGCGATTTCCGATATCCAGCTCAAGCAGCGCACCGACCTCAACTACAACAAGATCGGTCCGGAGCAGCATGACTCGATTCTGCAAGCCGGCATCGCCTTGCAGAAGGCCGGCGTGATCAAGGCCGATGTCGACGTGAAGAAGGCGCTCGACGACTTGATCGCCGACGACTACGTGCCGGTGACGAACTGACGTTCGTCACGCACGGCGATTGTTTCTTTCGCGTCATGGCCAGGCTCGTCCTGGCCATGACGAATATGATTGCAGCGAGTGCGTCTTCTCATGTCTCTTGCGCAGATGACCGTGACGGCGGAGCCGGAAGCGACGGAACAGGGTAAGCGCTGGGCCGGGCTCGGCCGCGCCACGCGGCTGGGGCTCGGCATTCTGTTGCCGCTCGTCCTCGCCGCCGGCTGGGAGCTGGCGGTGCATCTCGGCTGGTCGAACGGCCGGCTGGTGCCGCCGCCATCCGTCGTCTTCGCGACGTTCGTGGAACTCTGGCGCGCCGGCGAACTGCAGCGCCATATCGCTGTGACCACCGGCCGTGTCGCCGCGGGCTTTGCCATCGGCGTCATCGCCGGCACCTTCGTCGGCGCGATCGCCGGCTATTCCGCCCTTGTCCGGCGGCTGATCGATCCGACGATGCAAGCCCTGCGCTCGATCCCTTCGATCGCCTGGGTGCCGATCTTCATTCTCTGGTTCGGGATTTTCGAGGCCTCGAAGATCACGCTGATTGCGGTCGGCGTTTTCTTCCCCGTTTATCTCGGCGTGATGGGCGCGATCATGTCGGTCGACCGGAAACTGGTGGAAGTCGGACGCGCGTTTCGCCTGTCGCCGGCGGCCATGATGCGTCGCATTTTGCTTCCGGCGGTGCTGCCGCATTACGTGATCGCGATCCGCTCGGGGCTCGGCCTCGGCTGGATGTTCGTCGTCGCAGCGGAACTGCTCGGCGCGTCCGAAGGGCTTGGCTTCCTGCTGGTCGACGGCCAGCAGCTCGGCAAACCGGCGCAGATCGTCGCCGCCATCGTCGCCTTCGCGATCATCGGCAAGATCAGCGACTGGATCGTGGTGATCGCGACCGCGCCGTTCCTGCGCTGGGAAGACCGCGCCCGCGGTGCGGAGGCGTGACATGCTGACGATCGACCGCGTCGGCAAGGTCTACCCGAACGGGGTGCGCGCGCTCGACGGCGTCAACATCGAGGTCGGCCCCGGCGAAGTGGTCGTCGTGGTCGGCGGCTCCGGTTGCGGCAAGTCGACCTTGCTGCGCGCGATCTGCGGGCTCGATGCGCCGACGCAAGGGCGCGTCGTGCTCGACAACGTCGAGATCACCGCCCCCCAGGAGAAAATCGGCATCATCTTCCAGGAGCCGCGTCTGCTCCCCTGGCTCACCGTCGCCGACAACGTCGCCTTCGGCATTGCGCACCTGCCGCGCGCGGAGCGCGAGGCGCGCGTCGCGCGCGTGCTCGAGCGCGTCGGGCTTGCCGACAAAGCGGGCGTGTGGCCGCGCGAGCTTTCCGGGGGACAGGCACAGCGTGTCGCGATTGCGCGCGCTTTGGTGCCGCGGCCCGAGGTTCTGCTGCTCGACGAGCCTTTCTCGGCGCTCGACGCCTTCACCCGCGCCGACCTGCAGGAGCATGTCCTCGCGCTGTGGTCCGATCTCAAGCCGACGCTGATCATGGTGACGCATGACGTCGACGAGGCCGTGGTGCTCGCCGACCGCATCGTGGTGATGCGCCCGCGCCCGGGCCGAATCATGACCGAAATCGACGCGGACCTGCCACGCCCGCGAGACCGCCAGTCCGCCGCCTTCGATTTCGTCAAACGGCGCGTTCTCGCGGCCCTCGACCGGTCGCTGGAGCGCAACACCGTCACCGACGACGGTCAAACCAAAACCGAGGCCGGCGCCGCCTTGTGGTGGTGACTTTGCCTCTCCCCGCTCGCGGGGAGAGGCCGGATCGCGCAGCGATCCGGGGGAGGGGGCTTCTCGAAACGCTCTGACTCTGGGAAAGTGCCCCTCACCCCAATCCTCTCCCCGTAAACGGGGAGAGGGAGAAAGAAAACGAGGACCGGACCATGCTGAGCTATGACGTCTGCGAGTGCGGTGCGCCGTTGCGCCGGATGGAGCGCCCGACCCCGAAGCCGAAGGGCAGCGAGGTCCTTCTCAAGATCAAGGCCGCCGGTGTCTGTCATAGCGATCTGCACATCTGGGACGGCTATTACGAGCTCGGCGGCGGCAAGCGGCTGCAACTCCTCGAGCGCGGGATCAAGCTGCCGCTCACCATGGGCCACGAGAATGTCGGCGAAGTGGTCGCCGTCGGCCCCGACGCCAAGGGCGTCAAGGTAGGCGACGTCCGGCTCGCGGACCCGTGGATGGGCTGCGGCGAATGCATGGTGTGCAAGCGCGGTGACGAAAATCTCTGCCTCAAGCTGCGCAACCTCGGCGTCTTCACCAACGGCGGCTATGCGACGCACATGATGGTGCCGCACCCGCGCTACCTCTTCGAGATCGGCGACTTGACGCCTGAACAGGCCGCGCCGCTCGCGTGCTCGGGCGTCACGGCTTACGGCGCGCTCAAGAAGATCGACCCCGAGGTGCTGCACGACCAGAAGATCGTCATCATCGGCGCCGGCGGCGTCGGACTGATGGGCGTTGCTCTCGCCAAGGCGATGGGCGGCAAGGGCACAATCGTCGTCGACATCGATCCGGTGAAACGCGAGGCGGCGAAGAAAGCCGGCGCCGTCGCGACCGTCGACGGCAAGGCCGCCGACGCCGTGCAGCAGATCAAGGATGCCACCGGCGGCGGCGCCTGGGCGATCATCGATTTCGTCGGCTCGTCGAGCACGGCGCAACTCGGCGTCGACAGCGTGATGAAGGGCGGCAAGCTCATCATCGTCGGGCTGTTCGGCGGCGAGGTCACAGTCCCGACGCCGTTCTTCCCCCAGCGTGCGATGACGATCCAGGGCTCTTATGTCGGCAGCCTCACCGAGATGAAAGAATTGCTCGACCTTGTCCACCGCACCGGCCAGCCGCCGGTTCCGATCGCAACGCGTCCGCTCGACCAGGTCAACGAGACGCTGACCGATCTGCGCAACGGCAAGATCGTCGGCCGCGTCGTGCTCACACCGGCCGAGTAGTTAAACGACGCAGAACCCAAGACTGCGCCGTCACCCTGAGGTGCGAGCGCAGCGAGCCTCGAAGGGCGACGAACGTGTGGCCATCCTTCGAGGCGCGGCTTCGCCGCGCACCTCAGGATGACGGTTTGGAGAAGGCCAATGGATGCCACCGCACTGCGCGCCATGCAGGCACCGATCAAGGATCGCTACAAGGGCGACCCCACTGCCGCGATGATCACCCTGAAGGCGCGCGGCACGCTCGACGACCAGAACATCGCCTGCAAGGTGGAGACGGGGCGCGCGCTCGCCATCGCCGGTCTGCATCCGGCGACCGGAGGCTCCGGCATGGAGCTTTGCTCCGGTGACATGCTGCTCGAAGCACTCGTCGCCTGCGCCGGCGTCACCTTGAAAGCAGTCGCGACCGCGCTTGAAATTCCGTTGAAATCCGGCGCTGTATCGGCGGAAGGCGACCTCGACTTTCGCGGCACGCTCGGCGTCGCCAAGGATGCGCCGGTCGGCTTCGCACAGATCCGCCTGACCTTCGACGTCGAGACCGACGCGCCGCAAGAGAAGCTCGACCAGCTCCTTAAGCTCACCGAGCGCTACTGCGTCGTCTATCAGACGATCCGCTCCGGCCCGCCAGTCGAAGTGAAAATGCAGCGGGCGTAATCGATACACTCGTCATGCGCGGGCTGACCCGCGCATCCATCGCGAAGCTATGCTCTTTTGGAGATGGATTGCCGGATCAATTCCGGCAATGACAGACCAATGTCCCCCGACGTCGCCTTCATTCTCCTCCTTATCGTCAAAATGGTCGTATCGGCGTGTTTCGTCGCGACGGCCTCGTTCGTGGCCGAGCGCGCCGGCGTCGTCATGGGTGCGATGGTCGCTTCGCTGCCGATCGCCATAGGGCCGGTCTACGTCTTCCTGGCCATGGACCACGATTCGAGCTTCATCGCGACGAGCGCGCTGGCGACGCTGGTCTCGAACGCCGCGACGACCATTTTTACGGTGGTCTACATCTTCGTCGCGCAGCGCAACGGCACGTGGACGAGCTACCTCGCCGCGCTTCTCTCCTGGTGCGCGGCGTGGATCGTCTTCGCGCAGTTCTCGTGGCAACTGCCGGCCGCATTGATCCTCAATCTCGCGATCTTTGCCATCACGATTCCGCTCGTCTCGCGCTTCCGCAACGCTGCGATGGTCGTGCCGCAGCGGCGCTGGTACGATCTTCCCCTTCGCGCGGGGCTCGTTGCTACGCTCGTGCTCGTCGTCGTATTGGTCAGCCAGCGCCTCGGCCCCACCGTCTCCGGCGTGGTCGCCGCGTTCCCGATCGTGTTCACCAGCCTTATCGTAATCCTGCATCCACGCATCGGCGGGCGCGCCAACGCAGCCGTCGTCGCCAACGCGATGGCCGGAATGGTCGGGTTCACGCTGGCGGTCGTCATCGTCATCGTGACGGCCGTGCCGCTCGGCTCGCCGATCGCGCTAAGCCTTGCGCTCGCGGTCGCGGTGGCGTGGAACCTGATGTTGTTGTTCGCGCGCCGCCACGGCCTTTTGGGCTGATGCGGCGATGACGGCTGCGCTCTCTCCGGATCTCGCTCTCGCACTTTCGCTCGTCATCAAGATGGCCTTCGCGGCGTGTTTTGTCGTCGCGGCATCTGTGATCACCGAGCGCTCCGGCGTCATCGTCGGCGCCATGGTCGCGGCATTGCCGGTGTCGTCCGCGCCGGCCTATATCCTGCTCGCGATCGATCACGGCGGAGCCTTTATCGCAGCAAGCGCGGTAACAAGCTTGGTGGCAAACGCATTGATGACGATCTATTGCGCGGCTTACGTACTTGCTGCGCAGCGTCACGGCCTCATGGCAAGCATCGCAACGGCGATCGTGGCGTGGATACTCACGTGGCTCGTCATCTCACGCCGCGAATGGGGTTTCATCGACGCGATCGCGCTCAACGCCGTCATTTCCGCGCTCGTCATTCCTTTGATGTCGTTGTTCCGGCATGCATCGATGTTTGCGCCGAAGCGCCGCTGGTACGACGTGCCGCTGCGCGCCGGATTGGTTGCCGCCCTCGTGCTCGCTGTGATGTTGGTGAGCGGGCGCGCCGGCCCGGCCCTCACCGGCTTACTGGCCGGGCTGCCGATCGGCTTCAGTTGCCTCATCCTCATCCTGCATCCGCGGGTCGGTGGCCGCGCAACGGCCGCCGTCGTCGCGGGCGCACAGTTCGGCGTCCTCGGTTACACCGCCGCGCTCGTCGCGGTGCATCTGACCGCGGTTCCATTCGGCGCAACAGTCGCGCTCAGCTTCGCCTTCGTCATCTGCGTGGGCTGGAACCTGCTGTTGCTGTTCTGGCGACAAGGCAAGTTCGCTCGCACGGGGTAAGGTTAGTCCCGGCCGACCTTCGCCCACTCTGCCTTCAAAGCATAAAGCGCTTCGAGTGCGTCGCGCGGCGAGAGATCATCGGGGTTGAGCGCCGCGAGCGCCTCCAGCACCGCGTCAAGCGCCGTATCCTTCGGCGCCGCCGCGTCGCGCGGCGCGGCGGCGGCGAACAGCGGCAAGTCTTCGAGCAATCGACGCGCCGGGGATGCGCGGTCCTCCGCCTCCAACGTCGTCAACACGCTCTGTGCCCGATCGATCACCGCGCGCGGCAGCCCTGCGAGCTTCGCGACCTGGATGCCGTAGGAGCGATCAGCTGCGCCGGCGACCACCTCGTGCAGGAATACGACCTCGCCGTGCCACTCCTTCACCCGCACCGTCGCATTGTGTAGGCGCGGCAGTTTCGCGGCGAGCGCGGTGAGTTCATGGAAATGCGTCGCGAAAAGCGAGCGGCAGCGATTCGTCTCGTGCAAATGCTCGATCGTCGCCCAGGCGATGGAGAGGCCGTCGAACGTCGCCGTGCCGCGCCCAATTTCATCGAGGATGACGAGCGAGCGCGCCGTCGCCTGATTGAGGATCGCGGCGGTCTCGACCATCTCGACCATGAAGGTGGAACGGCCGCGCGCGAGATCGTCGGCCGCGCCGACACGCGAGAACAGCCGGTCGACGACGCCGATGCGTGCGCGTTTCGCTGGCACGAAGCTGCCCATCTGGGCGAGAACCGCAATCAGCGCGTTCTGCCGCAGGAACGTCGATTTGCCCGCCATGTTCGGGCCGGTGAGCAGCCAAATGCGCCCCGCTCCCTCTCCGCCATCACTGTCATGCGGCGGCGAGAGATCGCAGTCATTGGCGACGAACGGTCCGCCATCGGTGAGCAGCGCCTGTTCGACCACCGGATGGCGTCCGCCCTCGATCGCGAAAGCGCATCCTTCGCCGATCTCCGGCCGCGCATAGCCGTGCGCCGAGGCGAGCGCTGCCAGTCCGCAGGCGACGTCGAGCCGCGCCAGCGCCAGCGCCACCACGCGGATCGCTTCGCCCGCCGCCGTGACCTGCCGCACCAAACGCTCGAAGATGTCGAGTTCGATCGCAAGCGCGCGCTGCGCGGCCGTCGCGATCTTCGCCTCGAGTTCGCCAAGCTCCGTCGAGGTGAAACGCACCTGTCCGGCGAGTGTCTGGCGATGGATGAATGTCGCGTTGAACGGCGGCGCCATCAGCTTCTCACCGTGCTGCGCGGCGACATCGACGAAATAGCCAAGCACATTGTTGTGCTTGATCTTGAGCGCACGGATACCGGTCTCATCGGCGTAACGCGCCTGCAGCGCGGCGACGACGCGGCGCGACTCGTCGCGCAGCGCCCGCGTCTCGTCGAGCGCGGCGTCGTAACCGGGACGCACAAAGCCTCCGTCGCGCTTGAACAACGGGAGCTCGTCGGAAAGCGCACGCGTGACTTCCGCCGCGAGCGCCGCATCACCGCGGCGCAAGGCCGCTGCGATCTCGACAATCTCTGCCGGAGCCGTCTGCATTCCTCCGAGACGTTCGGCGATCGCCTGCGCGACGTTCAGGCCGTCGCCAATGGCGGCGATATCGCGCGGACCGCCGCGGCCAAGGACAAGCCGCGACAGCGCCCGCATGAGGTCGGGCGCGGCACCCATACGCTCGTGCAGGTCACCACGCGCTGTATTGTCAGTCACAAACGCTTCGACGGCATCGAGGCGAGCCCCGATCGCGGCTGGATCGGTCAGCGGCGCGGCGAGGCGCTGTGCCAGAAGGCGCGAGCCGGCGGCCGTCACCGTGCGGTCGATGGTGGCGAGCAGCGAACCGCGCCGCTCGCCTGAGAGCTTGACCACGAGTTCGAGATTGGCGCGCGTCGCCGCGTCGATCTGCAAGGTCGCGTCGCCGGCTTCGCGCGACGGCGGTGAGAGCGGCGGCCGCTTGCCGATCTGCGTACGCTCGACATAGGTGACGCACGCCGCGGCGGCGGAAAGCTCCGCCCGCGAGAGCGCGCCGAAAGCGGCCGTATCCGCAACGTAGAAGTAGCCGGCGAGGCGCCGTTCGGCCGTCGCACCGTCGAACACATCGCGCGTCGCCGGCGTCACCGCCGGTAGCGAACGCCAATACGCCTGCAATTCTTCGTCGTTATAGAGCGCGTCGGCGACGATGATCTCCGCCGGATCGATGCGCGCGATGTCGGCGGCAAGGCCGACGCGATCGCGTTCGGCGACAATGAACTCGCCGGTCGACATGTCGATCCAGGCCAGGCCGAAGCGCGCATCCGGGCCCGCCGATGCGCGAAGGCGCGTGACAGCGAGCAGGTAATTGTTGCGCCGCGCGTCAAGCAGGCTGTCTTCCGTCAACGTGCCGGGCGTCACGAGCCGCACCACATCGCGACGCACGACGCTTTTTGCTCCGCGCTTCTTCGCTTCCGCCGGATCCTCGACCTGCTCACAGACGGCGACGCAATGGCCGAGCGCAATCAGGCGGTGCAAATATTCGTCAGCGCGCTCGACCGGCACGCCGCACATCGGGATGTCCTGCCCGAGATGCTTGCCGCGCTTGGTGAGCACGATGCCGAGTGCCTGGCTCGCCGTCTCCGCGTCGGCGAAGAACAGCTCGTAGAAATCGCCCATCCGGTAGAACAACAGCGAATCCGGATTGGCGGCCTTGATCTCAATGTACTGCTCCATCATCGGCGTGACGCGCGCAGGCACGCCCGCATTCGGCACGTCACGGTCCGCCGCGGCAGCCGCTGGAGGAGACGGAGAAGGTGCATCCATGGGCCGGGACGCTAGAGCATGAGGCAGAAAAGTGGAAACCGGTTTCGACAGGAATTTACGCCGGCGCACCGCCCTGCATGCGGCGCTGTGCTGCGCGGCGCGGTAGCCGCTTGCCAAAGCGGCGATGGTGAGGCATTGCGACGGTAACGAGGGAGAGTGACGATGGCTCACAGAATTACCGGCGTGGTTGCAGCGATCGCAACCGCCGTCGATGAACGAAATGAACCCGATCTGGCGCGCTCGGTCGCCTTTGCACAGCATTTGCTCGCCAATGGCTGCGACGGCCTGAACGTCCTGGGTACGACCGGCGAAGCCACATCGTTCTCGCTGACGCAGCGCGAGCGCGTGATGAGCGCCTATAAAGGCGCCGGGCTGCCGATGGAGCGGCTCATGGTCGGCACCGGCGCGGCCGCGGTGGCGGACGCCATTGCGCTGACCCAACACGCCGCCGGCCTCGGCTTCGGCGGCGCGCTGGTGCTGCCGCCCTTCTATTATAAGGGCGTGCCGGACGAAGGGCTGATGGCCTACGTCGCCGGCCTCGTCGAGGCGACCTCGGACCGCCCGATCCCGATCTATCTCTATAATTTCCCAGCGATGTCGGGCCTGTCCTGGCGGCCGGACCTGATCCGCAAGCTTCGCAAGGCACATGGCGCGCGCATCGCCGGCGCCAAGGATTCCTCAGGTGACCTGCCCTATGCCCGCGAATGCGCCACCATCGCCGATGATTTCGACGTCTTCCCGTCGAACGAAGCATGTCTGCTCGAAGCACGCGAAGGCACCTTCGCCGGCTGTATCTCAGCCACCGCGAACGTCAATTCCGACCTCTGCGGCAAGGCTTGGCATACTGGCGACAAGGCAGCGCTGGAAACCGCCGTCGCCATCCGCAAGCTGTTCGACGGCCGGCCCCTGGTGCCGGGCATCAAGGCCTTGATCGGGCACCAGCAGGGGGATGCAGGCTGGGCCCGCATGATGCCGCCGCTGGCGCCGTTCTCGGCAGCGGATCGTCAATTCGTTCTGTCCGGCCACGACGGCCTGCGGGCGCGCCACGCCGCCTGACCGTCCGACAAGCCGGCAACGATCAATCGAAGCCCGCCGCGTTGACGCGCGCGGGCTTCGCTCTTATAAGCGGCGCAGATTTTCCAGCCCTGTCGGCTGCCGCATCGCGCCCGGATATCGATACCGGCCGGGTGCGTTTGTCCTTTTGAACGAGAGAACGATGGCGAATACCACTTCGGCAAAGAAGGCCACGCGCAAGATCGCGCGGCGCACCCAGGTCAACAAGGCACGCCGCACCCGCATGCGTGGTGAAGTCCGCAAGGTCGAGGAGGCGATTGCTTCCGGCGATCGCGCGGCGGCCGCAAGCGCGCTGCGTGAGGCCGAGCCCGAGCTGATGCGGGCGGCGCAAAAGGGCGTCATCCATAAGTCGTCGGCGAGCCGCAAGGTCTCTCGTCTCGCGCATCGAATTGCGAAAATCGCGCAGTAAGCGTGGTCTTCTGCTGAAATTCGACGAAAGCCCGGCTTTGCCGGGCTTTTTTGTTGTCCGGCGGCGGACAAGCTCCTGCAGACTGCGGCGGCAAGCGGCACGCGCGCCCACAACCCCGCATCGCAATGTGCGTCAAAATCGCGACATCGAGCCTTCAGCAAAGTGAGGGCTACCCACCCGGATCGCACAAAAAAAGTGGCGCTTTCGCAACAGCTTATAGGGCAAGCCGGAGCGAGGACTTTGATTTCGGGTCGCGTATGACGAATTTGTTAAATGATCGCGCCCGCATCCGGGTGTTCCGCGCCAGCCGTTGCACGTCGGTCACATCGCCGGATTCCGCCCGATGATTCAACCCGTTGTCCCGATGTAGGACGCGCGGACACCGACTTTCAGGCAGCGCTGTGGCAGACTCCGGGCCGGGCTGCGGAAAATCAACGTTGCGGCTTATCCCGGGGAGTGTATCGTCACCCTCGCCTTCCCGGCATGATGTACTCAGGAAGGTCGACGTATCGCCGCTCTAATCATGCCCTATGTGGCAATCGTCTTTGACGTGTGGCGGGGATATCGGCGCCATATGTAGGGTGGGTAACGCGTTTATATCTTTGGGATTACTTTGCGGCGCGTGCATTTCAGCTGCGCGCGGTTAGGTGGTCTTTGTTCTTCTGACAGCGTATCGTCGATAAACCTTGCGGACATCGCAACGGTCGGGGCCAACATGACTTCATCAACCATCAAACTACCGGAGCACCGTCATCCGCCGCCTGGGCCCACCAGCCCACGCGCCTAACCTGAACCGCCGTCGCGTCGAACCGCCGGCCAATGCCTGAAATCCCTGGAGATAGAGAGTGATGTTGAAACACTCCGATACCAACGCCATCGCCGAAACCGATCTCTCGGTCCACCGCCGCTTCCCCCGGAACGTGACGGCCCCCGCTGAAGGAGCGGCAACAAACGATGAAGAGCGCTGGGATCGTGTGAAGAAGCGTCTCCGGGCCGAGCTTGGCGAAGACATCTTCCTCAGTTGGTTCACGCGCATGGAACTCGACGGCATCGAGGGCGAAAGCGTGAAGCTTTCCGTCCCGACCCGTTTCCTCAAGAGCTGGATCCACGCGCATTACACCGAGCGTGTGCTGGCTGGCTGGAAACTGGAACATCCGGGTGTCTCGCGGATCGAGATCGGTGTGCGCTCCGCCGTCATCCGTAACCCGACGCTCAAGCCGAAGTCCCCCGATGCACCTGCGCCCACGCGAGAGACGCGCGCGCCGATGCCGGTGGGGGAGACACGCGCAACCGCGACGCCAGTCGGCACCGATGCGCTTGGCGGCTCTCCGCTCGACCCCCGCCTGACTTTCGAGACTTTCCTGCTCGGCCGCGCCAACAAGCTTGCGCATGCCGCCGCGAAGCAGGTGGCGGAAGCCGCGCGTGGCGACGCGGTGATGTTCAACCCACTTTACATCCACGCCGCGGTGGGCCTCGGCAAGACGCATCTGCTGCAGGCAATCGCCTGGGCCGGCAATGCCCGCGGCCGCCGCGTGCTCTATCTCACCGCCGAAAAATTCATGTACGGCTTCGTCTCGGCCATCAAGACGCAGACGGCGCTCGCCTTCAAGGAGATGCTGCGCGGCATCGATGTGCTGGTGATCGACGATCTGCAGTTTCTGCAGGGTAAATCGACGCAAGCCGAATTCTGCCACACGCTCAACGCGCTGATCGACGCCGGCCGCCAAGTCGTCGTCGCCGGCGATCGTCCGCCGAGCGACCTTGAGAGCCTCGAGGATCGCGTGCGCTCGCGTCTTGCCGGCGGCCTCGTCATCGAGATCGGGACTTTCGAGGAGGATTTGCGCCTCGCCATCCTCAAGGCGCGCGTCGGCGCGGCGCGCATGCACCACCCGACCTTCGACGTCCCGGCGCCGGTCCTCGCTTTCGTCGCCCGCATGATCACGCATAACGGCCGCGATCTCGACGGCGCGCTCAACCGACTTCTCGCGCACAACAAGCTCACCGGGCAGCCGGTGACGATGGAAATGGCCGAACTCGCGGTGCGTGACCTTGTGCGCCCGCAGGAGCCGAAGCGGGTCAAGATCGAGGACATCCAGCGCGCCGTCGCCCGGCACTACAACGTCAGCCGTGCCGACATGCTCTCGTCGCGCCGGACGGCCAACGTGGTGCGGCCACGCCAGATCGCGATGTATCTCGCCAAGACCCTGACCTTGCGCTCGCTGCCGGAGATCGGCCGCCGCTTCGGCGGACGCGATCAC
>JAFKKS010000110.1 GCA_017304555.1 Hyphomicrobiales bacterium
GTCAACGGCTCGAGCGCGAAGGGACGTCCTTTTCGCAGCGGCTTGGCGCCGGGCAGGGCGCTGTCAGCAGGGCTGCCCTCTTCGGAAATGGTGTTCCACTCGCCGCAGGCCTCGCACTTCCCCTGCCAGCGCCCATAGACGGCGCCGCAGTTCTGGCAGACGAAGTTCTCAGTGCGGCGGGCCATCAGTCTTTCGTCTTTGGCGGATCAGGCGTGCGCGGCGTTCCATAGCATGGAAAGGCCGGCGGCGATCATGATTGCGTCCATGATCAGCCGGAAAACGTTGGGGTCGAGCTTGAGCACAAAGCGCTTGGCGACGAAGGCGCCGACCATGAGCGAGGAGCCGGCGAAAAGCCCCTTGAGGAACGTGTCCATGTCGAGCGCGCCGAAGTGCTGGAACGTGGCCGCCTTCGAGAGATAGATGGCGAGCGAACTTGCCGCTTCCGTGCTCAGGAACGCGCCGCGCGTCAGCCCATAGGCGAGGAAGACTGGGACGCTGATCGGGCCGGTGGAGACGACGATGCCGGTCAGGTAGCCGATCAGCGCGCCGGCGATGGCGAGATGCCAGAGCGAGAGCTTCCATTCGTGCTTGGCCAGCCAATGCCGCATCGGAACCATTGCGATCAGGAACAACCCGATGGCGATGTCGACAGTGTGCGAGGGAAGTGCGAGCAGCGTTCGCGCGCCGAGCGCTGCTGCGGGTGCTGCGGGAATCGCGTAAGCCGCGCACGCGCGCCAGTCGACCTCGCGCCACCATGCCATGATGCGCGAGAGGTTCGCCATGATGGCGGCAACCGCCATGATCGGGACCGCCTCTTTTGGCCCGAATTCATAGACGAGGACTGGAACCAGCATGATCGATGCGCCGGTCCCGACAATGCCGCTGATGGTGCCGGCCAGGAGACCGACAACGACGACGAAGATGTAGTGCATGCAGGCGCCGCCGGTTCAGGAGGCCGATTCGACGCCGTCCTTGTAGATGCGGTGATAGCGGCGGCCAAGGCTTGTCAGTATCTCGTAACCGATTGTGCCGGCATGCGCCGCGAGATCGTCGACGGTGATGGTCTCGTCGAGAAACGCCACCAGGCTGCCGCGCTTGACGGCGCCATCCGGTACGGCGGTGACGTCGACAGCAATCAGATCCATGGACACGCGGCCCGCAATCGGACAGCGGTGGCCCGCGACGATGGCCTCGGCGCCACCGCGGACGTCCGAGCCGCCCGCCGCGCGCAGAAAGCCATCGGCGTAGCCGATCGACACCACCGCGATCCGCGCCGTTTGCCGTGCGGTCCAGGTGGCGCCGTAGCCGACGGTCTCCTGCGGAGACACGCTGCGGACTTGGATTACGCAGCCCTCGAGCTTCACAACCGGCCGCATCGGATTGGCGTGGCCCGGTGTTGGATTGGCGCCGTAGAGCGCAACGCCCGGCCGCATCAGGTCGAAGTGCGCATCGGGGTCGAGAAAGACGCCCGAGGAGTTCGCAAGCGATGCGCGCAAATCCGGATAAAGCGCCGCAATCTCTTTGAAATCTCCCATTTGCTTTGCGTTCAATGGATGCGCCGGTTCGTCTGCGCAGGCGAAGTGGCTCATCAGCAGGTTGAGGCCGACCTCTTTGAGGTCATTGCGCTTGGCGAGCGCGACGGCGTCACGCGGACGCAGGCCAAGCCGGTTCATTCCGGTGTCGATATGCAGCGCGGCTCCGCCGGACCAGCCGTTTGTTTTGAAGGCCTGCCATTCGGCGATTTCATCGAGGCTGCCGAGAACGGGCTGAAGGCCGCATTCGGCGTAGGTGGGAGCGCTTCCGGGGAGGAGGCCGTTGAGCACGTAGATCGCGGCGTCCGGGGCGGCCGCACGGGCACGACGCGCCTCGACGAGATGTGCAACGAAGAAGGTGCGGCATCCGGCGGCCGTGAGAGCGCGGGCGACCGGCTCGATCCCGCAACCATAGGCGTCAGCCTTGATGACGGCGCCGCATTCGGCTGACGCAGCGCGCCCTGCGAGGTCGCGCCAGTTCACAGTGATGGCGCCGAGATCGATGGTCAGGATGCCGCCAGCTTCGCCGGGAGGCACGTTGGCGCCGCTCGATGAAAAAGCCATCGCGCTCACCTCGTCCGCGCGAGCATCAATACGGCGCCGGCATGCGGCTCTCGTCCGCAAGATTGGAGAAGCGGGTGACGTCGTCCTTGAATTGCAGGCCGACGGTGCCGGTCGGGCCATGGCGCTGCTTGCCGATGATCACTTCGGCCTTGCCGTGCACGGCTTCCATTTCGGCTTGCCACTTGAAGTACTCTTCCGTTCCGACGCGGGGTTCGCGGTTCTTCAGATAGTACTCTTCGCGGTAGACGAACATAACCACGTCCGCGTCCTGCTCGATCGAGCCCGATTCACGCAAGTCCGACAATTGCGGGCGCTTGTCATCGCGGCTTTCGACCTGACGGGAAAGCTGTGACAGCGCCAGGACCGGCACGTTCAACTCTTTCGCCAAGGCTTTGAGGTTGGTGGTGATCTCCGTGATTTCCTGCACGCGGCCCTGCGACGCGCGGCTGGCCGAGCCGGCGAGAAGCTGCAGATAGTCGATGACCAGCATGTCGAGGCCGCGCTGGCGCTTGAGGCGACGTGCGCGGGCGGCCAGCTGCGCGATGTTCAGGCCGCCGGTCTCGTCGATGTAGAGCGGCAGCGTTTCCATTTCGCGCGAGACGTCGACGATGCGTTCGAAGTCGCGGGTGTCGATCTCGCCGCGGCGGATGCGGTAGGACGGAATTTCCGTCTGCTCGGAGATGATACGGGTGGCGAGTTGCTCCGCGGACATTTCCAGCGAGAAGAAGCCGATGATGCCGCCGTTCGCGGTGGCGACGCGGCCGTCCGCCTGTGTCTCGCCGCGCCAGGCGCGCGCGATGTTGTAGGCGATGTTGGTGGCGAGCGCGGTCTTGCCCATGCCGGGGCGCCCCGCGAGGATTACGAGGTCCGACTTCTGCAGGCCGCCCATCATGCGGTCGAGGTCGGATAGGCCGGTAGCGATGCCGGAGAGTTTTCCATCGCGCTCGTAGGCGTTGGCCGCCATGTCGACGGCGGTCTTGAGCGCGGACGTGAAGCGTTGGAAGCCGCCGTCGTAGCGGCCGGTTTCGGCGAGTTCGTAGAGACGGCGTTCCGCGTCCTCGATCTGCGCGCGTGGGGCGAAGTCGACCGGCGCGTCGAACGCGACGTTGACCATGTCCTCGCCTATGACGATCAGCGCGCGCCGGGTTGAGAGATCGTAGATCGTCCGGCCGTAATCCTGCGCATTGATGACGGTTGTCGCTTCCGCAGCGAGCCGCGCGAGGTACTGGCTGACGGTCAAGCCCGCGATGTCGAGATCGGCGGGGAGAAAGGTCTTCAGCGTAATCGGGGTCGCGATCTTGCCCGCGCGGATGAGGCTGCCGGCAAGCTCGAAAATCTTCTGATGCAGCGGCTCGAGAAAATGTTCCGGCGCGAGAAAATCCGACACGCGATAGAACGCCTCGTTGTTGACGAGGATCGCGCCCAGCAGCGCCTGTTCGGCTTCGAGGTTATGCCGCGCCGGGCGGTAGAGCGGCTCCGGCTCAGTCGGTTTGCGTCGTGTGGAGTCGATCAGAGCCATGGATCACGGTCGTTGCGAGAAAGCGGCGGTGGCATCGTGGCGATAGCATGCGAAGCGTTGCGGCGCGCGAGCATGGAGCCATGCGTCGACCCCTTGTCCCACAATCCCCATTGTTCGCGTCCGCCTAAGCGTAAAAATAAAATCCGCTTGACGGGTGCATGGCAACGAGAACGCGACGCGCCGGAAAATCGCCGCGTCGACATTGCGACGGGTCCGCCGATTCTCGCAAGGACTCGATGCTTGCCCCACAGGCGAACATCTTGGGATGACGCCGGGTACGCCTTGGAATTGACATGACCGTGCGGCTTCACAGCGACGTTACGACGCAAAAACTTAGTGAAATTAAAGCCCGCTCGGTCTATGCGGACTAGGTGATGAACCGTTCGGCTTCTGCCGCACTATGGAGTGGAATCACAATGCGCAGAGGCGGGGGACGGATGCGGCGAATTTCGTTATGGCCGCTGATGGTGGGGGCGTGTCTGTTCTTCAGCCCGCTACCGACGGCAGCGCAGAATCTCGATGAAGGAAAATCACCGGCGCAGCTTTTCGCCGGCAGTTGCAACGCCTGCCACAAGACACTGCAAGGTTTGGGGACGGGAAGGAGCGTCGGCGCGCTCACCGGCTTCCTGCGTCAGCACTATACGACCAGCGCATCGAGCGCCGCGGCTCTGGCCGCCTATGTCGCCAGCGCCGGCCCGGCGCCAGCCTCCCGCGCCGCGTCGAAGCCGCATGCGGCGCCACATACCGCACCGTTGGCCGAAAGACCTCGTCCGCCGGTGGCGATTAAGCGCGACGAACGCATCCCGCTCCGCCATCCGCCAGGGGCAGTTCCGGAGCATCAGGCGAAGCCGGCCGAAGAGCGGCCGAAACCGCCTGCGCCCGCCGTTACGCGTCGGCACCCAAACGCGTTGCCGAGTGTCGAGTCCGATCCTTCGCCGGTCGCGATATCGCATGAACCGGTCGCGCTACCACCGGAGCCGCCGAAGGCGACGCATGGAGCGGCAAACACGAAGCCGGCCCCCGCGGAGCCGGCTCGTAGCGCCGGGGAGGCCGCGACAAGCACCGCAGCCTCCGCGAAGCCAGCTCAGGCGGGCTTCGCTTCGCCCTTGCCCTGATCGCCGTCGGCGTCCTCATCCGTCTCGGGCTGGTTGTCGAAGAAGGTGCCGGCCGCCTCGGCCTCATCTTCGTCGTCGCCGCCCTCACGACGAATGGTGACGTCCTCACCGTGCGCCTGACGCTCGGCTTCGTCGGCGCTGCGCGCGACGTTCACGGTCACGGCGACCTCGACCTCGGCGTGCAGGGCGACGGGCACCTTATGCATGCCAATCATCTTGATCGGCGCATTGAGGGCGATCTGGTTGCGGTTCACCGCGAAGCCCGCCTCGGCTATGAGCGTGGCGAGGTCGCGTGTCGACACCGAGCCGTAGAGTTGGCCGGTTTCCGACGCCTGGCGCAGAACAATGAAGGTCTGTCCGTCGAGCTTGGTGCCGACCTTCTCGGCTTCACCTTTTTCCTTCAGGTTGCGCGCTTCGAGATCGACCCGCATCGTCTCGAAGCGCTTGCGATTGTCGTCGGTCGCGCGCAACGCCTTACCCTTGGGTAGGAGGAAGTTGCGGGCATAACCGTCCTTCACCCGCACCACTTCGCCCATCTGGCCGAGTTTACCGATGCGTTCGAGCAAGATCACTTCCATTGTTATTTCTCCATCATATTGAATAGGTTGCGAATAGTTTCTGCAGTCATGTCTGCAAACGGGGCGGCCCGCCTTTGGGCCCTTTCCGGGAGCGGAGGTCTAAAAGCACGTCGGCAATGCCAACCAACGCCATGACGAGGATCGGCCAGCCGAAAACGACGATCAGCGCGTAGGATGAGCCGAGGATCATGCCGCGCGTCGGCCGCCCTTGCGTGACCGCGTGAAGGACGGCCAAGCCGAGCAGCGCGTAAGCCATGAGCAGGCAGGCGGTGAAAATCGTTCCGACGACCCCTGGCAGGCCCGAGAGGAACGATGCGGCAAGAGCCGCCGCCAGCCCGATGCTAGCGGTGCGTGGAAAGGTGAGGGCCGACAGGTCGGGCCACGGCCGGCGCAAGCGGCCCGAAATCCTGACGATCCGCGCGGCGAGCCACAGCGAGATCACGTTCGTGGTGGTCGTCAGAACGGCCGCCGCCGGCGGTACGATCAGAATCATGAAATCGATCACCGTCTTGGGATCGGAGATTCCGCGCAGTTCGAGCGGCGCATCAGCCGGCGTTCCCGACTGGGCGCGCAAAAGCCGTTCGAAAGCCTTGCTCAGCCCGGCATGCAGGCTGTCGGCGTCGGAGGCGATGTTCAGCATGGCGATCGTGACGACAAGCCCGCCGAGGATGGCGGCCCATAGCACGATCCGGCCAACCGGATACCATTCGAGCGTCGGAGCTTCGCCATTCGCTCCCGCGCCGGACCGCGCGAGCAGCGCCAGATAGCCGAGCCACCAGGCCGGCAATCCGATGCCGATCAGAAACGTGAGGAAGAAAAGGCCGTTGAGTGCGGCCGCCAGGCTACCGGCGGCAACGAACGCGGCGATCAGGCCGGCAAGATGGCTCCAGCCAATCGCGGCGATGAGAATCGGAAGGGGAGCCAAGTAGAACAACGGGATCGAGAGAAGCGATCCGGAGGCGACGGACGCGAACAGGAGCGCCGAGGCGGCGCCCGCTGCTACTCCGATCAGTCCCATCTGCAACATCGCTGCGCTGTCCCGCTCGGCGCCGGACATCCGGCTGCCTGGATTGAGCGGTTAGAGGCGGGTCATGCTCGCCCCAACCATTTGAACCGACGCCCATGAGCGCCGGGATTTGAAAGCCGCCTTAGCGGATCACGTAGGGCAGGAGGCCCAGAAAACGCCCGCGCTTGATGGCGGCCGCCAACTCACGCTGCTTCTTCGCCGAGACCGCCGTGATGCGGCTCGGAACGATCTTGCCGCGCTCGGAGACGTAACGCTGCAGCAAGCGGATATCCTTGTAGTCGATCTTCGGCGCATTCGCGCCGGAGAACGGCCAGGTCTTGCGGCGCCGGAAGAACGGCCGGCGGTTTCCACCCTGCATGCTCATGCTGCACCTCCTTCGGCCGGTGCCTCATCGCGCGAGCGGCGAGGTCCGTCACGGCGCATCATGGCCGACGGGCCTTCCTCAAGCTCGTCCACCCGAATGGTCATGTTGCGGATCACGTCTTCGCTGAGGTTCTGCTGGCGCTCGACTTCCTTGACCGCCGCGGACGGCGCGTCGACGTTGAGAAGGGTGAAGTGCGCCTTGCGATTCTTGCGAATGCGGTAGTTGAGGGACTTGACCCCCCAATACTCCGTCTTCGTGACCTTGCCGCCGCCTTGCTCGATGACGCCGGTGTATTGCGCGGTCAATTCCTCGACCTGCTGTGCGGTCAGATCCTGACGCGCAAGAAAAACATGCTCGTAGAGGGCCATAGTGCCTTTCCTGTTGCCATACAGGCGATTGCCTTCATCCGGTAAAGAGGAAGCGCAGCCTGTTCGCCTGTCCTGGCGCTTAGCCACTCGAGCCTTCGGAAAGGCTCGAATACCCGAGATGCGGATGCACGGGACGACGGACCAAGCGGCCCTGCTGCGCGCCCGAAAGCGCACAGCCGTCCGTTCAGCGCCCGACCAGGACGAAGCGGAAGCGCGGGTTATACGCAGTTATGGGTGGAAGGCAAGGGGCCCAGGACCGCGCCAAGCGGCTATTTCATGCGCCGCATGACGGTATCGAGCGAGTACCCGACCCCGACCAGGCCGGCGCCGGCCAGCCCGCCGACAATGATCGCGTGGTCACTCATGCCGAGGCCCGGGCCCATGACCCAATAGAGGCCGGCAGCAGCCATCACGGCCAGCGCAAAGGGGACCACGTATCGCGTCACGGTGAGCATGCGGCCATTGTGCATAAGACGAACGCCGGAGACTAGAACCTCTGGCGTTCGCGTCGTGATTTTTTCGCCGTTTTGTGGCGCGCTCGCCGCACCCGGCTACGGCGTCAGCCGCGCGGCTGCGGGACGATCCGGATGTAGGGCTTCGGCGACTTCCAGCCGCTGGGGTACTGCTTCTTGGCCTCGTCGTCCGACACCGAGCCGGAGATGATGACGTCTTCGCCCTGTTTCCATTGCGCGGGGGTCGAGACCTTGTGTTTGGCGGTGAGCTGCAGGGAGTCGATGACGCGCAGAACCTCGTCGAAGTTGCGGCCCGTGCTCATGGGGTAGACGAGGATCAGCTTGATCTTCTTGTCCGGCCCGATGACGAAGACGTTGCGGACCGTCTGGTTGTCGTTCGGCGTGCGCTTCGATACGTCGCCTGAAGCGCTCGCCGGCAGCATGCCCCAGGCCTTCGAAATGCTGAGGTCAGTGTCGCCGATCATCGGATAGTTCGGCGCGAAGCCCTGCGTTTCCTTGATGTCTTCGGCCCATTGCGAATGACGGTCGACCGGATCGACAGAGAGGCCGATGATCTTGACGCCGCGCCGGTCAAACTCCGGCTTGATGCGCGCCATGTAGCCAAGTTCGGTGGTGCAGACGGGCGTGAAATCTTTCGGGTGCGAGAAGAGCACGGCCCAGGAGTCGCCAAGCCAATCGTGAAAACGGATTTTGCCGTCGGTCGTCTGGGCTTCGAAATCGGGGGCGGTATCACCAATTTGTAGGGCCATCGTAGCTCTCCCTTGTGTGTGCAATGCGCTGAAATTCAACAGGAACTTAGAAGGCCATATAGGGCGCTTCCGGAGGCGTCACCAGCGTAAACGTGTCGCAAGATGGGACGTACTGTCGGCCCGTTTTAAGTGAGAAGAAACCACTCTTTTGTGGCTTGGAAGCGAACGTTATTTTCGCCGGCGGCTGCCGCCGCCTAACGTTGACATTTGGCCTTCTGCGCCGCAAAGCCGACTGAGCTTAACGTCCTTTCCCTCTAACATCCCCATGTGATGTTCAAACGCATCCTCATTGCCAACCGTGGCGAGATCGCTTGCCGGGTCATCAAGACCGCCCGCCGCATGGGCATCGCGACCGTCGCCGTCTACTCCGATGCCGATCGTGATGCCCTGCATGCCCAGATGGCGGACGAGGCGGTCCACATCGGCCCGCCGGCCGCGGCACAGTCCTATCTTGACATTGAGAAGATCCTCGAAGCTTGCCGCAAAACGGGCGCCGAGGCGGTGCATCCGGGTTACGGCTTTCTTTCCGAGCGCGAAGCTTTCGCCGATGCACTGAAGAATGCCGGCATTGTCTTCATCGGTCCGAACCCCGGCGCCATCGCCGCCATGGGCGACAAGATCGAGTCGAAGAAGGCGGCGGCCAAGGCCAAGGTCTCGACCGTTCCCGGCCATCTCGGTGTGATCGAGGACGAGCGCCAGGCGCTCAAGATCGCAGAAGAGATTGGCTTCCCGGTGATGATCAAGGCGTCGGCCGGCGGCGGCGGCAAGGGGATGCGCATCGCGCATTCGGCCGCGGAGGTGACGGAAGGTTTCACACGCGCGCGCTCCGAGGCGAAGTCCTCGTTCGGCGACGACCGTGTATTCATCGAGAAATTCATCACCGATCCGCGCCACATCGAGATCCAGGTTCTCGGCGACAAGCACGGCAACGTCATCCATCTCGGTGAGCGTGAATGCTCGATCCAGCGGCGCAATCAGAAGGTGATCGAGGAAGCGCCGTCGCCGCTGCTCGATCCGGCGACGCGCGCGAAGATGGGCGCGCAAGCGGTCGCGCTTGCCAAGGCCGTCAACTACGACTCTGCCGGCACGGTGGAGTTCGTCGTCGGTCAGGATAAGAGCTTCTACTTCCTCGAGATGAACACGCGGCTGCAGGTCGAGCATCCGGTCACGGAACTGATCACCGGCATCGACCTCGTCGAGCAGATGATCCGCGTTGCGGCGAGCGAGAAGCTTTCGATCAAACAGGACGATGTGAAGCTGAACGGCTGGGCGGTCGAGAGCCGCATCTATGCCGAGGACCCGTACCGCAACTTCCTGCCGTCGGTCGGGCGGCTGATCCGTTATCAGCCGCCGGAAGAAGAAAAGCGCGACGGCATCACCGTGCGCAACGACACCGGCGTCTATGAGGGCGGCGAGATCTCGATCCACTACGATCCGATGATCGCGAAGCTCGTCACGCACGCGCCGACGCGCGAGCAAGCGATTGACGCGCAGTCATCGGCGCTCGACGCATTCTATGTTGACGGACTGCAGCACAACATCCCGTTCCTGGCAGCATTGATGGCGCATCCGCGCTGGCGCGCCGGCAAGCTTTCGACCGGCTTCATCGCCGAAGAGTTTCCGAGGGGATTCCACGGCCACGATTTGTCCGAGGCCGATGCGCGCGTGATGGCGGCTGTCGCGGCGGCAATCGACTTCGTCGCCGGCGAGCGCAAGCGCCAGATCGCGGGACAACTGACAGGGCGTTTCGTGACGCGCGAGCGCGACCGCTGCGTATTCCTCGAGACGATTGCGGGATCGACCATTGCGGCGCCGACCGAGCATCCGCTGAGCGTGGCGCGAGAGAGAGGTGATATCGTCGCGCGCTTTGGCGGCGACAAAACACTGGCGCTGAAAAGCGATTGGAAGCCGGGCGAGCGGATATGGCGTGGCCGCGTCGGGGATGACGATATCGCCGTGCAGGTTCGGCCGCTGCCCAACGCTTTCGATCTGACATGGCGCGGCATGCGTGTGCGGGTGCATGTCTATACGGAATCCGAGGCCGCCGCTGCCCGACTGATGCCGATCAAGATTGCGGCCGACAGCGGCAAGCGTCTGCTCTGTCCGATGCCCGGGCTTGTCGTCTCCATCGCCGTGAGCGAGGGCCAGGAGGTCAAGGCCGGTGAAACGCTCGCCGTCGTCGAGGCGATGAAGATGGAGAACGTGCTGCGCGCGGAATTCGACGGCGTGATCAAGGTCGTGCGCGCCAAGCCCGGTGAGACACTGGCAGTCGACGCGGTGATCCTCGAATTCGCCTGACTCTTGTTCGCTGCTGCTCGTTCCCGCGAAAGCGGGGACCCAAGTGCCGCGCACTCGGGAGTCCCGCTTGCGGGAATGAGCGGAGCAGGTGCTTTCACCCTACGTGTGCTGATACTCCTCCTGGATGCGTGTGTTGATACTCCTTCTGGATGTCGCGGCCGGTGTAGTCGCTCATCAGGGCCGTCGCGATCAGCGTGATCACGGCGCAGGCCGCGATGTAGACGGCGATGACAGTCGATGAGTGGTAGACGCTGTAGAGCCAGGTCGCGATCATCGGCGCCGGTCCGCCGGCAATGACCGAAGCCAACTGATAGCCGAGCGAAGAGCCGCTGTAGCGCAGGCGCCCGGTGAAGGATTCTGCAATCAGCGCCGCCTGCGGCCCGTACTGCATATCGTGTGGCACGAGCGAGAGCACGATGGCGATGAAGATCAGTACGCTCGAGCCGGTGTTGAGCAGTCCGAAATAAATGAAGCCGAAAACACCGGTTGCGAGCGCGCCGAGCATGTACATCGCCTTACGGCCGATCCGATCGGAGATGTGACCGAACAGTGGGATCGACACGAACGAAAGAACGGACGCGGCGAGCACGGCGATGAGCAGGAAGTCGCGCGACATGTTCAGAGAGTGGACGCCGTAGGCGAAGATGAAGGCTGTGAAGATGTAGAACGGCGCCTGCTCCGACATACGCGCGAGGGCGCTGAGCAGGATCTCTTTCGGCTGACGCTTGATCACTTCGAGGATGGGCCTGCGCTCGATCTTCTGCTCCGCCTGAAGGCGGGCGAAGACGGGCGTTTCCATGATGCCGAGGCGGATATAGAGGCCGATAGCCACCAGGATGAGACTCAGCGCGAACGGGATGCGCCAGCCCCAAGCGAGGAACTGATCGCCCGCCATCTGGCTGAAGGCGAGGACCACGAGATTGGCGACGAAGAGCCCGCACGGCACGCCGAACTGCGGCCATGAGGCGACGAGGCCGCGCGAGCCGTTTGAGCGCGCCCATTCCATCGACATCAGCACCGAGCCGCCCCACTCGCCACCGACGCCGATGCCTTGCACGAAGCGCAGCACGGTGAGGATCACCGCTCCCCAGATGCCGATCTGGCTGTAGGTTGGGACCAGTGCGACGGCGAAGGTTCCAAGCCCCATCAATATCAGTGTCGCAATGAGCGTTGACTTGCGCCCGATGCGATCGCCGAAATGACC
This sequence comes from Hyphomicrobiales bacterium, assembly GCA_017304555.1. Taxonomy (GTDB): domain Bacteria; phylum Pseudomonadota; class Alphaproteobacteria; order Rhizobiales; family Xanthobacteraceae; genus JAFKKS01. Next base: position 11,792 of record JAFKKS010000110.1, read on the forward strand.
GAAGATGGCGGCGCCGACCGGCCGCGCGGCGAAGCCTACGGCATAGATGGCGAAGGCTTCCAGCGTGCCGGTGAGCGGGTCGGATTTCGGGAAGAACAGCTTGGCGAAAACGAGGCCCGCCATCGTGCTGTAAAGAAAGAAATCATACCATTCGATGGCCGTGCCGATCGTGCTGGCGATGACGGCGCGGCGAAGTTGCGTGCGATGTTCGGGGTCGGACAGCGACGGCGCAATAAGGGTGGGGGAAGCCATGGCGTATCTCCATTGCCCCCCCTGAAGAAGGGTGCCCGCGGTCGCGGACACAGACACAACGCTTATGCATGCCTCCGGGTTGACCGCGCGCCGCTTCTTCACTCGCATTTGATGTCGCGCAGGCGGCATGTCGCGTTGGCCGAGTGCTCGACCGTTTGCTCACCAATGGCAGCCGGCGCGTCCGGCACATTCGTGATCAACATACAAAATGTTCTGCGTGGCGCCGGCACGAAAGAAGGCCATGTCGGCGCGCGCGGAATCATTGGCAGCACATTCCAGAGAATTGACGCTAGCGTTTGTGCATCGCCGCAAGTCATGCGCGGCGCCCAATCGCGGCGATGGTCGCCGTAAGCAATGAAGAGGTCGATCATGAGCGTCACCCAATCCCGCCGCACGGTGCTTGCCGGCGCAGCCGGTCTTGTCGCGGCTTCGAGCCTTGCGGCGCCGGCTTTCGCGCAAGGCGCTGCAGGTTCCGACGAAGTCAAAGCGATTCCGGAGCTCGCGCCGCATTGGAAAAAGCTCGATCTTGCGAAGATCGTGCGCAAGCGCGCGGCCTTCATCTCGGTCAGCCAGAACAATTCGCTCTATCGCGATTGGGGGGCGCAGGCGGCCGAGAAGCACTGGGAGCGCGGCAGTTTGCCTGCGACGGTGAAGGCTGCGCAGGCCGCGCGCAAAGCAGATAACTTCGTTTCCTTCAGCTGGATCGGTTACGAGGTGTTCCGCGAGAACTATCCGCAGAGCGAATTCGACAAGGTGCAATATGCGAGCTGGGTCGAAGGGCTGAATTTCTCGCCGGAGAAGAAGAAAGCCGACAACGAACTCGTCTCGGAACTGCGTGCGCTGGTGAAGCCCGGAGATCTCGAATTCAACGAACTCGCGTTCCAGACAGCGTTCGCTGGCACGCAGCTTCCGCTCGAACTCGCGCGCAAGCGGGTCGAGGTGATCGTCATCACCGGCATCCATACCGACTGGTGCATCGAGGGGAATGCACGCGCCGCGCGCGACAACGGCTACCTGCCGATCGTGATCGGCGATGCCACCGGTACGCAGAAGCCGGAGCAGCTCGCGGGTGCGCTGGCGCGCATCAACGCATTCTTCGCACCGGTGATCTCTTCCGACACGTTCGTGAAGCTGCTGAGCCAGCCAGCTTAAACGACGTCTCTCTCATAAGAGTGCGTTTCAAGAAAGACGTTAATGCCCGGCATTAAGCCGGACATGACGGGTGCAATCGCTGATTCAACAGCACGCGTTTCCGGCCAAGCTCTCAGGGGAACAACGCGACCTGTTCCAATCCGGTCGCCTCGGGATAACCGAGCAGCAAGTTCATATTCTGCACCGCTTGTCCCGAGGCGCCTTTCACCAGATTGTCGAGCACGGAGATGACGATGGCGCGGCCCGGGATGCGATCCTTCGCGACGCCGATGAACGTCATATTGGAGCCGCGCACGTGCCGCGTCTGCGGCGTCTGTCCGAACGGCAGCACGTGGACGAACTGTTCATTCGCATAAGCGTCGGAAAGAATGGCGTGCAGATCTTCTGGCGTCTTTCCGGATACACCGCGCACATAGATCGTCGAGAGGATGCCGCGATTCATCGGCACGAGATGCGGCGTGAACGTCACCGTCACGTCTCGGCCTGCGGCCTTCGAGAATTCCTGATCAAGTTCCGCCATATGCCGATGCTTGCCGACGCCGTAAGCGTGAAAGCCTTCGGACACTTCCGAGAATAGCATCTCTTCCTTCGCCGAGCGGCCGGCGCCGGTCATGCCCGACTTGGCGTCGACGACGATCTCGTCGAGGTCGATCGCTTTCGCCCGGATCAACGGAAGAAGGGGAAGCTGCGCACAGGACGTGTAGCAGCCGGGGTTGGCGACGAGTTGCGCCTGCTTAATCTTGTCGCGGTAAACTTCGACGAGGCCGTAGACGGCGCGCGGCTGCAGTTCCGGCGCATGGTGTTCATGGCCGTACCACTTGGCATAAGCGGCCGCATCCGTGAGCCGGAAGTCCGCCGAGAGATCGACGATCTTCATCGCCGGCACGTCGGCGAGCAGCGCCTTGATGACCTTCTGCGTGGTCGCATGCGGCAACGCGCAGAAGATGAGATCGAGGCCCGCCGCTTTCCAGTCGATGCCGTCAATCGCGACGAGTTGCGGAAGGTTGAACGGCGCGAACTGGCCGAACACGTCGCGCATGTTTTGGCCCGCCTTGCGGTCAGCCGTCAGGAGCGTGATCTCGACGCGCGGATGGTTGAGCAGAAGCCGCACGAGTTCCGAGCCCGTGTAGCCGGAGGCGCCGAGCACGCCGATTTTCGCTTTGGTGGTCATTATCTCAATCCTCGCAGGGCCTAGTCACAAAGGGCAGGCGCGGTTTCATAATTCAAATGCGGGCGCAGCGCGATCATGCGATCGGCAAGCTGACGCGAGCGGGCATCCGGCTGCTCCCCGAGCGCGGTCGCGACGGCGACATGGTCGGCGTCACTCTTGTGCTGGTTGAGCTTGAGGCTGCCCTCCACGGTCTCGACCATCAACTCGATTCCCACAATCGCTTTCATCAACCCGGCTTTCCGGCCCGGCGTCACCGCTGCGGCGCTCCACGCCGGCTTCGGCGCCAAGGCGCTTTCGAACCTTTCGGTCAAGGCATCGAGATGCGCCGAGAGGTTCCCGATGACCTGCACCGGGCCGGTGAGATGCACCGACTCATAGAGCCAGGTCGGGACCTGGTCGGGGCTCGCGTACCAATCTGGCGAGACGTAGGCGTCGTCGCCCATGGCGCTGACCATCCAGGTGCCACGCCGTTCGGCGATCGCGGCAAGTGCATTCGCGCGCGCGACGTGAAAGGTCAGGCGCGGGCTGCCATCAACCGTGTAATCGAGAAGGAAGGGCAGGGCGGACCCGATCGGTGTGCCGTCGTGATAAGCCACGACGAGGCCGAAACCACGAGCCGCCGCGAAAGCAAGGCTCGAGGCGCGGTCGATTCGGAATGCAGGGTGGACGTACATGGCTGAGCTCCGAGAGAGGGAGCCGCCGAAGGTCGAACCGCAAGATTTGAGAAATACGATATGCCGCGGAGCGATCTCCGGCGGCATCGGGGGATTAGACGCGCGTGCGTGTCCCGGCCGCCGTGGTGGTACGGCGGCGGCGGTTGAACATATGGGCGAGGTGCGTCGTCATCGTGCGAGGCTGATAGCGCAGACGGTTAGGAGCGTCAAATCGGCATTTTGGCAGGCGCCGTCAAGACGACGCGCGATCCGCGAGGCGACTCATGCGTGGAAGCGCTGCAAGAGCGACGATGGCAGCGCATAGCAACAGAAGATCGACAAGGTCCATGAGCCAGCCTCGAATCAGAAGCGGCACAATGGCGGCTGTTTGGCTAATGGGCGCTTAACGGCCTCAACGAAGTGGCCGCTGGATGGGGTGCCCAAAGAAAAGGCCCCAGAGCATCTGCTCCAGGGCCTTTTCGATGGAAGCCGTCGACGACGGATCAGTAGCGGGCGGAGACCGGCGCGGCGCTGGCGAAGGGCCAGAGCGGGCCTTGGAACTTGACCGTCAGGCGCCCCATAAGCTGATCGGCGTCGACCTTGACGTTGCGGTCGTTGCCCGCGGCCGGAATGTTCGTCACGCCGTGATAAGTGTCGTCGAGCTCGATGTGCTTGTAGTCGACGCCGATGATCCAGTCGGTTCCAGCGGTGTGGTAGAAGGCGTAATCGAGGCCGCCGCCGACGTACCAGCCGTTTTGCCACTGCTTGGTCTGATCATCGATGACGCCGCCCGGAACGGTGACGGCACGCGTCGCGACGTTCGCGCCAGCCCAACCGCCGGTGCCGTAGAGCATGAAGCGATCCCAGGCCAAGCCGAGCTTGCCGCCGATCGTGTAGAGGCTTTCGATTTTTGCCTGGCAGTTGAGGGCCGGGTTGCCGTTACAGGACGTGTTGCCGTTGAAGCCGTCCATCGCGAAGCTGCCGCTATATTCATAGCCGACAACCAGTCCGCCGCCGAGGCCGAAGCCGCCGAACTGATACTGCGCGCCACCGTGGAGGCCAGCAACCGCCGAATCAAACGAGACGCCGAATGCGCCGGGGCCAAAGGGGTTGCTCCAGTTGCTGTCGCCCCAAGAGCCGCCGATGCCAACACCGGCGTAGTAACCGGACCAGTCAAAAGCCTGAACCGGCGGAGCCATCATCGGGGCTTTGTAGGGAAGGTCTGCTGCTGCAGCGCCGGCGACGGAAAGTGCCAGCGCGGCGCCAGCGAGAGAAAGGATCGAAGTCGTTTTGGCCATCATAGCCCCCGAACTGTGTGTTGTATCGGAAGACACTGACCGAGTTGGAGAGGCAAGTCGACCGTTGAGGTACGTCTTTGCAACACGAACTGTGTTGCTGTGATGTATGGGCAACGAAAACAGGCAGTATCGGTTTTAATTTACCTGCGACGACTATTAAATTACCCTCAAAGGCTGCAAGACGACGGCTCGACCACAGTGCTGAATGTTGTTGAAGACTGTGTGCTTCGCAAAAAAGAACCCAAGGCAAGTCCGGGGTTCTCGGAGATTGATTCGTTGATCGAAGAGATTAGTAGCGAGCCGACACCGGCGCGCCGCCGGCAAACGGCCAGAGTGCAGTGAGGCTGTCGCTGACGTAGCAGCTGTTATGTCATGCTTGGTCCGCGCGATGATCGCGAGGTTATGCCCCTGCGTCTGCACGTTTGCGCCGGTTCGAGCATGACACTTGTCGGGCCGATAGTTTGGCTAAAAGGGCGCAGCAAAAAAAGAACCCCGGGCAAGCCCGGGGTTCGCGAAATTTGATTCGCTGACCGAAGGATCAGTAGCGAGCCGACACCGGCGCAGCGCTGGCGAACGGCCAGAGCGGGCCCTGGAACTTCACCGTCAAACGAGCCATCAGGATGTCCGACGTCGGGGTGATATCGCGGTCGGCAGCCGCCGGAATATTCGTCAGCCCGTGATAAACCGTATCCAACTCGACGTGCTTATAATCGACGCCGAGGATCCAGTCCGTGCCGGCCGTGTGGTAGAACGCGTAGTCAAGACCGCCACCAACGTACCAACCATTGTGCCACTGCTTGGTGCGCTCGAAGGCAACGCCGTTGTCCGCTTCGGTTTGCACATTGGCGCCGGCCCAACCACCGGTGCCGTAGAGCATGAAGCGATCCCAAGCCAAGCCGAGCTTGCCGCCGATGGTGAAGAGATTCTCCATCTTGGCGCGGCATTCGAAGGCCGGGTTCGGACACACGGAACCGCCGCCCGTCGATCCGTCCATGTTGAAGTTGGCGCTGTATTCGTAGCCAAGCACGAGACCGCCGCCGAAGCCGAGGCCGCCAAATTGATACTGGGCGCCACCATGGAGGCCGACCATCGTTTGGTCGTGCTTAACGGGGTTCGGCGCAGGGGAAGCCCCGTTGCTCGGGTAAACCCAGTCAAAATCATTCCAGGAGCCGCCGATGCCAACACCGGCGTACCAGCCGGACCAATCGAAGGTCTGAACCGGCGCCACCATCGGGGCCTTGACCGGAAGGTCAGCCGCCGAAGCGCCAGCAACCGAAAGCGCGAATGCTGCGCCGGCGAGAGAGAGGATCGAAGATGATTTCAACATGTGTGCCCCCATGTGTCTACCTGACCGAAGATTCTACGAACTTTCGTAGGAAGTCGATGGGAAAACACGCACCCAACGTACTATTGCGGCGTCTGTGGCGCGCCGGCAACAAATGAAGGGTAGGCCGAACAAGCATTGAGGCGATGTCGGCGCCTTTAACATGTTGTGAAATCTAATTTTTCAAGTAATTCCGCCGGGAAGATCAAGAGAAGTGGTCGGAGCGGGGAGATTTGAACTCCCGACCCCTAGTCCCCCAGACTAGTGCGCTAACCGGGCTGCGCTACGCTCCGCCATCTTGCGGCGGAACGTGTAGGCTGCCGCGACGCGTCGCGCAAGTAAGCAAAGAACCGACCTCCGCCCGGTTCGCCATCGCTCCCAAAATTAAGGACATCACGCCGCTCGCCAACGCTTGGCGCAGCGATTGCTGCGCGTCGCGCAAGAGAGGCGGCGAGGAGCAAATCATGTTCGGATTGACGCAGACTGACGCAAAAATAGCGGGCGGCACGGGCGGCGGCCGTCCCAAAGTGGAACGTCTTCCCAACGTTCAGATCCTGCGGGCGATCGCTGCGATGATGATCGTCGTGCATCACTGCGGCATCGAAACCATGCGTTTGGCCGAGAAGGCCGGAAGCGATCGTCTGTTCAATGAAGCGCCGTGGGGATCGGGCGTCCCGATCTTCTTCGCCATCAGCGGTTTCATCATGGTCGTCACCAGCGCCAACGCGTTCGGCTCGACGCAAGGTGCACTCGACTTCATGCGACGTCGTATCATCCGCATCGTCCCGCTCTATTGGCTGGTCACGACTGTCGGTCTCGCCGCGCTCCTCGTGATGCCGGCGCAGATGAAAGTTCTCCCGAACGACTACGGCTACATCATCTCGTCGTATCTGTTCTGGCCGGCGATGCGGTTGACCGGCGATGTGCGACCGCTGGCGACGCCGGGCTGGACGCTCAATCTGGAGATGTTCTTCTACATCGTGTTCGCCATCGCTCTGTTGTTTCCGCGCCGTTTTGGCTTGCCGTTCCTGTTCTCGTCGCTTGGCCTGCTGGTGTGTGCGCGCGTCTCCGGCTTGCTTCCCGGCGTAGCGCTCAATTTCTGGGGCGATCCGATCGTCCTTGGCTTTCTTCTCGGCGCTGCGGTCGGCGTTATTTATATTCGTGGCATTCGTCTCTCGGCCGTCGCGGCTGCGGCGCTCACCATCGTCAGCTTCGCTGTGCTTTGGCAGGTCGACGTCGGCGGCCCAGAGGATACGCTGTTCTCGCGTGTTGCTTTCGCCGTGCCGTCGACATTTGTGCTCGCGGGTTTTGCGCTTGGGCCACAGATCGACGAGCGGTGGCGCTTCTGGTGGCCGGCCCTTATCGTCGGAGACGCGTCCTACAGTCTCTATCTCGTGCACGAATTTCTGCTGCGACCGATCTATCTCGTCTGGCAGAAGGTGGCGCTGAATGTCGTCTCGCTGTGGTACTTCGTGCCGCTTGGCGTTGTGATTTCGCTCATCGTCGCGCTCGCGACCTACTACTTCTTCGAGAAGCCGGTGACGCGTTGGCTCAACGATGCGTGGCGGAAGCGTGCTGCGCGCTCAGCGCTGCCGCAGCCCGTGCCGGCGCGCGTGTAGCGGTGCGCGGACGGCGCGGCCGGGAAGCGATAGCGAGGCCCCAGGTGAGGCCGAAGAGCAGCCACAAATGACGCCAGTGGTCGGTGTCGATCTGGAACCCTTGCAGGATCTGACCGAACGTGACCGACCAGAGCGCGATGTACGTTCCTTGCCAGGGCGTGCGTCGCCAGACCGTCGACCAGCCGAGCCAAACGATTATCGCGACAAGACAGAAATAAGCGATGCCGCCGAGCCAGCCGTAAGATGAGAACGCGTTGACGAACACATCATGCGGCGCCTCGGTGAAGTAATCCGTGAAGCGGAGCGGCCCGAATCCGTTCGGCCGGTCCAGCAGCATCGGAATAGCGTCGAGCAGCTTGCCGAAACGGCCATTGACTCCCGTGTCGTAGTCTTGCTTCAGCGAGGCGCGCACCTCGAAAAGCTGCCACACGGAATCGATCGATAGAACGGCGGCAAGCCCCATTGCGAGCACTGCGACGCCTGCGATGGCGATGGCGACGATCCGCACCCGCGTCGATATCGAGCGCGTGGTGACGAACAACAAAAATCCGGTCATGAGGAACGCCAGGGCAGTCGCGCCCCAAGCGCCACGCGAAAACGAAAAGAAGATGCCGCCGAGCAGGATCATCAGGCAGGTAAATGAAATAAGCGGACGCTTAAGCGTCCCCGCCATGAAGCCTTGCACGATCAAAGCGGCTGGCACGCTGAGGAACGGACCGAGGACATTTGGATCCTTGAACGTGCCAGTGACGCGCCCGTACAAGGTAAAGATCGCGCCGGTACCGCCGAGATTGATATAGCCGGCAAAGCCGCAGAGCGACGCGATCACGCCGGCGAAAATCCACGCTTTGCTGATGGTATCAAGCCGACTTTCGGTATTCTCCGTCATGAGACAGGCGAAGAAGACGGCACTGAAACCCATATAGACCGAGATGATCACGAACATCACGCTCGGTTCGTGATCGAGAAACGGAACCAGTGCAAAGGCGCCGCCGATATTGAAGGCGGTGACCAGCAGAAGAAGCGGAGCGACGCTAGCTGGAAGGCGCAATCCCGTGACGGCGTAGACGAGCGCCACACAAAGAAACAGCACGTCATAGGGCGCCGGCTCGATCAACACGATCGAACTCGAGGCCACCATCAACCAAAGGAGGGCGCGCCGCAGCCGCTCCACCGATATGCGCAGCGGGGAAGCTCGCGCGATGTCACCGGGGGGGTATGCGGCGAGCGCCATATCAGTACGCGTTTTCGGACTTCGCCAACGCGAACGGCGTTTTCGCCAGGATGTAGAAGTCGAAGATTACCGACCAGTTTTCGATGTAATAGAGATCGTGCTCGACGCGGCGCTGAATTTTCTGATGCGTGTCGGTCTCGCCGCGCCAGCCGTTGACTTGCGCCCAGCCGGTGATGCCGGGCTTCACGCGATGTCGCGCGAAGTAGCCATCGACGGCTTCGTCGTAGAGGCGATCTTCCGCCTTCGCATGCACGGCGTGCGGGCGCGGGCCAACGAGCGAGAGATTGCCTTTGAGCACCACATTGATGAGCTGCGGCAGTTCATCGAGCGACGTTTTGCGAATGAAGCGGCCGACGCGCGTGACGCGCGGATCGCCTTTGGTGACGAGCTTCTCTGCCGTCGCATCGCATTGATCGACGTACATCGAGCGGAATTTGTAGACCTCGATCAACTCGTTGTTGAAGCCATAGCGCTTCAGCGCCGCGCCTCCGACGACCTTGTCGAACAGCCACTTCATCACGACGTCCCAGTCGGTGATCGGCTTGTCGAAAACGTCGAGCACCGGCAGGTTGCCGATGTAGGAATAGGCGCGCGGCCGGAAGCGCAGCTTGTTCGTGTGCGCCGATAGGCGGATGTCGACGGGCAGCACCCAGAGCTTCTTCAGCATTTCGAGGATGCGGCCTTCCGCCGAGATCGGCAGTGAGAAGATCACGAGATCAACGCGCGTGCGACGCGCGAATTCCACGAGTTGATCGACGCTACCGAGCTTCTGTAGGCCGGCGCACATTGGCGGAGAGCGATCTTCGCCGCGATCGTCGAACACGCCGACGAGATGCAGGTCGGAGTTTTTCTGATGGTTGAGCGCGTCGACGAGGGCC
>JAFKKS010000365.1 GCA_017304555.1 Hyphomicrobiales bacterium
GGTGACTGCTCGGCCTGCGCAAGGCATTACCTCCCCTGCCCGTGATAGACCGGGTTCGGCCGCATGTCGGTCGCCGAGGCCATGCGGTTCGACATGTTGAAGAAGCCGGCGACGGCGCCGATGTCCCAGATGTCGCGCTCGGAGAAGCCGGCCTTGCGCAAGCCTGCCCGGTCCTCGTCCTCGACCTCCCACGGTGTCGCTGTGAGCTTCACCGCGAAATCGAGCATCACGCGCTGCCGGGCGGAAAGCCGCGCCGCACGGTAGTTCATCACCATCTGCTCGCCGAGAATCGGATCGCCGGAAAGCTGCCGCACCGCCGCGCCATGCGCCACCAGGCAGTAATAGCAGCGGTTCACCGACGAGACCGCCACCGCGATCATCTCGCGTTCGAGCTTTGACAAGCTCGACGGCGCCAGCATCAGGTCGTTGTACATCGCCGCGAACGCTTCGAGCTTCGGGGAATCGAAAGCGTAAGCCGCGAGCACGTTGGGCACGAAGCCAAGCTTCTCCTCGCATTTCGCGAGATAGGCTTGCATCGCCTCGCTTAGCGCACCACGTGACAATTTAAGCGCGATCACAGGATCGTCATCAGCGCGTGCCTTTGTAAGTGAGGATTCGGCGCGTTTGGATTGGGCCGGTTTAGGTTTGGCCGATTTGGGTTTGGCCATCGCTTTCTTGCTCATCGTCGGACCTCGGGACGTTGACAGGGCCGATGCTAAGCCATGATCGCGAAAGTTGGGAACCAGTTCGTGCCGGAGCCATCCATAAAGAAAAGAGATGAATCCGGAGGCGGACGCCGCGCTGCGCTCTCGACGGACCTCACGATATGCGCGACACTCGATGCCGATTCACGGCGCATCGGGGCTGGCCGGGAGATGCATCATGAATGTCGTCAGTCAATTTGGCGGCGAAGACGAACGCGCCGCGCGTCAACTCATTGCACAAGCGGAAATTATCCTTAGCGCCAATCTCGGAGACATTCCCAAGGACTTCGCGGCGCTTTTGCTTTCGCGTGCGGCGCCGGAAGATCTACTGCGGTATGAGGCGAAGGAGATCGCGGCCCTCGCGGAGAACGCGTGGTCGCTGCTGCTCAAGCGTGCGCCGCATCAACCCGCGATCCGCTTCGAGAACCCCTCCGACGTCGCCGGCGCACATCAGCTCGGCACCGTATCGGTACTCGAGATCGTCAACGATGACATGCCGTTCCTGCTCGATTCGGTGCTCGGCGAGCTGACCGAACAAGGGCTGGCGGTGCGCCTCGTCGTGCATCCGATCTTCACCATCGAGCGCGATGCTGCCGGCGCCCTACGCAGCTTCCGCGGCGCCAACGGCAAAGGCGGCGCCGGCGCTCGCGAGAGCTTCATCCACATTCACGTCCCGCGCATCGAATCCGCCGCGCGCCGCGCCGAGATCGTCACCGCATTGGAGCAGACGCTGCGCGACGTGCGCATGAGCGTCGAGGATTGGCGGGCGATGCAGGCGCAGGTGCAGGCCCTGGTCGCCGGGCTCCGGGAAAATCCGCCGCCGCTCCCCGCCGAAGAAGTCGCCGAAGCCGCGCAGCTTCTCGAATGGCTGATCGCCAATAACTTCACCTTCCTCGGCATGCGCGACTACGCTTTCGCCGCCGACAAGGCGGATGTCGAGCCGCTGTACGACACCGGACTTGGAATCCTGCGCCAGCGCAACGTGCATGTGCTTCGCCGCGGCAACGAGATCGTCAGCATCTCGCCGGAGATTCGCGCCTTCCTCACCCAGCCGAAGGCGCTGATCATCACCAAGGCGAATGTGCGCTCGCGCGTGCATCGGCGCATCTATATGGATTACATCGGCGTCAAGCGCTTCGACGCCAAGGGCGCCGTCATCGGCGAGTTCCGCATCGTCGGCCTGTTCACCTCGACGGCCTATACGCGCTCGACCCGCAGCATCCCGTATCTGCGCCGCAAGGTCGACGCCGTGCTCGGCCGCGCCGGCTTCGACGAGAACAGCCACTCCGGCAAGTCCTTGGTCAACGTGCTGGAAAGCTATCCGCGCGACGACCTGTTCCAGATCGACGAGGATACGCTTTACAACTTCGCGCTCGCGATCATGCAACTGGAAGAGCGTCCGCGCGTGCGCGTGCTGGCGCGCCGCGACAAGTTCGACCGCTTCGTATCCGTGATCGTCTACCTTCCGCGCGACCGTTTCGACAGCGGCGTGCGCAGCGCTATCGGCGACTATCTCGCGCGCGTTTTCAACGGCCGCGTCTCCGCGTTCTATCCC
>JAFKKS010000366.1 GCA_017304555.1 Hyphomicrobiales bacterium
CAGCGTTTCCGAGCGGTAGATCGCCGACGTCATTGAGAGGCGGCCTTACGGGCCAACCAATCCTGATACGACTCCCGGCGCATCCCGAACTGGTCTTGCGTGTGCGTGTAGAGCGAACCGAACAGACGCCCGATCGGGCGGTAGGCCTCCGTATCGATGCGCAGCGTATTCGGATCGATGATGTTCTCACGCACATGCATGGTGATCGCCTTGCCGAGCGCGATGTGGCGCCCGGCGCTGACCTGGATCAGCGCGATTTTCTCGCACTCGAAGGCGACGGGGGACTCGGCGATACGCGGAGGGCGCACACGATCCGAGGGCACCAGCGTGAGGCCGGCGGCCTCGCATTCGCTGACGCCGGAGGGGAAATCCACCGCGCAGACATTCATGCGCTCGGCAATCGCCTCGTCGACCATGTGGACGACGAACTGCCCGGTGTCGCGGATGTTGACCGTCGTGTCCTTTAGCGTCCGGTCGCCGTTCTCCTGCAGCCCGAGCACCAGGACCGGCGGATCCTCGCCCAGCGCGTTGAAGAAGCTATAGGGCGCCGCATTGTCGTGACCGTCCACCGAGCGGGTCGTCACCAGCGCGATCGGCCTTGGCACAACGGTCGAGGACAGCAGCTTATACTGTTGCGCCGGCGGCAGTTTCTCCATGTCAAACCGATACGACACCGAAGCTCCTCGCGTTCGCAGGCGGCACAGCGCGGCCCTCACCGCCGTCCGCAATAGACGAGCGGAGGGCAAAAGGAAATTGCGGGCAATGCAGGCCTATGCGCCACTTGGCGCGCGGGAAACGGCAAGAGATAGCCGGCTGAGGGTCGCTTTTAATCCTTTTCGACGTGCGCCGCCGGATCGAGGGCGCTGGCGACCCCGGGAGGATTCGAACCTCCGACCTTCAGCTTAGAAGGCTGCTGCTCTATCCAACTGAGCTACGGGGCCAGCGCGATCGGCATCCTTAGCGGGTTTTGACCGCCTGTCGAGAATAGCAGCCCTCGCCCTGATTTTTCCTTAGCGTGGCGTCAGAGGCCCCGCTTGCGGCGCTTCTTGGCGGCCTTGCGCGCCGCATACCGCTCGTCACGCGCGGCCTTTTGCAGCGCCTTGAGGGCCACGTCTTCTTCCGCGGCCTTGGCGGCCTCACGCGCCCTTTCCTCAGCGGCAAGACGCTCGACCTCGGCCGCGGCCTCCGCCTCGATCTTGGCGAGGCGCGCCCGCTCGGCCTCCTGTGCCTGCATGGCACGCTCTCGTTCGGCGGCCCGTTCCGCACGTGCGGCGGCAATGGCTGCGCGCTCCTGCGCCTTCGCCACCATGGCCGGGTCGTCCGGGCCCGGCGCTGCCTTGAATTTAGCGAGCAATGCCTGCTTCGATTCAGCCGCACGGCTCAAACGATCATTGAAGTCGGGATGCTTATAGCCTTTCATCGGTACGTATCGGCTCCTTTTTCGCCGTTGGGAGAACGCTGCCGCTGGAGGCGGCCCGCTGTCCGATTGCATTTGAAGAGGTTTGAAAAGGTGATTTGCGAAGGAACTTTGGAACTCTGAGTGGTGGCGACCCCGGAGAGATTCGAACTCCCGACCCTCAGATTCGAAGTCTGATGCTCTATCCAGCTGAGCTACGGGGCCTCGCGGGCATCACGTGGCACGTGCCGGGGTCGGCGCGCAAGGGCATCGATCAATGCGTCCAGGGTGTCTGGCGGTTATAAGCGAAATTGTCGGCGTAGGCGATGACGCGCCGCGCCGTCACTTTCGGCTCGATCACCTGATACGGAATGTGGCGCTGCTCGCAATAAGCGATCGCCTCCTCTTTGGTGTCGAACTGCAGGGAAATCTGCTGGCGCATATCGGCCGAACTTGTCCAGCCCATCAGCGGTTCGACCTCGCGCGCCACTTCGGGCTCGTAGCGCAGCGACCACTCCTTGGTCTTGGCGGTGCCGGACTGCATCGCCGTTTTCGCAGGTTTGAAGATGCGGGCAAGCATATCGTCAGCCGATTCCGTTCTCGCGAATATGGTCGGGGCAGCAGGATTTGAACCTGCGACAAGTCCTTGAACCAATTATCGATGATTCTGACAACATCTCACGGCCTTTGGTCAAGTCTAGAGCAATGACGGCCGAGGTTCTTACAATGGGCATTCCGGAAGCGAGCGAAAGCGCGGAGCGAGTGATAAGTCCTGCGCCATCGCGATCTCGACCGTGGTCATCTTCGACGCGATGGCGTCGCGTATTCTGACCTTGAAGTCGCGCTCTTCGCCCGC
>JAFKKS010000367.1 GCA_017304555.1 Hyphomicrobiales bacterium
TGTCGCCATCGCCACGCTGGTCTTTCTCGCGCTGCTCGGCGCCGTCGGCGCGGCTGCGGGAGGCGCCTTCGCTATGAAGGCAGTGGTGCGCGTGACGTTTTGGGGCGCGCTGGCGTTGGCAATCACCGCCGGCATCGGCAAGCTGTTCGGAACGTATGTGTGACGACCCGGAACATGCCTGAGAGGCGGCCATGAACCGCGAGCTTTCTCTGCTCGGCTTTCTTGTTCTCGTCATTGGCGGTGGGCTCGCGATCGGCTATGTCACCGCGCCGGGCCAATGGTATGCCGGCCTTGCCAAGCCATCCTTTAATCCGCCCCCCTGGCTGTTTGGGCCGGTCTGGACGGTGCTTTATATCCTCATCGCCGTCGCCGGATGGCGTGTCTGGCAGCGCGATCGTAGCGGCTGGCCGATGAGGGGTTGGTGGGCGCTACTCGCCCTCAACTTCCTTTGGACCCCACTGTTCTTCGCCGCTCACCAGATCGGCCTCGCGCTCGTCGTGATCCTGCTTATATTCGCCGCTATCCTCGCTTTCATCGTCACCGCATGGCGGCTCGATCGCGTGGCGGCGTGTCTGTTCGTTCCCTATGCCGCTTGGGTGGCCTTCGCCTCCCTGCTCAACGGCTCGATCTGGATGTTGAACTGAGGTGGCGGAGACCCGAGCAACCACCAAAGCAGTGCCGGTTCAGTCTCGCCTGACGATCGGGGCGGCCTATCGGCGCTTTGCGCCGCGCGTGCTCGTCGTTATCGCGCTGCTCGGCCTTGCGCTCGGCGGCTGGTTCTGGGGGCGCGGCGAAGCCGGATCCTCCCACCTCGCCTGGACGCTTGGGACGCTGCCGGTTCTGCTAGCCCTGTTCGGCCAGATCATCGCGTCGCTGCACCGCGGCGATGTCGGGCTCGATGTCGTTGCGGCGCTGTCGATGTCGGCGGCGCTCGTCTTCGGCGAAAGCCTCGCCGGCAACGTCGTCGCGCTGATGTATGCGGGCGGTCAATTACTCGAATCCTTCGCGGAAGGACGGGCGCGTCGCGAAATGACGGCGCTGCTCGGGCGCGTCGCCTTCACCGCCATGCGCTATCGCGACCATGCGCTTGAAGAAGTGCCGATCGCGACCATCCGTCAGGGCGACCGGCTGCTGGTCCGGCAGGGCGATGTCGTACCGGTTGACGGTCACGTCGCCAACGGCGTCGCGGTGCTCGACCTTTCGGCGCTCACCGGCGAATCGATCCCAAAGAGCCTTTCGCGCGGCGGCGAGGTAATGAGCGGCTCTACGCTGGTTGGCCCCGCCTTCGACCTGATCGCGAGCCGGCCTGCTGCCGAGAGCACCTATGCGGGGATCGTTCGCCTTGTCGAGGCCGCGCAGGCGAGCAAATCGCCGATGGCACGGCTGGCCGATCGCTACGCGATGTGGTTCCTGGCGCTCACGGTGTCACTCGCGGCTGCTGCATGGCTGCTCAGCGGTGATCCGATCCGGGCGCTGGCCGTGCTCGTGGTCGCGACGCCTTGTCCGCTGATCCTAGCCGTTCCTGTAGCGATCATTTCTGGTATTTCCCGGACAGCGAAATCAGGAGCGCTGGTGAAGGACGGCGCGGCCCTTGAAGCGCTGGCGCATGTGCGCACGGCGATCCTGGACAAGACTGGCACACTGACACAGGGGCGTCCCACGATCACTGCTATCAGAACGGGCGAAGGGTTCACCGAGCATGACGTGCTCGGCCTCGCCGCTAGCCTCGATCAGGCCTCGGCGCACGTCATGGCGACATCGCTCATTCAGGCGGCTACCGACGCGGGCCTCACGCTTCTCCCACCCTCGGACATCGCCGAATTTCCCGGCAAGGGCATCGAGGGAACGGTGGGCGGGCGGCGTGTCGCGATTGGTGACGACACCTATGTGCGCGATCGAAGCACCAGGGGCTATGCGCTGCTCCGCGAGTTAGACGATTATGACGGCGTTCAGTCTGTGGCGGTTGCTGTGGACGGCTCCGTCGCGGGCGTCATCCTGCTTCAGGATCAGTTGCGCGAGGATGCGCGCGCCACGCTCGATGCGATCCGGGCGGCGGGAATCGAGCGGATCGTGCTGGCGTCGGGGGACATGGACCACATCGCCCAAACGGTCGGCCGGTCCCTCGGCGTTGACGAAATCCTTGGCGATCTGACACCGGAAGGCAAAGTGATCGCGGTGCGTCGCGAAGCGGAGACCCGTCCCGTCATGATGGTGGGCGACGGCGTCAACGATGCGCCAGCGCTTGC
>JAFKKS010000368.1 GCA_017304555.1 Hyphomicrobiales bacterium
GGATGGATAAGAAGGACCGCCATCCGTATTGAACGGCCATAGCGCGGATTTCTCCGCGCCCAATCGGGTTACACTCGCCGCCGCATGGAAGAGGGTCATTCGATGGCGAGATTCGTTCTGGTGCCGGGTGGCTGGCACGGCGGCTGGGCTTTCGATGCGGTCGGCAACGCGCTGACAAGCGCGGGCCACGACGTGCAGGCGCTCACCCTCTCCGGGTTGGGTGACGCGTCGGCGCCGGGCGCCAATCTCGACCATCACATCGGCGAGGTGGTGCAGGCGCTGCGCGCGCACGATGCGCCGGCGGTGCTCGTCGGGCATTCCTATGGCGGCATGGTCATCACCGGCGCGGCGGATACGGAGCCGTCGTGTGTCAAGGCGCTCGTTTACGCGGACGCCTATGTGCCGGACGACAGCGCGTCGGTCTGGTCGCTTGCCACCGCCGCCTATCACGCGCGTTTCGTAAAGGGAGCGGCCGCGGACGGCTTGCACTGCGTCCCGCCGGCGCATCTCGACAAGCGCTGCCGTCCGCATCCGATGGCGACCTTCCTGCAGGCGATCAAGCTGACCGGCGACTGGCGCAGCGTCCGCGACAAGTGCTTCATCGCCGCGACCTGGGACGGAAGCCCGTTCGCCGATCTGTACGAACGCCTGCGGCGCGATCCCGCGTGGGCCACGCATCGCTTCGATTGCGCGCACGACATCCCGCGGCTGGCCCCCGAAGCGCTCACACGCATTCTCTTGAGCTACGCATAGGTCGGCCGCGCGCGGCGGATCGAAATCGGTGCTACGCTGACGCCATGCAACCGCTTCGCTATTCCATCAACGTCACATTGGACGGGTGCGTCGATCATCGCGTGGGGATCGCGGACGAGGACCTGCATCGCCACGCGGCGGAGAACATCGCGCGGGCCGACGCGCTCCTTTTCGGCCGCATCACCTACGAAATGATGGAGGAGGCGTGGCGCGCGCCGGCGCACACTGGCGTGAAGCCGGACTGGATGGACGACTGGATGCTGCCCTTCGCCCGCACGATCGACGCGGCGAAGAAGTACGTCGTGTCGCGCACGCTCGACCGGGTCGATTGGAACGCGGAACTCGTGCGCGGCGATCTCGGCGAGGCCGTCGCGCGGCTGAAGCGTCAGCCGGGCAGGGGCCTGTTCGTCGGCGGCGTCACGTTGCCGTTTGCTTTGGCGGAACTCGGCCTGATCGATGAGTACGAGTTCATCGTGCATCCACGCGTGGCGGGACACGGCCCGACCTTGTTCGCGGGACTGTCGAAGATGATCGACTTGAAACTCGTGGACCGGGTGGAGTTGAGCTCGGGCGCGGTGGCGATGCGGTATGTGCCGAGGGGGTAGGGCCGTAACACGCACGGAGCGCAGCGAAGTGCGGGAACGACTTGCGTGTGATCCGGATTACGCTTCGCTCCATCCGGGCTAGGCTTGCTCGTCCGTTGGTAACAGTCGATGCAATCTGTCAACAAAGAATTTCGGCGAAGGTTTCTGTGCGGCGCGATCCAATAAGAAAGTGTCGGCGCCCCCTAAAATTGGCCCTAGGATATTTCCCCCCGGCACTAAACCGACAACCGTAGACACGACCCAGCGTAAAATCTTCGCGGGAAGCGACTGAGTAACCGGAACTTGGCTCAAAATCTTAATATATTCGCGTGCGATGTGGAGGCTATCGGCGCTGTCATGCTCATGGAACCAAGAGCGAAACGCAACCGCGTCGTTTGTATGCCGAAGTTTAACTAGGTCGCTAATAGTTGCGACCTTAGCTAGGATAGCATTGCCGATATTTGGGATGTCAGTAACTTCGCAAAAATTCTGAAAAAGAATGTGAGACCGAGAATGTGCCAAGCGCTCATTTTTGATTTTCAGGTAATCTAGAATAGGGCTAGCGGTATTTACATCGCGAGCGTCGGAAAGCGATGCTATCCGCATTTCTAGATTTGCATGAGCAATTCGTAGGACTGTAGCAATTTCGCTATCTTCTCGAGTAGTTGCTGCTTCATAGCCTTCAAAGACCCGCACACTGTTGGCTGGTATCGCGGCTAATTGGTCCATATGTACGTTTCGTTTTGTGAACCACTCGGTCAAGGTTGGGGAGCTTAAAATGTCTCGATAAGTCTCATCTCGCACTTCGCTTTCTATTGAATGCAGCTCTAACTCTGAAGTTCGTCGAAGCATTCGTCGAACTAAGACTTCGCGATACAAGTCTGGCCTGCAACCGGTTTGGAT
>JAFKKS010000111.1 GCA_017304555.1 Hyphomicrobiales bacterium
GAAGTTCCACTGGTTACCCACACTTAGACCTTCACTCCTGATCGTTGAAATAACCCGACCAACATCCGCGGCAGGGACGGTCAATCCTCTGAAAAAGCGCATTGCGCAGACCCCGAAGAAGCGACGCCCAGCCTTATTGTCCGAGCAGATTCACTTGATCCGAATAGTTGTGTGACGGCATTTTGAAGGTGAGGGCGGCTGCCCTCAAGCCGACTAGGACCTGTCCTAAGCTTCTGTATCGGCCAAGCTGAACCATGACACTCGAAGAGATGACGGCGCAGCGCGACGCGCTGCTCGCCGCGCGCTTCCGCGGCGTGCGCACCGTGGAGATCGACGGACGGCGCGTCACCTACGCGAGCGACGCCGAGATGGCGGCCGCCATCACGGACCTCGAACGACGGATCGCGGCGGCCCAGGAGGGCGGTCGCAGGCGCCGCATTCTCACCTCCGCTTCGAAGGGCCTTTGAGTGCTCGCTTCCCTGACAGCGTTCCGGCGGCGGGTCGGCGCCTTCATCGGCGGTTTCGAGGCGGGGCTCGCCAATCGCAGGCTGAAAGGCTTCCAGCCCAGCCGCGCGCACCTCAACACTCTGATTGCTGCGGCCGGTCAAGACATCACGGCGCGGGCCCGCTGGCTCGTGCGCAACAATGGCTATGCGGCGAACGCGATCGAGAGCTGGGCCGGTAACGTGGTGGGCGCCGGGATCAAGCCGTCGTCGCTGATCAAGGATGCGACGGTCAAGGCGCAGGTGCAGAAGCTCTGGCTCGACTGGACCGACGAAGCGGACGCCGAAGGCTTCACGGACTTCTACGGGCTGCAGCGCCGCGCTGCACGCGAGGTGTTCATCGCGGGCGAGGTGCTCTTTCGCTTCCGCCCGCGCCGGCCGCAGGACGGGCTCACGGTCCCGCTGCAGCTGCAGATGCTCCCGTCTGAGATGCTGCCGCTCAACCGCAACGAGGTGGCGCCCGGCGGCAACGTGATCCGCCAAGGGATCGAGTTCGATCGGATCGGCCGGCGTGTCGCCTATCACTGTCTGCGGCGGCACCCGGGCGACGTGACCGATCCTGGTCTGACCGGAGAGGTCGTGCGCGTGTCGGCTTCCGAGATCGTGCACGTCATTGACCCGGTCGATGCGGGTCAGCTTCGTGGCGTTTCGCGCTTCGCGGCGGCCATCGTGAAGCTCTTCCTGCTCGACCAGTACGACGACGCCGAGCTCGACCGGAAGAAGGTCGCGGCGATGCACGCGCTTTTCATCACCACGCCGGCGCCGGCGGAGCCGCTCGATGCCGCGGAAGGCCGCGACGAGAACGACGAGCGCACCATCGACCTGCAGCCCGGCCAGATCACCATGCTGGAGCCGGGCGAGGAGGTGCAGACCTCGGCGCCCGCGGACTCAGGGCAGACCTACGAGCCGTTTCAGTATCGGACGCTGCTGCAGGTGTCGGCCGCGCTCGGCGTGCCATACGCGTATCTCTCGAACGACATGCTCAAGGCGAACTACTCGAACTCGCGCCTTGCGCTCCTCGAATTCCGTCGCCGCATCGAAGCCTACCAGCACGCGGTGGTGGTCTGGCAGCTCTGCCGACAGGTGTGGGCGCGCTGGATGGACACCGCGGTACTCGCGGGCGCGCTCGACATGCCGGGCTATGACGACCGTCGCCGCGAGTACCTGGCGTGCGGATGGCTGCCGCCCAAGTGGGACTGGGTCGATCCACTCAAGGACGCGCGTGCCGAGATCGAGCAGATCGGAGCGGGCCTGAAGAGCCGCACGCAGGCGCTCGCCGAACGCGGCTATGACGCCGAGCAGGTGGACGCCGAGATCGCGGCCGACCAGGCGCGCGAGAAGTCCCTCGGACTGAGCTTCGGATCGGCTGCGGCAGCAGCACCGCCGATGGATGAGCCGAGCAATACGTCGACCGGCGAACAGGACAACATGAATGTCTGATCTCCCGCACCTGGCCTCCCGCGTGTTCGGGACGCCGCTGTTGATCGCGCGCGCCAAGCTCGAGGTGATCCTCGGCGTGCTGGGGCCGCGGCTCGCCGGCGGCACCCTGGAGCCGCTCGAACCGGAAACTGATCCGCCTCCGCTCACCTCGGTCACCGTGGAGAAGATCGCGGTGGTGTCGGTGATCGGCACGCTGGTGAGCCGCTCCGGATATCTTGATGCCGCAAGCGGGCTGCAGGCCTACGGCGATATCGCGGATGCCATCGCGGCCGCGATGGATGACGCGAGCGTGCGCGGCGTCATCCTCGACGTGGACTCTCCTGGCGGCGAGGTCGGCGGCCTGTTCGACCTCGTCGAGCAGATACAGACGATCCGCGGCGCGAGCGCAAAGCCGCTCTGGGCCGTTGCGAACGAGAGCGCGTTGTCGGCGGCCTATGCGATCGCGAGCGCGGCCGACCGGCTCTACGTCACGCGCACCGGCGAGGTCGGCTCGATCGGTGTTGTCGCGGTCCACGTCGACGAGAGCGGGGCGGACGCCAAGGCAGGATTCGCCTGGACCTTCGTATTCGCCGGCGACCGCAAGGTCGACGGCAATGCGCATGAGCCGCTCTCGGAACGCGCCCGCGCAACGATCCAGGCAGACGTCGATCGCCTCTACACCGAATTCTGCGCGCTGGTTGCCGCAAACCGAGGCCTGAGTTCCGAGGCGGTGCGCGGCACCGAAGCTGCGATCTACCGCGGCACCCTCGCCGTTCGCGCCGGTCTCGCCGACCGGCTCGGCACGCTCGACCTCGCCATTGCCGAGATGGCGGCCGAACTCGACCGGGCCGTGCCGGCGCGCCCGATCACCAACCCGACACCGAAGAGGAGCCTGTCCATGGCGAACGAAACCGAGCAGATCGAGGAACAGCCGCGTGAACCGCAGCAGGCGACCGAGCCTGAGCAATCGGGAGCGGACCCAGTTCGCCCCAACGTTCCTGCGCCACATGCTGCCGAGAGCACGGCTGAAGCGAACATTGCCGAGAAGCTGCGGGCGGAGTTCGCCGAAGTGGCCGCTGTCGCGACCCAGGCCGCGCGGCTTGGCGTCACGGTCGATGCCGCGGACGCGCTGAAGAAAGGCATCGCCCCCGACGCACTGCGGCGTTCGGTGCTCGATACGCTCGCCGCACGCGCGGAAGCCACGACCGTGATTGCGGCCGCACCGTCCACTCCCGCCGCGGGCGACAGCCCGATCGTGCGCCGCGCCAAGGAGCGCGCCGCAACGGCGCGCGCCTGATCATCGAAAACTTGAAGGAGCACCCGACATGCCCACGCTGACCATGGCGCCGACGCTCGGCGACCTGCTCAAATACGAGCTCAACGGCAACTACAGCCGCGAAACCGTGACGCTCAAGTCCGGCACGAACTACGCGCTCGGCTCGGTGCTCGGACAGATCACCGCAACCGGCAAGTACCGGCTCTCGCCTGCCGCGCAGGTGGTCGGCGACGAGGGCGCAGAGACCGCGGTCGCGGTCCTAACCGAAGCTGTCGACGCGACGGCAGCTGACAAGACCGGTCTCGTGGTCGCGCGAGGGCCGGCGATCGTGTCGAAGGCTGCGCTCGTCTTCGATGCCTCCGTCGACCAGCCGGCCGAGAAGACCGCCAAGCACGCGCAGCTCGCTGCGGCCGGCATCGTTCCGCGCGATCCTGCCTGATCTCTTCCTGATTTCCTGAACCTCCCTGCCTGACCGGGCCTCGATGGACATCCATCGGGGCCCGGTCCCTTTTTAGGAGAACCGACTCTATGGCCCCGATGATCAATCCCTTCGACGCGGGCGGCTACACGCTCGCCGAGATGACCCAAGCCATCAACATCCTGCCCAATGTCTACACGCGCCTTGGCGAGCTCGGACTGTTCCGCTTCGAGGGCATCACCCAGCGCAGCGTCATCATCGAGCAGGCCGAGGGCGTGCTGAACCTCTTGCCCACCGTGCCGCTCGGCGGGCCCGCTACGGTCGCCAACCGCGACACCCGCTCCATGCGCTCGTTCACGGTGCCGTGGATCCCGCACGACGACGTGATCACGCCGCAGGACATCCAGGGCGTCCGCGGGTTCGGGGTGGCGGATGCGGCCGATCCGCTGGCCACTGTCATGGAGCGTAAGCTCACCCGCATGCGCGCCAAGCACGCCCAGACCCGTGAATACATGGAGGTCAATGCGCTCCGCGGCGTGGTCAAGGATGGCGCCGGCACCGAGCTCTACGACTACTTCGACGAGTTCGGGCTCGCGCAGCAGTCCGTGGATTTCGTGCTCGGCACCGGAACCACCAACGTCCAGGCCAAGTGCCGCGAAGTGCTGCGCGACATCGAGACCGAACTCAAGGGCGAGACCATGAACGGCGTGCTCGCGCTGGTCAGCCCCGGTTTCTTCGACAAGCTGATCGGCCACGCCAAGGTCGAGGATGCCTACAAGTACTTCTCCTCGACCGGCGCGCAGCCGCTCCGCGAAGACACACGACGGCGCTTTCCGTTCGCCGGCATTGTGTTCGAGGAATACAACGCCACCGTCACGCTCTCCACCGGCGCGACCGAGACGCTGATCCCGGCTGGCGAAGGCATCGCGTTCCCGCTCGGCACCATGGACACCTTCGTGACCTACGGGGCGCCCGCGAACTTGATCGAGACCGTCAACACGGTCGGTCTGCCGATCTATGCCCGTCAGATCGCCCGTCAGGACGGCAGCGCCATCGACGTGAAGACGGAAGCCTCGCCGCTGCCGGTCAACAAGCGGCCGCGGCTTGCGGTGAAGATTCTCACCAGCAACTGAGCGGGCATCGTGGACGCGTTTGCGGTTGCGACCGACGCGCTGTTCGCTGACCAGAACATCGCCGTGGATGCCATCTGGCGCGCGGGCGGCGCGGGTCCAGGGACTGCGGTCCGCGTCGTCACGCGACGGCCGGACCAGGTGATCGGCTTCGGCGACAGCCGGGCCGTGCTTCCGACCCTGCTGATCAATGTGCGCCGCTCGGAGGTCGCCGAGCCTGCGAGCGGCGACACGGTCGAGTTTGGCGGCGACCTCTTCGAGGTGATCGCCGCCCCGGTCATCGACAGCGTGCGTCTGGTCTGGACCTGCGAGGGAGCGTCTCCGGCGTAATCATGCGCTTCACGCTCCAGACCGACGACCTCGCCAAGGGCCTGAGCGAGTCCGAGGGCGATGCGGCGCGCTCGGTCACCAGCGCCATGCGCGAGGTAACGGACGGACTCAAGTCCGAGCTGCGCGCCGACGTGGTCGATGCTGGTCTCGGCCAGCGGCTCGCCAACACGTGGCGCGGCAAAACCTACCCGGAAGGCGGATTCAGTCTGGAAGCCGCGTCCTTCGTCTGGTCGAAGGCGCCGAACATCGTCGATGCCTTCGACCGCGGCGTGACCATCAAGTCGAGCCGTGGCCTGTGGCTTGCGATCCCGACAGCCGCTGCCGGCATGAAGGGCCTGAGCGCCACCGGCGCAATGAAGCGCATCACGCCAGGCGGCTGGGAGCGGCGCACCGGCATGCGGCTGCGCTTCGTCTATCGCCGCGGCGGTCCCTCGCTGCTCGTCGCCGACAATGCCCGGCTGAGCAAGAAGGGGCTCGCAAGGCCGAACATCGGCCGCACGCGGGCAGGCGCGCAGTTCACGCGACTGAAAGGCCGCTCGACCGTCGTCGTGTTCATCCTGGTCCGGCAGGTCACGTTGCGAAAGCGCCTCGATATCGCCTCGATCGCACACCGCTGGGCCGGGCGCGTGCCCGGCACGATCGCCAGTCACTGGAGATGAATGTGAAGCAGGAACGCGCCGCGATGCTCGCGACCCTGCTGTCGTTCGCTTTCGTCATCGCGATACTCGTGACGAGCCTGTAATGACGAGCAAGCGCGAGCGGGTGCTCGATGCCGTGAAGGCGCTCGTTGCGGCAGCGCTGCCCAATGCCGACGTCAAGCGCAACCTCGCGAAGGCGGATCGCATTCCGCCGGGCGGACTGGTCATCGTGCGCGACGGCGAGCCCGGCGAACCCGAGGTGATGCTCTCGCCGCTCACCTACGTCTACACGCACCGCATCCCGATCGAAGTGGCAGCCTACGAGACCGCCTCAAAGACGCGCGAGCAGGTGCTCGACGAGATTTTGGGCGCGATCGGCGTGGCGGTGGCGGCCGACCGGACGCTCGGCGGCCTCTGCGATTTCATCGAAGCGGAAGCGCCCGCAACGGATGATGTCGAGACCGCGGGCGCTCGCGCCGGCCGGTGGGCCGACGCCGCGATCGTCGCGGTCTACGGCACCACCGATCCGCTGAACTGAACCCCCTCACCAGCTTAAGGAGATGCCCATGGCACGCGCGCGTGGCGCCAATGCCGTCATGGCCGCCGCATTCGAGACCACCTACGGCACGCCGCCGGTGGCGGGCTACAAGAAGCTTCCGTTCGTATCGTCGGCACTCGGCGATGAGCAGAACCTGATCGCGAGCGACCTTCTCGGCTACGGGCGCGAGCCGCTGCCGCCGAGCCGCGATGTCGTCAACAACGAAGGTGACGTCGTCGTCCCGGTGGACCTGCGCAATTTCGGCTATTGGCTCAAGCTCCTGCTGGGCGCTCCCACGACGGTCGACAATTCCGGCGTCTACACCCACACGTTCGTGTCCGGCGCGCTCACGCTGCCATCGATGTCGATCGAGGTCGGCATGCCGGAAGTGCCGAGCTACGGCATGAATTTCGGCGTGCGCGCCAATTCCATGAAAATCCAGCTGCAGCGCTCGGGCCTGCTCAACGCCACCATGAGCCTGATCGCGCAGGGCGAGACGAAGGCCGGTGCGTCCGCGGCAGGGTCGCCCACCGAAGCCGCGATCGAGCGGTTCTCGCAGTTCATGGGCGAGATCAAGCGCGACGGCACTTCGCTCGGCCATATCGTTTCGGCGGAGCTGACCTACTCGAACAACCTGGACAAGGTCGAGGTCATCCGGCCCGACGGCCGCATCGAGGATGCCGATCCGGCGATGGTCGCGGTGTCGGGCACCGTCAACGTCCGCTTCGCCGACACCGTGCTGCTCGATCAGGCGGTCGCCGGCACCGCCTGCGAGCTCTCGTTCGGCTGGGCGATCGGCGCCGACAAGTCGCTCTTGTTCACGCTGCACGAGGTCTACCTGCCGAAGCCGAAGCAGCCGATCAGCGGCCCGGGCGGCATCCAGGCGGCGTTCGCGTTCCAGGCCGCCGAGGATCCGGCGCTGCAGAAGACCATGACCGTCGCACTCGAAAACGACGTGTCGACCTACTGATCTCACGTTTCCCGCAAAAGAGGCTCCAATGCTCAAGCTTGCGTTCGACCGCGAGCCCTTCTGGCTCGACTTGCTTCCTGGCGTGCGCGTTCAGTTCCGCCCGATCACGGTCGCGGCCATCCTGCTCGCCCGCACTGCAGCCGCCGACGTGCTGCGCGCCGGCGGCGACGACGCCATGGTGAAGGCCGGCTGCGCTTTCACGCGCTCGCTGGCGCATTCCGGTATCGTCGCATGGGAGGGCATCGGCGACGCTGACGGCAATCCGGTCGAACCGACGAAGGATACGATCGACGCTGCGCTCGAGCTCTGGTCGCTGTTCGACGCGATCGACCGTCTCTATGTCGGGCCGGCGCTTCTCCAGGACGCGGAAAAAAACGTCTGATCGCCCTCGCCGAGTGGCACTTCGGCGGGGGCGACGGCTACTGCGCCGCGTGTCCTGAAAATTGCGCTACGTGCCCGTATCTCGAACACGCACCACAGACTCCGGACGGCATTGCCGCGTGGTCGGTGCTCAGGCGCGCCGCCGGACAGGTGCGTACGGCCATGGGCGGCGTCTATGCGCTCGATTTCGCCGCGGTGCTGATGCTCGCGGATGCCATGGGCGCGCTCAACACGCTGCTCGTCGAGCTACTTCCTGAGATCGAACCGATCATCCTGCGCGCCTACGCCAAGGCCTCTGAATGAGCACCACACAGGTCTCGATCCGCCTCGGCGTCGAGGGCAAGGCGGAGGTCAAGCGCGCCTTCGACGAGGTCGGCAAGGCCGGGCAGGACGCCTTCCGTGGCGTCGCCGGCTCGATGGATGCGGCGGGCGCCGCGGCAGACCGCGAGACGCAGCGGCTGCAGCGGCTGGCCCAGGCCGCGAGGCAAGCAGCGGCCTCCGACCAGGCCCAACGCGGCTTCAATGCGGTCCTCGGGGTGGACACCGGCGCGCCCAAGTCGGCGCGCGATTCCGCAGCGGTGTTCGAGGAGGCGGCGCGGGCGGCTGACGATCTCGCGGCGCGCACTGCCGCGCTGCGGGCGCAGATCGATCCGATGGGCGCCGCGCAGGCCAGGCTCAATGCCGAGATCGCCGAAGCCAACACGCTGTTCAAGGCGGGCGCGATCACGGCTGCCGAGCAGGCCGCCGCGCACGGACTGGCGCAGGCGCGGTTCGACGCGACCGCGAAGGCGCTCGGCGGCATCGGCGCGAGCGGCAAGCTCACCTCGGCACAGCTCGTCAACCTGAGCTATCAGCTCAACGACGTCGTCGTCTCGCTCGCGAGCGGCCAGCGCCCTCTGATGGTGCTGATGCAGCAGGGGTCGCAGATCGCCCAGATCTTCGGTCCGGGCGCGGGCGTTAGCGGCGTCCTTCGCGGAGTCTGGCAGGGCCTCACCAGTCTGATCTCGCCCACCGTTGCGGTCGTCGCCGGCATCGCCGCGATCGGCGCGGCGGTCGGCTACTCCTATTACCGCTACATCGAGTCGCAGAAGGAGCTCGAAGTCGCGCTCGCCGGCAACGGCCGCGCTGCCGGCGTGACGGTCGGTCAGATCGAGCGCATGGCAGAGCAGTCGGCATCCGCCGGCAATGTCTCGGTCGCGGCCGCCCGCGACATGGAGGCCGCGTTCCTGCGGACGGGCAGGATCGCGGTCGCAAACTTCGAAGGCCTGATCAAGGTCGTCAAGAACTATGCGGCGACGACCGGCACCGACGTTGCGGCAGCGACGAAGGAGCTTGCCGGCGCGTTCGCTGATCCGGTCAGGGGCGCGGACGCGCTCAACGAGAAGCTGAACTTTCTCGACGACCGCACGCGCCAGTATGTCCGCACGCTTGCCGATCACAATGACCGTACTGGCGCGCAGCGTGTCCTGCTCGACGCGCTCAAAGGAAGCCTGGTCAATGCCTCGGAGGCGACCACCGCCCTTGGCCGCGCCTGGGATTTCGTCGGCCGCATGGCGTCGAACGCCTATGACGCCATGGGCCGGGCGATCTCGCGGGTGCTCGACGGCGCGCCGCTCGACGAGCGGCTCAAGGAGCTGCAGCAGGAACGCGCGCGGCTCAAGGCGCTGATCGAGAACCCGCCGACCCGTTTCGCCGCGCAGGCCCGCAACTTCAACACGCGGATGCTGGCGGAGGTCGACGCCGAGATCGCCAAGATCGAGGCCAAGCTCAATACGATCGAGCAGCGCGCCAAGGAAGCCAGGGCGAACGAACTCTCGGTGCGCGCCGGCACGGTCGCGCGCGACCTGACGCCGGGCTTCGAGGAACTGCAGACGCTCAAGGCGCGCGAGGCACAGCTTCGCACGGCACTCGATGATCCACTGGTCCGCCAGAAGGTTGCCGATCTCAAGCAGGTCCAGACCGCCTATGATGCGGTCACCCGCGCGATCCTGACCTGGCTTGACCCTGCCGAGAAAGCGCGCCGCCTCGACGAACTCGAAATCCGGGCACTGCAGGCGAAGACGCCCGAGCAGAAGGCCGCCATCGCGGAAGAGCGGCGGCGAATCGAACTCGCCGGCCAGGCTATCCCGGTCGCCATCGCGGAAGCCGACATTACGCGCGCCGGCACAAAGGCGCGCGCCGAGGCCACGCAGGCGCTGATCGACCAGGCGCGTGTCCTCGACGTCAACACCAAGGCCACGCTCGGCCTCGCGGATGCCTGGCTCAAGGGCGCCGCGGCCGCCCAGCAGGCGGAAGTGCGCCGCAAGGCGCTGACCGAAGCCGTCCAGAACGGCGTCGATGTCGAGAGCCGGGCGCGCGATCTCCTGCGCGAGCAGATCGCCGAACAGGCGGCGCAATCGGCCAAGTCGGCCAACGATCTGACGGCGGAAGCTGCCGCCCAGCGACGGCTCAACGATGCCGTCCTGGCCGGCCGTCTGTCGACCGAGCAGGCGCAGCGGCAGATGCAGGTCGAGCAGGCGCTGCGGCCTTTGATCATCGCGCAGTCGCTCGCCGAAGGCGACGCTAAGGTGACGCTCGGCCGCGTCATCGATGCGCTGCGCGGCGCCTATGCGCGCCTCCATGGCGAGCAGGCGCGCGCCGCTGCGCTGCAGACACTGGAAGGCCAGAAGAACCAGATCGAGCTTCTGCAGAAGCAGATCGATCTCGCCGGCACATCGGAGTCACAGCGCGCGATCATCATCGCGCAGCTGCAGGCCGAGCAGCAGCTCCGCCAGAAAGGCATCGATCTCGCCAGCGCCGAGGGCCAGGCGATCCTCGCGAACGCCGGCTATATCGAGCGGCTGAATCAGTCGCTCGCGCGCTCGCAGGGCGCAATGCAGTCCCTGCAGAGCATGACCGATACGACGTTCAATCATTTCGCGGACCTGATCGCGCAGGGCAAGCTCGACTGGAAATCCTGGGCCGACGCCGGACGTGCGGCGCTCGCCGACATCGAGAAGGAAATCCTCAAGCTCGCGGTGCTCAACCCGCTCAAGAATTTCCTGTTTGGCACCAACCTCACCACGCTCGGCGATGTCGGCGGGCTGTTTGGCGGATTGCTGAAGGGGTTCAAATTCCACGAGGGCGGCGTCGTCGGACTGGACGGAAGGTCGGTGGCGCTGCCGGCCGCCGTGTTCCGTGCCGCCCCGCGCTTCCACGACGGCGCATTCCTCTCTCCTGATGAAGTGCCGGCGATCCTGCAGCGCGGCGAACGCGTGCTCAGCCGCGACGAGGCGCGGATGTATGGGGCGGGCGGCGCCCTGGCGGTTGCCCCCGTCGTCAACGTGACAATCCAGACGCCGAGCCCGGCCGCCTTCCAGGCGAGCCGCGCCCAGGTCGCGGCCGACCTCGCGCGCGCGGTGCGCACGGGCATGCGCGGCAGCTGAAGCGATGCCCTTGCCGTTCCGCAACATCTCGTTCCCGCCCTATGTGGCGCGCGGGGCGACGGGCGGGCCGTCATTCTCCACCAACGTGGTGACGCTCGCCTCGGGCGCCGAAGAGCGCAACATCCTGTGGGCGAACGCGCGGGGCAAATGGAATATCTCGACCGGCATCCGCACGCGCGAGCAGATGCTCGACGTGATCGCGTTCTTTCACGTCGTGAAGGGCCGCGCCTACTCGTTTCGCTTCAAGGACTGGAACGACTACAGCGCGACCGGCGAGACGATGGTCGAGATTACGCCTACCGTCTGGCAGCTCGTCAAACGCTACAGCATCGGCGGATTCGAGCACCTTCGAACCATCACCAAGCCGGTTGTCGGCACCGTCGCCGTGCTGGTCGGCGGGATTCCGACCGTGCCGTCAGGCATCGATTACCTGACCGGTCAGCTGACCTTCGCGTCTGCGCCCGGATCGCTGCCGACCGCGAGCTTCGAATTCGACGTGCCGGTGCGGTTCGACACCGATCACCTGCCGGTGCAGGCGAACGCCTTCGACCAGCAGGTCGTTTCGCAGATCGACCTGGTCGAGGTGCGCGAATAACTGTCGCCGGAGGACTCCACTCGAATGCGCGATCTGTCGGCCTCGCTGCGGGACAAGCTCGCAAGCGGCCTCACAACGTTCTGCCATTGCTGGCTGCTGCAGCGCACCGATGGGGTGAAGATCGGATTCACCGACCACGACGAGGACGTCACCTTCGACGGCGTCACCTACGAGCGCCTCGCCGGTATGACCGCGTCTGCCGTGACCCAGACGCTCGCGCTCAATGTCGACACCATGGACATCGCGGGCGCGCTGCAGAGCGACCATCTCAACGAGTCCGACCTAGCGGCCGGGCTCTACGACAACGCGGCGCTCACGCTGCTCCTGGTCGACTGGACCGACGTCAATGACCGCGAGATCGTGTTCAGCGGCTCGGTCGGAGAGATTTCGCGGGGGCTCAACGCATTCACGACCGAGATGCGCGGCCTCGCGCACGCGCTCAACCAGGAGCGCGGGCGACTTTACCAGCGCTCCTGCGATGCCGATCTCGGCGATAGCCGGTGCACAGTCGATCTCACGGGGCCGACCTACAAGGGCAGCGGCACGGTCGACGGCGTTGCCACCAATCACACGTTCTCAGGCGTCGGGCTCGATGGCTATCAGGACGGCTGGTTCACAGGCGGCAAGGTGACGTGGCTTACGGGCGGCAACGCCGGCGCTGTCATGGAAATCAAATTCCACCTCAACAACGGCGCCGAGGTGTCGTTCGAGCTCTGGGAGACCATGCCGTTCAACATCATGGTGGGCGACACATTCAGCGTGACGGCCGGCTGCGACAAGAGCCTCGCCACCTGCCGAGACCGCTTCAACAACGTGCCGAACTTCCGCGGCTTTCCGTACATCCCCGGAAACGACGCGGTGACGAGCTACGCCAACACCGGAGACGCCAACGATGGCGGATCGAAAGTCGGCGGGCGTTAGCCGCGCCGAGATCGTCGCCGAAGCGCGCTCCTGGATCGGCACGCCCTATCGCCACCAGGCTTCGCTGAAGGGTGCGGGCTGCGATTGCCTCGGCTTGATCCGCGGCGTCTATCGCGTCTTCTGCGGACCCGAGAAGGAGCCGATCACGCCCTATTCGCCGAACTGGGCGGAGGAGACCGGCCAGGAGACGCTACGCGATGCGGCGCGGCGGCATCTCGTCGAGATCGATGCGGCGCCGTTCCGCGATGGCGAGCCGCTGCGCGAGGGCGACGTGATCCTGATCCGCGTCCGGGACCGCGCTCCCGCCAAGCACGCAGCCATCGCCTCGGGTCCTGACACGATCATCCACGCCTATGACCGCCACGCGGTGGCCGAGAACTCATTGCCCGCCGCCTGGCGGCGGCGCATCGCCTATGCGTTCCAGTTCCCGGACCTGACGGACTGACCGATGGCTCAGCTTGTGCTGTCGATCGCCGGCTATGCGGTCGGCGGACCGATCGGGGCGCTCGTCGGCGCCTTTGCCGGCGGCTTCATCGACCAGAAGCTGTTTGCGCCGGGGCCGATCCAGAACCAGGAAGAAGGCCCGCGACTCACCAATCTGTTTGTCACCTCCTCAAGCGAGGGCGCGGCGGTCCTTCGCGTCTACGGCCGCATGCGCGTGAGCCCGCAGATGATCTGGGCCACCAACTTCCGCGAGGTCGTAACCACCACGACGCAGACTCAAGGGGGCGGCGGCAAGGGCGGCGGTGGCGGCCAGACCGTCACCACGACCACGACGACTTACACTTATTATGTCTCGTTCGCGCTTGGACTCTGCGAAGGTCCGATCGTCGACATCGGCGGCGTGTGGGCGGACGGCAAGCCGCTCGACATGTCGCAGTTCACCTGGCGGCTCTACAAGGGCGACGACGCCCAGGGCGCAGATCCGAAGATCGAGGCGGTCGAGGGCGCCGGCAACGTGCCGGGCTTCCGCGGGCTTGCGTATCTCGTCTTCGAGGAGATGCCGGTCGAGAAGTTCGGCAACCGCATCCCCCAGATCACCGTCGAGGTGATCCGAAGGCCCGCCGCGAACGGCATCCGCCTCGAGGATATCCTCACCGGCGTCACCCTCATTCCGAGCCTTGGCGAGTTCGTCTACGCGACCGACAGCGTCTACCGCGGCGACGGGTTCGGCCACACCATCGCGGAGAACCGGCACGGCAGCATCGGCAAGCCGGACCTCCTGGTCTCGCTCGACCAGCTGCAGTCCGGCGCGCCGAACATCGACACCGTCTCGCTCGTCGTCGCCTGGCACGGCACCGACCTGCGCTGCGGCACCTGCCAGATCAAGCCGAAGATCGAGTTTGCCGCCAAGGCAAACACGCCCTGGAGCTGGCAGGTCTCCGGGACTAGTCGCGCCGGTGCCGACGTGGTCTCCTCCGACAGTTTCGGTCCGCTGCTCGGCGGCGCGCCGGCCGACCGCTCGATCGTGCAGGCCATCACGGAGCTCAAGGCGCGCGGCTTCCGCGTCG
>JAFKKS010000420.1 GCA_017304555.1 Hyphomicrobiales bacterium
GAAAGCACCTCAACTCCGCCGCTACATATCGTACAGACGCACGATGTCGTCCTCGCCGAGATAACTGCCGGTCTGGATCTCGATCAGTTCCAGCGGGATCTTCCCCGGATTGGCGAGGCGGTGCACGCTGCCGATCGGGATGTAGACCGACTGGTTCTCGTGCACGAGCTGCGTGGTCTCGCCGATCGTGACTTCCGCCGTGCCGCGCACGACCACCCAATGCTCGGCGCGATGCGCGTGCTTCTGCAGCGACAGTTTCCCGCCGGTGGAAACGACGATGCGCTTCACCTGGAAGCGGTCGCCGTTGTCGATCGATTCGTAATAGCCCCACGGCCGATGTACCTGCGGATGGTCGGTCGCCTCCGTGCGTCCCGCCTGCTTCAGCGTATCGACGAGCTGCTTGACGCCTTGCGTGCGCGCGCGATCGGCGACGAGCACGGCGTCGGAGGTTGTGACGACGACGAGATCCTTGGTGCCGAGCAGCGTCGTCAGCCGCCCGTTCGAATGCACGAGGCAGCCCGTGGCGTCGCTCGCGATCACGTCGCCGTGGAAGATGTTGCCGTCGCCGTCCGGCGGCGAGAGTTCCGAGAGCGAATCCCAGCTACCGATGTCGGACCAGCGGAAATTGCCCGCCACCACGGCCGCGCGTTTCGTATGCTCCATCACCGCGTGGTCGATCGATTTCGCCGGCGACGCTTCGAAAGCTTCTTTGTCGAGGCGCAGGAAGCCGAGATCGTCGACGGCTTTGTCGGCCGCTTGCGTGACGGCGGCGGCGATTGCCGGCTCGAATGCCGCAAGCTCGGAAAGCAGCGTCTCCGCGCGGAACAGGAAGTTGCCTGAATTCCAATAGTAGTTGTCGGCGATATAGCGCGCCGCCGTCGCACGGTCCGGTTTTTCCTTGAACGTGTCGACCGCGAAGACATCGCTCTCGCCAACGCGCGCGCCCGGTTGGATATAGCCGTAATTCGTCTTCGGTTCCGTCGGCTTGATGCCGAAGGTGACGATGTGGCCGTTATCGGCGGCGTCGAATCCGGCGATGGCGGCTTCGCAGAACAGTTCGGGGTCGAGAATGACGTGGTCGGCGGCCACCGCGAGCGCCACGGCGTCCGCATCCCTGCGCCGCGCGACTTCCGCTGCCGCCGCGAGCGCCGCCGCCGAATCGCGGCGCGCCGGCTCGACGATGATCAACGGTTTGGCGTTGACGGCGTCCGCCTGATGGCGCGCGAAGAAGTGAAATTGCGGGCCGGTGATGACGATCGGGTCGGCGAACCGCGTCTTGTCGCTCAGCCGCTGCAATGTCTGCTGATAGGTCGAGAGTTCGCCGAACAGCGGCAGGAACTGCTTCGGCAGCGCGTCGCGCGAAACCGGCCACAGCCGCGCGCCGGCGCCGCCGGCGAGGATGATCGGAACGATCAGGCGATGAGCCATGCTGAACTCTGTCTCCCCCGCGCCGCAGGCTGCCGCCTCAGCGCTGCATCATCGCCCGCCGGACGGCGGCCGCAACGATTCGCGGAGAGAATAAGCTCTCGCGCGCGTCTGGCTAGTATCTCGATCCCGAGGTTCGCCTAAGCGAACTCCTGAACCGCCACACGAGAGCGTCTTAGCTTCCGCCCGCAAGAACTTCCTTGCGGACCGTGCGGGCCAGGATCTTGGCGTCGAGCCACAACGACCATGTCTCGATATACTTCAAGTCGTAGTCGATCCGGTTGATCGCGGCGGACGCTTGCGCCGTACTTCCGCGGCACCCGTTGATTTGCGCGAGGCCGGTGAGGCCCGGGCGCACGCTGTGCCGTTGGAAATAGTACGGGATCAGGTCCTCGTAGAGACGTGTGCTGGCCAGCATTCCGGGAACGTGCGGGCGCGGGCCGACGAGCGACATGTCGCCCCTGAGCACGTTGATGAGCTGCGGCAGCTCGTCGATGCTCGTGCGCCGCAGGAAGCGACCGAGCGGCGTGATGCGCGCATCGCCGTCGACCGTCTGCTGTCGTCCCGAACGATCCGCGAGATGCGTGTACATCGTGCGGAACTTGTAGATGCGGAAGCGATGGTTGCGATAGCCGTAGCGCCCCTGCTTGAAGAAGACGGGGCCGCGCGAGGTGAGCTTGATCGCGGCGGCGACGCCGATCAGCATCGGTGAAAGCAGCGTGAGCGCGGCAAGCGCGCCGCAGACGTCGACGACGCGTTTCGCGAAGACTTGCGATGGATCTTTCGGGCGACGCGCCGC
>JAFKKS010000112.1 GCA_017304555.1 Hyphomicrobiales bacterium
GGCATCGCAGCGCTTCTATTGATGGCGACCGCCGTGAGCGAACCCGCAATCATCGACGTCGCGCTCGCGCTGGCGCTACTCGCCGCATTCGCTTCGATCGCGTTCGCCACAAGCTCCGGCGATCGACAGGACCAGGAGTGAAATCGGGCAATGACCTTACTCTTGGCGCGAGACATATTTACGATCGTCGCGGTTACATTTGGCGCTTTCTTTTTTCTCGCTGGCACGGTCGGTCTTATTCGATTTCCAGATACGTTGACGCGTCTGCACGCGTTAACGAAGGCGGACAATCTGGGTCTCGGTCTCGTGGCGCTCGGACTTCTACCGTGGGCCGACGGTATTCTCGCTCTCAAAATCGTCTGTGTCTGGGTTCTTGTGCAGTTCTCAAGCTCAACGGTCTCTCAGCTCATTGCCCGATTGGCGCAGCAGGAGAGGCCGCCAGCATGACGGTTGCTCTTATCGTCGATGTAGGCCTCGCAATTCTTATCCTGTTCGTCGCCGGATGGATCGTCGCCGTTCGCAGCACATTCGCAGTGGCCGGCGGCAAGCTCGCCCGCGTCGTTGCGGACGAAATATTGAAGACGATATACGACCTCGCTCATGGCCGCCTCGCTGCAATGGAGATGGAGCCGCGCGCTCCGTCACGGCATCAAGGCAACGCGGCTTTGCATTCCCCGGTTCCCAAATTTCCGACATATTTCCGGGCGCGGATTTGCCGCAAAGGAACCGTGGCGAACCGCCGCGAATTGACTTCCGATCATTCGTTCTGCCGGCCTCCTCCCTTGCGGGATACTCCTCGTGGCGAAAAAGAAACTGGCGCCCTATCGCGCCAAGCGAGACTTCGAGAAAACGAACGAGCCGAGCGACACGTCGCGGGCCGCGCGCTCGAAGCGCCGGCGTTTCGTCATCCAGAAGCACGACGCGACACGGCTGCATTACGACCTGCGGCTCGAATTCGACGGCGTGTTCAAATCCTGGGCGGTGACGCGTGGGCCTTCGCCCGATCCCGCCGATAAGCGGCTCGCGGTCGAAGTCGAGGACCACCCTCTCGCCTATGGCGATTTCGAAGGCACGATCCCGAAAGGCCAATACGGCGGCGGCACCGTGATGCTTTGGGACCGCGGCTATTGGGAGCCGGAAGGCGACACACCGCCGGGCAAGGCGCTCGCCGACGGCGATCTCAAATTCATGCTCCACGGCAAGAAGATGCACGGCAGCTGGGTGCTGGTGCGCATGAAGCACGATCGCACCGGCGGCAAGCGCACGAACTGGCTGCTGATCAAGCATCGCGACGATCATGCGGTCGAGGGCGGCGCCGACGCCCTCCTCGCCGAGGATAAGTCCGTCGCCTCCGGACGCAGCATGGAGGCCATCGCGGCCGGCAAAGGAAGGGCGCCGACGCTCTTCATGTCCGCTGCCAAGGGAGCGGTCAAAAAGGACGCGGTGTGGGATTCCACACAGGGGCTCGCGGCGGAAAAGCGGACGACGCGCAAGCGTACAGCGGCGCTGCGCGCAAAGGTTCCTTCGCGAGCCAGCGCGCGCGCCGTCACGCTGCCCGATTTCGTTTCGCCGCAATTGTGCCAATCGGTCGAGCGGCCACCCAGTGGTCCCGGCTGGGGGCACGAGATCAAGTTCGACGGCTACCGCGTCCAGCTTCGTGTCGAAGGCGGCCGGGTTTCCCTCAAGACGCGCAAGGGGCTCGACTGGACGGAGAAGTTCGACGCCATCGCGAAAGCCGCCGCCGCGCTGCCCGACGCGATCATCGACGGCGAGATCGCCGCGCTCAACGACAAGGGCGAGCCGGATTTTTCGACCTTGCAAGCCGCATTGTCGGAGGGCCGCACCGACGACCTGATCTATTTCGCGTTCGATCTTCTGTTCAACGGCGACGAGGATATCCGGCAGGAGCCATTGTCCGAGCGCAAGGCACGTTTGCAGGAGATGCTGGCGGGACGGCCGAAGAAGAGCGCCGCAGTCCTGCGTTATGTCGAGCATTTCGAAACCGAGGGCCGCGACGTCTGGGAATCGGCGTGTCAGCTCAATCTCGAAGGCATCATCTCGAAGAAGCTCACCGCGCCATACCGCTCCGGCCGCGCCGATACCTGGACGAAAGCGAAATGTCGTAATGGCCACGAGGTGGTGATCGGCGGATGGACGACGACGAAAGGCAAGTTCCGCTCGCTTCTTGCCGGCGTCTATCGCGGCGAACGTCTCGTCTATATCGGCCGCGTCGGCACCGGCTACAGCCAAGCCAAAATCAAACAGCTTCTTCCGCGGTTGAAGGCGCTTGAAAGCAAGACATCGTCGTTCAGCGGCGCTGGCTCACCGAAGAAGGACGCCAGCATCACCTGGGTGAAACCGGAGCTCGTCGCCGAGATCGCATTCGCGGGATGGACGGGATCGGGCATGGTGCGGCAGGCTGCGTTTAAAGGCCTGCGCGAGGACAAGCCGTCGCAAGATGTGGAGGCCGAGATGCCAGCCAAGGCGACGAAGACCACTGTTCCGAAGCCGACAAAAGCGCGCGCATCGAAAGCCGCGAACACGCGCGATGCGAGCGTGATGGGCGTCACGCTGTCGAACCCCGACAAGGCGCTGTGGCCGGACGCGGGTGACGGCGAGCCGGTGACAAAACGTGACCTCGCGGAATATTTCGCGGCGGTCGGCGAATGGATGATCACGCACCTCAAGGGGCGGCCGTGCTCGATCGTCCGGGCGCCGGACGGAATCGGCGAAGAGCAGTTCTTCCAGCGCCACGCCATGAAGGGGACATCTGACCTCCTCACGCTCGTCACCATCGCCGGCGACCGCGAGCCGTATCTGCAGATCGACCGCGTTGAGGGCTTGGCGGCGGTGGCGCAGGTCGCCGCGCTCGAACTGCATCCATGGAACTGCCAGCCATTCAAGCCGGACCTGCCGGGCCGGCTGGTGTTCGACCTCGATCCCGGGCCCGACGTCCCGTTCTCCGCCGTAGTCGACGCGGCGAAAGAGATGCGTGACCGCCTCGAGGTGCTCGGGCTCGTGACGTTCTACAAGACCACCGGCGGCAAGGGACTGCACGTCGTCACACCGCTTGCCGCCGCGAAGCGGGGCGGCGTCGACTGGCCGGCGGCCAAGGCCTTCGCGCGCGAGGTGTGCGAGCAGGTCGCGGCGGACAATCCCGACCGCTACGTCGTCAACATGGCGAAGAAGCTGCGCACCGGCCGCATCTTCCTCGACTATCTGCGCAACGACCGCATGGCGACGGCGGTCGCGCCGCTGTCACCGCGAGCGCGGCCCGGCGCCACCGTGTCGATGCCGCTGACGTGGGCGCAGGCGCGCGCCGACCTCGACCCCACCCGCTACACGCTGCGCACAGTGCCGGCGCTCCTCAAGAAATCAAAAGCTTGGGCGGAGTACTGCGACAGCGAGCGCCCGCTCGACGCCGCGATCAAGCGGCTCGGCAAGAGGCGTCAATAGCCGACCGTTCCTCCCTCGTGCATCCGGTCTTAACCACACGCGGCGGCTGCGATTTGACCGGTTAAGCAGCGCGGGCTACCAACGCCCGCTGCGAGCAAAGCCATGTCATTCAATACGTTCGGACATCTGTTCCGCTTCACCACGTTCGGCGAAAGCCACGGCCCGGCCCTGGGCTGTGTCGTGGACGGCTGCCCGCCGCGTATCCCGCTGGAAGCTACCGAAATCCAGGCGCATCTCGACAAGCGCCGCCCGGGACAGTCGCGTTTCACCACGCAGCGGCGCGAGCCGGACGAGGTGAAAATCCTGTCCGGCGTGATGCGCGACGAGGCGAGCGGCGCGCAGGTCACGACCGGCACGCCGATCGCGCTGCTGATCGAGAACGTCGACCAGCGATCGAAAGACTACAGCGAGATCAAGGATGTCTACCGGCCCGGCCATGCCGATTTCACCTACGACGTGAAGTACGGGCTGCGCGATTACCGCGGCGGCGGACGCTCCTCGGCGCGTGAGACGGCGGCGCGCGTGGCGGCCGGCGCCGTCGCCCGTAAAGTGGTGCCCGGCATGATCGTGCGCGCGGCGCTGATCCAGATCGGGCCGCACAAGATCAACCGCAGTCGCTGGAACTGGGACCACGTCGCTCAAAGCCCCTTCTTTTCGCCCGACGCCGCGATGGACGAGGTGTGGACCGGCTTTCTCGATGCCGCGCGCAAGAGCGGATCGTCCGCCGGCGCGGTGGTCGAGGTCGTGGCCGAGAACGTGCCGCCGGGGCTTGGCGCGCCCGTTTACGGGAAGTTCGACGCCGACCTTGCCGGCGCGCTGATGGGCATCAACGCCGTCAAGGGCGTCGAGATCGGCGCCGGCTTCGCGGCGGCCGCCTATTCAGGCGAGGACAATTCCGACGAGATCCGCATGGGCAACGACGGGCGGCCGCGCTTCCTGTCCAACCATGCCGGCGGCGTCTTGGGGGGCATCTCGACGGGCCAGCCGGTCGTGGCGCGCTTCGCCGTCAAACCGACGTCGTCGATCCTCAACCCGCGCCGCACGGTGAACCGTTACGGCGAGGAAACCGAAATCGTGACCAAGGGACGCCACGACCCCTGCGTCGGCATCCGGGCCGTGCCGATCGGAGAAGCCATGGTCGCATGCGTGCTCGCCGATCACTATCTGCGTCATCGGGGTCAGGTGGGCGACGGGCCGACCTGGCCGTTCAGCCGCTGAGCTTCAACGTCTTTTGCCAGATTGGAGAGTGCCGTGCGTCTCCCGCAATCGAATGTCGAGCAGGTCATCGCCGCCTTCAAGGCCGGCGAGCTTGTCGTGGTCGTCGATGACGATGACCGCGAGAACGAAGGCGATCTTTTCATCGCGGCGTCATTGTGCACGCCCGAGAAGATGGGCTTCATCATCCGGCACACCTCCGGCATCGTCTGCGCACCGCTCTCGCTCGAGGAGGCGAAGCGGCTGCGCCTCGACCCGATGGTTGCGCTCAACGACGCACCGCTTGGCACCGCCTTCACCGTCACCGTCGACTTCAAACACGGCACCACAACCGGCATTTCCGCGGAGGATCGCACCGCGACGGTGCGCGGGCTCGCAAACGGCAACGCCGGCCCGGGAGATTTCGTGCGGCCAGGCCACGTCTTTCCGCTTGTCGGCAAAGAGGGCGGCGTGCTGATGCGCTCCGGACATACGGAGGCCTGCATCGATCTTTGCAAGCTCGCCGGATTGCCTTCGGTCGGCGTGCTCGCCGAACTGATGAACGACAACGGATCGGTGATGCGCGGGCGCGAAGTCGACGACTTTGCCGCGCAGCACGGGTTGAAGCGAATTTCGATCGCGGAATTGATTGCCTATCGGCAGGCGCGCGAGAAGCTGGTCGAGCGCGTCGGCGAATTTCCAGTGAACAGCGAAATTGGCCCGATGCGTGGCTACGCCTATGTCACGCCGTTCGATCAGACGCATCACATGGCGTTCGTTTATGGAGAAATCGGCGACGGCGAAAATGTCCCCGCCCGTCTGCATCGGGCCGACGTCATCGGCGACGTGTTCGGTGGCGCGCAGACGATCCGCGCGGCGCTCGCACGCTTCAAAGAGGCCGGCCGCGGCGTAATCGTCTACCTACGCGACGGGACGGCCGGCGTTCCCATCGTCGCCGTCCCAGATGGTGAGGAGACGGGCACAGAAGCCGCTCGCACGCGCGAGTGGCGCGAGGTCGGGCTCGGCGCGCAGATTCTGAAGGATCTCGGCATCTCGTCGATCCGCCTGCTGTCCTCGACGCAGCGGACCTATGTCGGCGTCGCCGGCTTCGGCATCGAGATCATCGCGACGGAAGCGCTGGACCGATAATAAAATGGGCGCCCATGTCGGGCGCCCGCGTCGTCTCGACGCGGCCGACCCGCTTCCAGCGAACCGGGCCGCACTTTCGTCGACGGCAACCTATTCGATCACGGCCTTCTCGTCGGCCGGGAACGCCCAGCACAGCGACGGCGGGATAACGATGTCCACGTCAGCGCCGTCGGCGTAGCGCGGATGGGTGCCAAGCTCCAGCGCCTCAAGTTTCCCGCCGAGCGCCGAAAGCTCGTAGATCGTCTGCACGCCTTGATAGTGCTGCGCCGCGACCTTGGCGGCGAAGCGATTGGGCACTGACGTGGCGTCGACGCCGAGTTGAACATTCTCCGGCCGCACCGCGATCTTGACGGCTTCACCCGCCTTGACGCTCGGCGGCATCCACGCCGTCAGCGTTTGGCCGGACGGGGCCTGCACTTTTCCGTAGTCGCCGTTGCGCTCGATCACCTTGCCGCCGAGCGTATTGGATGCGCCGGTGAAGTTCGCGACGAACAGATCGGACGGCCGGTTATAGAGGTCGACCGAGGAGGCCATCTGCAACAGCTTGCCGTCGCGCATGACGCCGATCCGGTCGCCCAGGACCACGGCCTCGGCCTGATCGTGCGTGACGTAGAGGGCCGTCACGTCGGTCTGCTTGATGATGCGGCGCAGATCATCGCGAAGGCGAAGACGCAGCTTGGCGTCGAGGTTCGAGAGCGGCTCATCGAGCAGCAAGAGCTGCGGCTTATAAACGAGGCTGCGCGCTAGCGCCACGCGCTGCATCTGTCCGCCGGATAGAGAAACGACCGGCCGCTTGGCGTATTCACCCAGCCCGACGACCTCGAGCACTTCGGCGACCTTGCTCTCGATATCGGCACTGGAGACTTTCCGTTGTTTCAACGGATAGGCGACATTCTGCGCCACGGTCATATGCGGCCACACCGCGTAGGACTGGAACACCATGCCGACATTGCGAAGCCGCGGCGGAACCAACAGCTTGCGCGCGGGGTCCGACACGATGTCGTGACCGATGGAGATCCTCCCATCGGTCGGATGCTCCAGCCCGGCGACGCAGCGCAGCGTCGTCGTCTTGCCGCAGCCTGAGGGACCAAGCAACACAACGATCTCTCCCGCTTCGATGCGGAAGCTGCCATCGTCGATGGCGGGGCGCCCCACCGAAAACTGCTTGCGAAGATT
Source organism: Hyphomicrobiales bacterium (assembly GCA_017304555.1). Taxonomy (GTDB): domain Bacteria; phylum Pseudomonadota; class Alphaproteobacteria; order Rhizobiales; family Xanthobacteraceae; genus JAFKKS01. The sequence continues at coordinate 6,976 of JAFKKS010000112.1, forward strand.
TTCGATCTTCAGTTCGGCCGACATTCTTTCTTCTCCTCGTCGACTCTTCCTTATCCGGAAGGGCCGGCGGGCACTAACGTGCCAGCCGCGCTACGACTTCAATTGTCTTCTCTACGGCGTTACTGACGATAACCGTAGATCTTGTTCCACTCCGCGATCCATTCGTCGTGCAGCTTCACGAATTCGTCGAAATTCGGAATCCAGACCTTCACGACCTTCGGATCGAACCCCTCCGGATAGAAGGGCGCCTTCTTGAGCGAGGTGAGATTGCCAAGTTCCTTGATCATGAAGGCCTGTCCTTCGTCCGACAGGCACCAGTTCAGGTAAAGCTTGGCAGCATTCGGGTGCGCGGCTGTCTTGGTAACGCCGGCCGAGAACGGAGTGACCGGCGCTCCTTCCTTGCCGAAAAGAATTCCGATCGGCGCGCCGTCACGCTGCTTGGGCAGCACCGCATTGTAGAGGATCGGCGCAATCTGCACTTCGCCGCGCACCAGTGCGTCGGATGTCGGCGCATTGGAGGGAAAGAGAACCGGCTCGGTCGCCGCCTGCTTCTTCCAATAATCCTTGTCGACTACCTTGCGTTCGAACATCGAGCGTGTCCAGGTCGTGCCGCCTGACGGCGCGATCACCTGGCCGATCTTCTTCGGCCCGTACTCGGGCTTGGTGAGGTCCATCCAAGATTTGGGCGGGTTCTTCACCAGCTCCGTGTTGTACGCGATCGACCAGACGAGGGTCGCGCGCGGCCAGAGCTTCTTCGAAGGGCTCGCCTCGGGAATGTATTCGGATGCATTCGGCGGCGCATAGTCCTGGAAAAGATCTTCGATGCCCTTCATCAACGCACGATCAGAATGATCGACAACGTCGGCGCGCAATTTTCCGGCCGATGCTTCCGTCTTCACGCGCGTGATGAGCTGCCCACCGGGCGCGCGCAGCAATTCGACCTTGATTTCAGGAAAGCGCTTGTTGAACGCCTTGATGACCTCCTGCTCCGTCTCGGCGATGTTCGCCGTGTAGAGCACCATCGCGCCTTCCTTCTTGGCGGCAGCGATGAGTTCGGGCGAGCCGAATTTTTCCAGCGACTTATCCTGTGCAAACGCGGGCGCGGTCAAAAGAGCCGCGACGCCGATCGCAGAAAGCAAAGAAAGACGAAAATTCATGACCCACCTGTCAGCTATCGCGGCGAAAACGAGCTTACGGCAAGAACGTGGTCGGCGAGGCCCGGGCGCATACCGCCCGGGCCTCTGTGTCGTCAAGCTTACTGGCGATAGCCGTAAGCCTTGTTCCAATCCTTGATCCAATCCTCGCGAAGCTTCACGTACTGCTCGAAGTTCGGAACCCAGGTCTTCACAACCTTCGGATCCCAGCCCGGCGGGTTGACCGGCGGCTTCTTCAGTCCCGAGAGATAGCCGAGGCTCTTGATCGGCAGTTCCTGGCCCTCTTCGGAGAGACACCAGTTCATGAACAGCTTGGCCGCATTCGGGTTTGCCGCCGTCTTGCTGATCGCGGTGGCGTAGAAGTTGAGCGGCACGCCGTCCGTCGGGAAGTTGATCTCGATCGGAGCACCGTCGCGCTTCTTGATGTACGCGATGTTGTAGAGCAGCACCGCGATCGAGCATTCTCCGCGCACCAGCGAGTCCGAGGTCGGCGCACCGGACGGATAAAGGATCGGCTGTGTCGCCGCCTGCTTCGTCCAGTAGTCATCGCCGAACGTCTGGCGCTCGAACATGATGCGGGTCCAGGTCGTGCCACCCGATGGGCCGACGACTTGACCGATCTTCTTCGGGCCGTATTCCGGCTTGCAAAGATCCATCCACGACTTCGGAGGATTCTTCTCCAGCTCAGTGTTGTAGGCGATCGACCAGCCGAGCGCCGACTTCGGCCAGATCTTCGGAGAGATGGCGACGTCCGTCCGGTAGTCCGCCGCGTTCGGCGGCGCGTAGTCCTGGAAGAGATCCTCGATGCCCTTCATCAGACCGCGATCGGAGTGGTTGATGACGTCAGCCAAAAGCTTGCCAGCAGCGGCTTCCGTCTTGATGCGCGTGATGAGTTGCCCACCGGGCGCCCGCACCATTTCGACGGACACGAACGGGAAGCGCTTGTTGAAAGCCTTAATGACTTCCTGTTCTGGCTCAGTGAAGTCGGCCGTGTAGTAGACGATCTTGCCTTCCTTCTTGGCGGCAGCGATCAATTCGTCCGACCCATATGTAGCCGCCCATGACGGCCGCAGGTTGAGCATCGCCGCAGCAACGCCGGTTCCCGCGATCGCACCGAACTGACGGCGCGACAGTTTGAATTCACTCATTCCATAATCTCCCGTTACTCCTAAGGACTAATTTGCCTGCTTGATGCCGTCTCCCGCGCCCCCACGCGACATCAGGTTTGCAACGCCGATCAATACGGCGAGCAATATGGTCTGCACCAAGCTGAACGCGGCGGTGATGCCGACGTTTCCGCCCTCGTAATAATCGAGGAGCAGCACCGCCATCACCATGGTGTTGCTGGTGTAGAGAAACAGCGACGATCCGAGTTCACGGATCGCAAGAATGAACAAGAGCGTCATCGCCGAGATCACGCCGGGCCGCGCCAGCGGTAGCACGATCGTGCGGATCGTGCCGAGCATGCCCTTGCCGCAAATCCATGCAGCCTCTTCAAGCTCGCGGTGGATCTGGAGCAGCGAAGTTGACAGCGCCTTGATCGTGTCCGGCATGAAGCGCGCGATGAAGGCAAGCGCGAGAATCCAGATGGTGCCGTAAAGGCCACCGGGTAGCCCGATCCACGCCCACAGATAAGCGACACCGATGACGAGGCCAGGGATCGCGACCGGAATGGTCGCGATCACGTCGATTACCTTGCGGCCGCCGAGATTGGTGCGGTTGACGGTGTAGCCGATGGCGAACGCAAACACGCCGCCGACGAGCGCCGTGACAACGCCGACCTCCATGGTGTTCCAGATCGAACGCATGGCCAACGGATTCTCAAACAGCCGCTCGAAATGAATCAGCGAATACTGCTTCATGTCGAACAGGCTTGCGACGTTGCGGATGAAAAGAAATTTGCGGAACGCAGCGACTACGATCGCAAGCGTCGGCAAGATGACGACGACGAAGAGATAAATGACCGCAAGGCCGAGCGTAAAATACCGCCAGTGCCCGAGCCGCGTGACACCAGGCCGGAACGCTTTGCCCGCCACGGTGATATAGCTTTTCGCGCTTATCACGCGCTGCTGCAGCCAAACCAGGAACCCGGTCACGATCATCAGGATGATGGCGACGGACGCGGCCGTCGAATACAGCGGCGGCGACCAGTTGGTGAGCTTGAAGATGTAGGTCGTGAGAACCGGTACATCACCCGGCGTGCCGAGCACGGCGGGAATACCGTAAATGCCGAGCATCACGACGAAGGAAAGCAGCGTGCCGGAGATGATCGCCGGCGCGATCAGCGGGAACGTGATGGTGAAGAGCGTCTTGGTCGCGCTGGCGCCGGAAATTTCCGCCGCTTCCTCCAGCGAGGGGTCCATGTTCCGCAGCGCCGACGCCGTGAACATGTAGACGTAGGGTGCGTAGTAAATCCCGAAAATGACGATAAGGCCGCCCATCGTATAGACGTCGAAGCGCCAGTCGATGTCGAACCATTTCAGGAACGTATTGATAAGCCCGCTCTTCGGCGACGCGAGGATCGACCAGGCGACCGCGGCGACGAGCGGCGGCACGAACAGCGGGATCATGCTGACGGCGGAGATAAAGCCCTTAAATGGCGTATCGGTGCGCACCACGATCCAGGAGAACGTCAACCCGATCAGCACCGCGAGCGCGGTGCCGCCGCCGCACGCGACCATGGAGTTGAAAAGCGCCAGATGAACGTTCGGGTTTTCCAGAACGGTGGTGAAGTTCTTGAGCGAAAGATGGAACGCGCCGAATCCGTCGACAACCGGATTGGTATTCGTCAGCGCGCCAAGCAGCAGCATGGCGACGGGATAAACGACAAGGAATGTCAGGATCAGAAGCAACAGTGTCGACCAGACCATACGTCCGATCGTCCGCCAGCGCTCGCGCCGCACACCTTCGGCCTCGGTTCCAGCGGCGCCTATAGTACTGGCAAGCGCAGTGGTGTCTGCAGCCACCCCGTTCCCTCCCTGATGGCCGCGTTTCATGCAGGCCGATATTGTTGACGCAGGACTAGCACACTGTCCCGCGAAGCGTCAGTTCATTTTTGCAGCAGGATTATAGGACTGCAAGATTGTCTTACACTCTCGCGAGCCGCATACACATATACGACCCGCGTGCGCGTCAATGCATCGCGGTCAGCGGCAGATCACGGAGCGTCGGTGCGCCCTCGAGATGCATGAGACTTTCGAACAGGCTGACGGCCCGGTTGCTGCCGACCGCCTGCTCCGCGCAGTCCATGAATTTGGTCTTGAATTCGTCCGCCGACATCGGATTTTCCCAACTGCCACGGGCATTACGGACGGGTGCGTGTTCGATCGTCCGCCCCGATCCCAGCACCACCGAAACCTGATCGCTTTCCGAGAAAATGGGGCCGACCGTCGGCATCGTCGAGATGGAAACCTTCTTGAAAGTGCCGGACACATCGGGGCGACGCACGAATTCATCGGTCAATTGGGCAAGCCCGACCTGGCGGGCAGCCAAGGCCGACGCCATGGCGAATTCAATCGAAAATTTGGCTTCCAGCCCGTTTTGCGGATTACGGTTTCGTAATACTAGCCGCTGCGTCTCACCGATCGTGACCTTGATCTCCTTGACATCGTCGGTCTTGAGGTCGTTGTCCGTCGCCAAATCGATCATCGCGTCGATGGCCCGATGCGTCGCATAACAGATCGGATAACGCTTGACGTTGACGCCGGTCGCCTCCAGGCGCCATTCGCGCCCAAGCTTCATATCGCCCTGCAAATCCGGCTTTCCGGACGGTGAGTGCGCCTGCAGGAAGCCCGTGCGATGTTCGAGGATGTCGCCTGAAGCGGTATAGCCTTTCTTGGCGAGGCGCGCGGCGAGAACGCCGGATTGCGCCGTGCGGCCGGCATGCAGCGATTTCGTCATAGTGCCGAAATTCGCCACCAGGCCGGAAGCGAGCGACGCGGCGATGCCGATCGCATGGCCTGTCTGCTCCTCATCGAGCTTGTGCAGCCGCGCACAGGCGGCCGCCGCCGAGAGCGTTCCCCAGATCGCCGTCGGATGGAAGCCACGCTCATGCAGGGCGCCGGGCTCACGCGCCTGCAATGCGGCCCATAGCTCATAGCCGGCGACATAAGCGGCAAGCGCTTCTTCGCCGCTGGCGTTAAGCGCCCAGCCTTCGGCCAGGATCGCCGGCGCAAGCGCAACACTGGTGTGTCCGTCGATCGCCACGTCGTCGTAGTCCAGCACGTGGCCGGCGACACCGTTGACCAGTGCCGCATCCATCGGAGAGAGGCCGCGCCCGGAGGGCACCTCCGGCGCCGCGTCGGCCCCGGAATTTTCCGCCACGAGATCACGCACAATCGCGACCGGAGGCTCGTTGGCGCCGGCGATCATGGTCGCGAGACAATCGGCGATGCCGATGCGCGCCGCCTCGTAGCACCGCGCAGGAACCGCCTGCGTGTCCATTGAAGCGACGAACTGCGCCGCTTGTTGCGTCAATCCCGGCATGATGTCCTCCTAGTCTTCGTTATGCGCCTGCAGCTTACGCCGCGGCTGCCGTGGTATCGCGGTAAGTCTTCGGCAATCCGGCCCGCGCCACCATGCCGAAGAACCGCTCGCCCGGAAGCCACGTTTCCACTTCCTGGCGCACAGCAATCAACTTCTCGATGTCGATGCCGGTGTCGAAGCCGAGGGATTCCAGCAGGAACGCCGTGTCCTCGGTGTCGATGTTGCCGGTCGCGCCCGGGGCGAAGGGGCAACCGCCGAGACCGGCAAGCGAGGCATCGAAACGGCGGATGCCAACATCGACGGCCGCGGTCACATTGGCGATGCCGAGCCCGCGCGTGTCATGGAAATGCGCGGCGAGCGGCACGTTGCCGACGACTTTCGTGACCGCCGCGAACAGGCGGCGGATCTGCGCCGGATTGCCGTAACCGACCGTGTCGGCGAGGCTCACTTCCTGCGCGCCCGCTTCGACCAGCAGCGACGCGATCTCAACGACGCGCTTCTCCGGCACCGGGCCTTGAATGGTGCAGCCGAACGATGTTGCGATGCCGGCGCCGATCTCGACCTTACCTTTCAGGCCACGCGCGTCGCGCTCGGCGATGATGCGGCGGAAGTCTTCGATCGATTCATCGGTCGAGCGGCGCACGTTCGACTGGTTGTGCATCTCGCTCGCCGAGAGAACATAATTGACCTTCGGCACGCCGACATCGAACGCGCGCTGCGCGCCCTTGAGGTTCGGCACCAGCACCGCCGGCTCGATCCCCGGAATCGTCAGCGCGCCCTGCGCCACCTCGGCGGCGTCATGGAACTGCGGCACGACCTTCGCCGGAACGAAAGACGTCGCCTCGAAGCGCTTCACGCCGGCCGCCGCCTCCTTGCGCATCCACTCGAGCTTGCGCTCGGTCGAAAGGATGGTCTTGACCATCTGGATGCCGTCGCGCGGGCCCACTTCGCGGATGAATGCTTTCTCGCGCATCGCAGAATCTCCTTTACCGGCCTTTGAATTGCGGTTTTCGCTTCTCGTTGAACGACCGGATGCCTTCATGACGATCTTCGGTCGATACCATGCGATTATAGGCCTCGATCTCGAAAGCCAAACCGTCCCACACCGACATGTTACCGCCGCGGCTGATCGACTGCTTCGCCTGCCGCACCGAGATCGGCGCATTGGCGGCGATGCGCCCGGCGGTCGCCAATGCTTCCGTCATCAGCTGCGGGCCCGGGAAGATGGCATTCACGAGGCCCCATTTTTCAGCCTCGGCGAC
>JAFKKS010000113.1 GCA_017304555.1 Hyphomicrobiales bacterium
CTGACTTTCTACGTTCCACACGGAACCACGCTCGAACGCGTCGCCTCCTCGGCGGAGCCGCCGCAGGGTGTGATCTGGTGCGATCTCGTTTCCCCAACTCCCGAGGAAGACAGGACCGTCGAGCGCGTGCTTGGCGTCGCCGTGCCGACCCGTGAGGAGATGCAGGAGATCGAGGTCTCGAGCCGCCTCTACGTGGAGAACGGCGCCCGCTACATGACGGCGACGCTCATGTGTCAGTCCGACACGGACATGCCGAAGACCACGCCGGTCACGTTCATTCTCGCGGGCAAGAAGCTGGTCACGGTGCGTTACGACGAGCCGCGCCCCTTCTCCATCATCTCGAACAAGCTGGCGCGCAGCTGTTCCGCGACAGCAAGCGGAGAGACGGTGTTGATGGATCTGCTCGACGCCATCATCGACCGCGCCGCCGACATCCTGGAAAAGGTCGCGGCCGAAGTCGACATCGTCTCGCATCAGATCTTCGAACCGACGCCACGACGCACCGATCGCTCTCGCACCTACAACCAGATCATGCGTTCGATCGGCCGCAAGGGCGACCTCTCTTCGAAAGTCCGCGAAAGTCTCGTCTCACTCGGCCGGATGGTCGTCTTCCTCGCCAGCGAGATGGACGGCATGAAGTGGCCGAAGGAAATGCGCGCGCAATTGAAGGTGATGCAGCGCGACGTCCAATCCCTCTCCGACCACGCGACTTACCTCACCAACAAGATTCAGTTTCTGCTCGACGCCGTCCTCGGCATGGTGTCGATCGAGCAGAACAACATCATCAAGCTGTTCTCGGTCGCATCCGTCGCGCTCACACCGCCGATCTTGATCGCATCGATCTACGGCATGAATTTCAAGCACATGCCCGAGCTCGATTGGACCTATAGCTATCCCTTCGCGCTCGGCCTCATGGTGCTCGCGGCGATTATTCCTTACGTCTATTTCAAGTGGAAGCGATGGCTTTGAATTCCGCCGCGCCGGCGACAAAACTGACGATCCGTGGCGTGCGCACGCGCGCCGTCAACGTTCCGATGACCTTCGTGCTCGGCACCAGCGCTGGCGCCATCCGCACTGCGCCGCTGCTGCTCATCGATCTCGAGACCGAGGAAGGCGTCACCGGCCGCGCTTACGTTTTCGGAATCTATCCCGGCGGGCCACGGGTGATCGGCGCCGTGATCGAGGACGCCGTCGCGATGATCAAAGGGCAGCCGCTGGCGCCTGCCGATCTCGCCAAACATCTCCTGCGGCGCTTCCTTCTCATCGGCGTCACCGGCGTGGTGCGCATGGCGCTCTCCGCTATCGACAGCGCGATGTGGGATGCGCTCGCCGTCGCCGCCGGCAAGCCGCTCGCGACGCTGCTCGGCGGCAGCCCCAAACCCATCCCGGCCTACAACAGTAACGGGCTCGGCCTCATGGGCCCGGAAAAGACCGCCGACGAGGCGCTGAAGCTTCTCGAGAGCGATCTCAAGGCGGTCAAGCTGCGGCTTGGCTATGCGACGCTGGAAGAGGACGTCGCCGTCGCGCGCGCGGTGCGTCGTGCGCTTCCCAGTGCCGTGACGCTGATGACCGACTACAACCAGGCTCTCGACACGCCGGAAGCGATCCGTCGCGGCCGCGCGCTCGAAGATGAGGGCATCTATTGGATCGAGGAGCCAATCCGCCACGACGACTATGCGGGCAACGCGGCGATCACCGAGGCTCTCAAGGTACATGTGCAGATCGGCGAGAACTTCAACGGCCCGCAGGCGATGGCGCAGGCGATCGCGGCCAAAGCGTGCGACCTTGTGATGCCGGACCTCGCGAGGATCGGCGGCGTCAGCGGATGGATGCAGGCGGCGGGCCTCGCCGCCGCGCACGACATTCCGATGTCATCTCACCTCTTCCCGGAGGTGAGCGCGCACCTGATGGCGGTGACGCCGACCGCGCACTGGCTCGAATATATGGATTGGGCCAGCGCGGTTCTCGAAGAGCCCGCCGTGCTGCGCGATGGATGCCTCATCGTTTCCGACAAGCCCGGCAGTGGCCTGGCGTGGGACGAGAAGGCGGTCGCGAAATACGCCGCGTGACGACGAGACCATAGCCTCGCACCTTTCATTCGGCCCGGCCCTGCGACCACCATCGATCTTGCGATCCGCCGCCGCTTTCCTATGTGGCAGCGCGGAAAGGTCGGGATCGCGATGGCTTACAGTTTCACGGCTGGCACTTGGTTCACCGCTGGTGCTTGGCAGACCCGTGCGCGTCCGCGCGTCACCGCAGCCTCACGGCGCAAGGTGCTGGAGCGGCTCGAACGGCTTTCGCGCATCCTCGACACCGCCATCCGCGTTCCCGGGCTCGGCATCCGCTTCGGCGTCGACGGCATCATCGGGCTCGCGCCCGGCATCGGCGACGCCGTTACAACTCTTCTGTCGTGCTGGATCGTCTATCAGGCGTACCGTCTCGGCGCGTCGCGCGAAGTCCTCACCAGGATGGCCGGCAACGTCGCCCTCGACGGTGTCATCGGCGTGGTGCCGCTGTTCGGCGACCTGTTCGACGTGATGTGGCGCGCCAACCGGCGCAACGTGAACCTCCTGCGCACGCATTTCGAACGCGAAGGCCTCATCTGACCTGCCAGATGCTCCCGTCTGCGGCGCGTTGACACACCCGGGCGCCATTTCTACTGTGCCGAAAAGAACGTCGCCGGCGGACCGGCGAACGGCCGAAATGCGTGACTTGGGAGGGAACTTTGCGGAAATCGTCCTTTGTGTTGGCGGCGCTGTTGGGCGCGTCGCTTGTGGGAGCCTCCGTGGCGCAAGCCGCGGACGCGGTGAAGATCGGTATTCTTTTCCCCTTGACCGGAAACGCCGCGGCGGCAGGTCAGGCTGCGAAAGCGGCCGTGGAAGTTGCGACCGACATCGTCAACAATGACCACCCGGAGTTGAGCGACATTCCGCTCGCCAAAGGTGCGGGCTTGCCCGGCCTTGGCGGCGCCAAGATCGAACTGGTCTCCGTCGATCACCAAGGAAATCCCTCCGTTGCGCAACAGCAAACGCTGCGGCTGATCACGCAGGAGAAGGTGCAAGCCCTCGTCGGCGCTTATCAATCGTCCTGCGCACTGACCGCAACGGCGGTCGCCGAGCGCTATGGCATTCCCTTTGTCGTGGGCGATTCCGTTGCCGGAAACATCACCGGCCGCGGCTTCAAGTGGACCTTCCGCGTAACCCCGCTCGCTGCCGATTTCGGCGACGCTTATATGAGCTTCATCGCCGACGCGCGGAAAGCCGGCAAGCAGATCCGCTCCATCGCGATCATCAACGAGAACACCGACTACGGCACGTCGGTCGCCGAGGCGATCGAGGGGGCGGCGAAGAAGGCGAATATTCCGGTCGCTGCGCGCATTCCCTACAGCGCCAGCTCGACCGACGTTTCCGCGCAGGTGCTGCAGCTCAAGGACAAGCAGCCCGATCTCGTGATCTTCATCAGCTACACGGCCGACGCGATCCTCTACATGAAGACGATGAAGAGCCTGGACTACACGCCGCCGATGGTGCTCGGCGACGATTCCGGCTTCTCCGATCCGTCCTTCATTCCGGCTGTCAAAGACATCGCGCAAGGCGCCATGAACCGCAGCGCCTGGGACATCGGCAAGCCCGGCTCGACGAGCTACAAGATCAACGAGATGTACAAGGCCAAAACCGGTCACGATCTCGACGATACGTCCGGCCGCGACCTGCAGGCGTTCCTCACGCTCGCTGAAGCGATCAACCGCGCCGGCTCGACCGAGCCTGCGAAGATCCAGGCGGCGCTCAAGGCGACCGATCTCAAGCCGAACCAGCTCATGATGGGCTATCGCGGCGTGAAGTTCGACGGCACCGGCCAGAACATTCTCGCGTCCACCTACCTGATCCAGCTCAAGGGCGACAGCTACGAACTCGTGTGGCCGTTCGACCGAACGCAGAACAAGCTGGAATGGCCGATGAAGGGCTGGAGGTAGCGCTCGCGCCTCACCTCGGCCGCGCACAGTTCCGCGGCTGGCGCCCTAGCGACAACGAGAAATTCCGGAGCGCAGTCACGCGCTCCGGAAAGCGACAGCTACCAACCATCGCACGTCGGACTCTTGCATGCTCCTTCTCCAGGTGATCGTCGGCGGACTGCTTCTCGGGGCGATCTACGCCCTGTTTTCGTCCGGCCTCACATTGATCTGGGGCATGATGAACTTCATCAACTTCGCCCACGGCGAGTTCGTCATGCTGGGCATGTATGCCGCCCTGCTCGCGGCGATCTGGCTCGGCGGCGGCCCAGCCGTGTTCGGCTTCGCCTCGCTGCTCGCATTGTTCGTTCTCGGCGTCATTATTTACATTTCGCTGATCCGCCACGTCATGCGCGGGCCGATGCTGGCGCAAATTCTTTCGACCTTCGGGCTGGCGCTGCTGCTGCGCTACACGGCGTTCTGGCTGTTTTCGGCAAACGTCGTGTCGATGCCTGAGACGGTGCTTTCCGGCAACCTCAATATCGGCGGCATCCTCGTCTCCGTGCCGCAACTGATCGCCGGCGTGATCGCCGCGGCGCTCACCATCGCGATGCATCTTCTGCTGACGCGCACGACGATCGGCAGCAAGCTGCTCGCCGTCGCTGAGGACCGCAACGCCGCCATGCTGATGGGCATCCGGCCGGACGGCATGCAGGCCCTGGCATGGGGACTGTCGGCGGGCAGCGCCGGCATTGCCGGCGCGCTGATGGCGATGTCCTATCCGTGGTCGCCGTCGGTCGGTGAAACGTTCGGGCTGACCGCGTTCGTCGTCGTCACCTTCGGCGGCTTCGGCAGCGTGCCCGGCGCGATGTATGCCGGCCTCATCATCGGCCTGATCCAGGCGCTCTCCGCCTACTATCTCGGCCCGATCTACAAGGACGTCGTGGTCTACGCCCTGTTCGTCGCGCTGCTCTGGCTGCGCCCGCAGGGCCTGATGGGGAAGGCCTGATCTTGAAGGAGGCAACGACGTCGAAAATCGCCTGGGGCTGGCTCGCGCTCGCGGCCGTCTTCCTGGTCTACCCGCTGGTCTTCCAGAGCGCGTTCTTCCGCGACATCGGCGTGCTGCTTCTGCTTGCCGCGATCTCCGCTTCCGCATGGAACATCGTCGGCGGCTATGCCGGACAGGTGTCTGTCGGTCACGGCATGTTCTTCGGCGTCGGCGCCTATGTTCCGCTGATGGTCTTCACGCATCTCGGCTGGCCGCCATTGCTCGGCGTCCCGATTGCGATCGTGGTCGTGCTGGTCCTCTCCGTCATCGTCGGCATGCCGACGTTCCGCCTGCAGGGCCACTATTTCAGCATGGCGACGCTCGCGGTCGCGGAACTGATCCGCCTGCTGGTCGGCACCTGGGATTTCGCCGGCGCCGCCATCGGCCTTTCCGGCCCGGCGATCCCGCGCGGCTGGTGGGATCTCACCTTCACCAGCGAACTGCCCTACTACTACATCTTCCTCGGCGTGCTCGCGACCCTGCTTCTGGTGACGTGGCAGGTGCAGCGCAGCCGCTTCGGCTACTACATGCGCGCCGTGAAAGCCGGCGAGCGCGCCGCGAAGAGCCTCGGCGTTCCGGTGCGGCGCACGAAGCTTTTCGCCCTGATGCTCAGCGCCGCCTTCACCTCGATCGCGGGCTCGCTCTATGCGATCAAGACCGGCTTCGTCGATCCGGAGAGCGGCTTCGGCATACTCGTCTCCGTGCAGATGCTGATCATCGCCGCGCTTGGCGGCGCGGGAACGCTGATCGGGCCGCTGATCGGCGCCATCATCCTCATCCCGCTGCAGACCGCGACCAACACCTGGTTCGGTGGCGGCGGCTCGGGTCTCACCTACATTCTTTATGGCGGCATCATCGTGCTGCTCGCCCGCTTCGAGCCGGGCGGCCTGGTCGAGTTGTGGAACACTTACGCGCCGCGGCGCTGGAGGAGCGGCAGCCATGCTCCTTGAAGCCAAGAATGTCGCCAAGCATTTTGGCGAATTCCGCGCCGTCGCCGACGCCAACCTGACGGTGGCGGAAGGCGACGTGATCGGACTGATCGGCCCGAACGGCGCCGGCAAGTCGACGTTCTTCAACTGCCTCGCCGGCGACACCGAGCCGACCGCCGGCACCATCCTGTTCGACGGTCAGGACGTCACCAACGCCTCGACCGAGACGCACGCCAGGCTCGGCATCGGCCGCACCTTCCAGGTGCCGGCGACGTTCGAGGACATGACTATCCTCGAGAACGTCATGGTCGGCGCCTTCATGCGGCATCCCGGACGCGCAGACGCGCGCGCGCATGCGGAAAAGATCATCGAGATGACGGGCCTCCGGGAGCATGCGCATCTGCGCGCCCGCTCGCTCGGCACACCCGGCCGCAAGCGGCTGGAGATCGCGCGCGTGCTCGCAACCGGCCCGCGCCTGATGCTGCTCGACGAGGCGCTCGCCGGCCTGACGCCGGGCGAGTTGCAGCAGGCGATCACGCTCGTGCGCCGCATTCATGAAACCGGCGTCACGCTCGTCATCGTCGAGCACATCATGGAAGTGATCATGACGCTCACCGCGCGCGTTCTGGTCTTCAACCAGGGCCATGTGATCGCGAGCGGCAAGCCGCAGGATGTGGTCAAAGACCCATTGGTGATCGAAGCCTATCTCGGCCACGGCCATGGCAAGCGGGCGCGCAAGCGAGGGCCGGCGGCATGAGCGGCACAGACGAACTCGTCGTCGAGCATCTCGAAGTTCGCTACGGCGATCTCGTCGGCGTCGCCGACGTTTCGCTCAAGGTGCCGCAGGGCAGCGTCGTTGCGCTGCTCGGCTCGAACGGCGCCGGCAAGACGACGACCCTGAACGCCATCGCCGGCCTCGCACGCCCGGCGAACGGCGACATCCGCTGGCGCGGCGAATCCATCGCCAACAAGCCGGCCTACACGATCGTCTCCAACGGGCTCGCGCTGTCGCCGGAAGGATGGCGCCTGTTCGTCTCGCAAACGGTCGAGCAGAACCTGCGTCTCGGCGCCACCGCTCTCACCGACAAGGCGAAGCTCGCCGCACAGTTCGAGCGCGTCTATGCGTTCTTTCCCCGCCTCGCCGAACGGCGCAAGCAAAGCGCCGGCACGCTCTCGGGCGGCGAGCGGCAGATGCTCGCCATGGGCCGCGCGCTGATGAGCGAGCCGCGCTTGCTGCTGCTTGATGAGCCGAGCCTCGGCCTCGCGCCGGCGATCGTAGAAGCGCTCTACGAGACGCTGCACCGGCTGCATTCCGACGGGCTGACGCTGCTCCTCGCGGAGCAGTCGATCCCGCTCGCGCTCGACATCGCCGACTACGCCTATGTGCTGCAGACCGGCCGCACCGTGCTCGAAGGCACCGCCGACGAACTCGAGGACAATGAACAGGTGCAGGCGATCTATCTCGGCCTCGGCACCGCGGACGACGCCGAAGCCGCGGCGCCGCAGTCGTAATTGCGGTCAAGCCTCTCGATCGTCATTCCGGCCAAGGCGGCGTTAGCCGCTGCGAGCCGGAACCCAGAATCATCATCGCTACGATTGAGCGGGAGCAGTGAGATGCACGGCCTCGGCTGTTCGCATCGTTGCCGATTCTGGATTCCGGCTCTCGCTGCGCTCGGCCGGAATGACAGGCGCGCGACATCCGCCCGAGGTTTACGGCGCCGGGCGCGCCGAGGGTCCCTTTTCTCCGTTTCCCCGAAAGGGGATGGAGCGCCCGGGAGGCGCCAGGGGCTTGCGAGTTCTCGGGCGCGACATTCCCAGACGTGGACGTTCATTCCCGATCGTTCATAGCGCGTTGATTTTGCTTGATGTTCGTGAGAAGACCGGTCAGGTTCGTTCCTGAGATAGCCTCTGCGAGGCTACCTATATGGATATCAGGTAGCGGACCCCCGGCATGCCGACCATCAAACTGACCAAGAGCGCCATCGATGCACTCACACCCGAGTCCAAGGATGCCGTCCATTGGGATGCAGCTCTTCCCGGCTTCGGCCTCAAAATTACGCCCAAGGGGCGCAAAGTGTTCATCGTGCTCTACCGCACCAAGGGCGGCGGCTCGCGCCTACGCAAGTACACAATCGGGCGTTATGGCTCCGTCACCCTGCACCAGGCCCGCGCTGCCGCGCAGCGTATTTTTGCGGCCCGCCTCGATGGACGTGATCCCGCGACCGAGAAGCTCGAAGCGCGACGCCGACACGTTGTCGACCGGGTCGACGACCTTGTCGAGACGTTCATCACGGAGCACCTCTCAAAGCTCCGCTCAGGAGATCCGGTCGCGCGGCTCTTGCGCCAAGAGTTCTTGCCCAAGTGTGGAAGCCGAAGTGTCCACGATCTCAAGCCGAGGGACATCAGCGACATCGTGTTCGCAATGGCGGCAAGAAGAACCGCCTATTCGGGCCATAAGCTTCTCAAAGCCATCAAGCGGTTCTTCAGCTGGTGTCGAGGACGAGCGATCCTCGAAGTGTCCCCCGCACTCGCAATTGTGTCGCCCGGCAAGAGCAACGCACGCGATCGGGTCTTGAGCGATGATGAACTGCGCCAGGTGTTGCGTGGCACGCGCCAGATCGGCGGCGCCTTCGGAGCCATCGTCGAGTTCCTGGCGTTAACCGGTCAGCGCCGTGAAGAGGTCGCCCAAATGACTTGGGACGAGCTTGATCTCAGCCGGCGACTTTGGGTCCTGCCGGCCCGGCGCGCCAAGAACGGGAAGCCTCATACGATCCATCTCTCGCGAGAGGCGATGCGGATCATCGCGCAACGAGAACGCTCAGGGCCCTTTGTATTCTCCGCCACGCAGTTCTCATTCCAACGCTATGGCGAATACAAGAAGAGGCTCGACAAAGTCTGCGGCGTCACCCATTGGCAACTGCACGATCTTCGACGGACCTGTGTATCCGGGATGGCCGGGCTCGGCATCGCCCCGCACGTCGCGGACAAGATCCTCAATCACCAGTCGGGCACGATCTCGGGCGTGGCTGCCGTATACCAGCGCCATGAGTTCCTGGCTGAGCGTAAGGAGGCTCTGGAGCGTTGGGGCGCTCACGTCGCCGACATGATGTCCCGGCTACAGAGCGGTGAGAGGGAAGCCGCATAATGAGGCTTTTGCCCGAGGGCTATATTTCTCGCTACGAGGCAGCGGCCGTCATCGAGCGCGCACTGTTTGCCGGCGAGATGGAGAGTTCGACGGTTCGCTCGCTTCGAGCCAACGGGTTGAGCGTCCGCGAGCGAGAGGCGCGGACGAAGGCCGTAGAGGCACTTTGGAAAGGGGTGGATGAAGGTCATGTCCATGCCTTCGTGGTGAGCGGCGGGCTCGGTGCGATCATGACCCTCATGCCCGATCAGACGAAGCGAGTCCCCATGCTGCAGCACCCCGACGGCGGGACCTTCGATTATCTGCGCCGACACAATCGGCTCCACGACGATCTCGTGGACGCGTTACGCAAAAGTAGCGGCAACGGGAGGGTATCTGCCGCGGACTTGTCGCGGTTAAGCTTGGCCTTCCGCCTTGAGGAGGTAGAGCAATATGCGCGGCGCGCTTTGCGAACACGCCGGCGACGGCAGCGCTCCGATGGCCGCCCTCAAGGCCGCCCGAACAAGCTCGATCGGGTGGAAGCAGTCATCTTGGATATCAAGCAGAAGAAGAGTTGGAAACCAACGGAGTCCATCAAGCGGCTGACGCAACTCATCAATCGCAAGTTATACCCTGAAGAGCACGTCGGGGAGACTACAGTGGCTCGCGCACTCGATCGACTTTACGTGAAGTCGGGAAATCGAGAATTCCAGCGCACGAACAAGAGGAAAACGTCGAGGAGCGGAGGGTAAGCGTCCGCCTTCCCAATTTTAAAGTGCGACGAAGGCAGGACATCGTCGTTCGGAGCGCATCAATGCGCGCCCAAGGCGTCGAGTAATCGGATTCAAATTTCGATGATCTTGTGCAATGCACCTGCGCTTTCGCTGCCCTGCCTGCAACGTGCCGGATTCCGTCGACATCCCGGCACTGACCTATCCGCCCGACACGCCACTATGGACGCTGGAGCGATCTCTGCGCTGCGGCAACAATGGCCGCGCACGCTGTCAGCTTTTGGAGCTGAGCGGCGGCCCTCGCGGCAGGTGACTATGTGCAATCTCTATAGCATCACGAAAAGCCAAGAGGCCGTAAGGCAATATACCCACGCGATGAACGACCGCGCAGGTAACATGCCGCCGCTTCCAGGCATCCTTCCAATTACCGCGAGCCGATCGGCCATTCACGTCATTTAGCGAGTTCAACAAGGCCGCTGGCGGCGACATCTGGTTCGCAGTTAATGAGGGCCGGCCCTTCGCCTGCTTCGCAGGCATCTGGACGAATTGGACATCGGTCCGGAAGATGAAGGCGAGACGATCAATGATCTCTTTGGCCTTCTGATGACAGAAGAATTATTTTCGGCGATACGCCAAGATCGGCCGCATCCTGTTTCAATCGTGCGCCCTTGATCTCTACTCGGTGAACCACCGCATAATCTCGGAGCTACGTAACACCACGAATGCCTCGTTGCGCGCCCTCGATGATGTGAAGCCCGATAGCTTCCCGGGCCTCGTCATCGCCCAGGCATCCGGCGAGTTCGCATGCTTCATCAAAGGCGGCCTGCATCGACGTTACATCTTCAGGCGTGGGACCAATCGGCAGCACAGATTTCGTCGCTGGACTCCCTGCTCGACCATGGCGAAACGCGGAGCTACCGGGGCAGCTAATCAATTCTGGCACGAAACGCCAATCGGGGGAATCACACTGCGCGAGAGGTGTGGGCGGTCCGTTTCAGCACGAAATCAATATGCTCACCACCAACAAAACCCCCGGCTGGCTGCCGGGGTTTCTCTTTGCGGCCAATTCTCAGCGTTCAGTGCAAACCGCCGAGAATCCAAATCAACAGAATGATCGGCAAGGGAATTCCGATTAGCCAAAGCAAAAGGCCGCGTCCCATCATCTGCTCCTTTTTTCGTTTGTTCGCGGAGGAAACGTCCGTCAAAGTCGTAGGTTCCTCCTCCCACCATGGCGCGGTCCGGTAGCGGCTGGTTCGGAACCAATCTAATCGAAGCACGTTGTGAGCATGCCGGCTCATCTCCACGTCCCCCCGCGGAAATGTCGGCTCTTTAACTGCCTCGGTCCTCGACAGGCCGAGGCAGTTTGCTTTTTGCCTCCACTGTCGCAGTGCGGCTGCCCCAACGATTGCCGATCTTACTGGGGCAGCCTTTGGTTTGAAGCTACTTGCTCTTTGTGCTAGCCGAAGAGCTACCAGTGGTGCCGCTACTGAATTGTGCATGTCTTGTGAGTGACCCGGGCGTAGCCAGACGCCCCGGGTGCGCTACCCTTGCTGCCTTTTTTCCTGCATCTGGTGACCGGGCGAATGTCCCGACGCTCCAGGCTGGATTTTGGCGAAGCCACGATCCTGCATCTTCTGGCCGGCCGTCTGCGGGGATGAAGAACTTTGCGCCAATCCCACGTCGTCAGGCAAGTCCTCGCCATGCTCGACTTGTGCAGGCCGACCATGCTTGCCGATGAGATTAAAATAAAAATCGGCTGATGGTTCCTCTGATTGCACGCAGGCGCACCAGCCGACATGCACAAATTGAATGGCGAATTTGGCGGCACAGCCGGGAGCCCAACAAGTAGGCGGTCGCCTCGACGGATGTTCAAGCAAAATCGAACGGCCAAGGTGTGATCTTGCAAAAAATGAGTAAGTGCCTTAGTTTCTTGTATTGTTGTCTAATACTGCTATGCAGCCGCAATGGTGTTGGCGATGGGAACGAGCCGAAAGGCTGGCCTTGGTCGTGAGGAGCGATTGCAGATTATGCTGTCTCCTCAAGAACTTAAGGCTGTTGACAATTTCAGATTTACACACAGGATGCCAAGCAGGGCAGCCGCGGTCCGGGAACTCCTGCGGCACGGGCTGGCAGTGGCCGGCACTGTCGTCGAAAATGCGGGCATCCAATCCCGGGACTACGGGGTGCTCCGACCGCCGCGTAAGCGCTCCGATATCCAAAAGTAGTCAAGGTAGCTAAAGCTGGATTGAGCCGCGCGCAATTTGGGCGCACCGTGGTGCGTTATGATCGAGCAATCTAGCAATCGGATTAGCCGGCGATTATTGCCCGCATCCGGCGCGGCGAGCGGGTCGATCATTATGAAACCGTTCGCCAGCACAAGGGCTGGATGAGAGAGTCGGCGACGCACCACTGCAGTCGAACCCCTTCAGTATAAGCAAGATGTAACGCTACATTACGGATGATCATCGTCCTATCGATGTCTATCCAGAGTGCGCTGCTTCATCCTACCCACGCGGCGTGGGGCACATTGATCCGGGGTTGCCGCAATTCCGATATTCACGCGTAGCCCTTAGCGTAATTTGGCCCGCCAAGAAGGCGTTTTGCTGAAGGAAGGCGAGACGGCTATCAGCGTCCTCTCGGCTGGTCGCCCATATCTCAAAGCTGTAATTGCACCCCCATACGGCCGACGTTCCGGAACTGTGTGACGCAGTTGGAGTTTATTTTACCGATCAAAGACCGGGATCCAGGATCATGCCGGACGACCTCTCCGACCGTGTCGCGCAGGATCGCGCGCGCATCAGTCTCAGCGAAGAGCATGAGGTCTATTACTGGACCAAAGCGCTCGGCGTATCGCGGCAAAAGTTGAAGGACGCCATCGAGAAGGTCGGCAATTTGGCAGAGGCCGTGCGGCGTGAGCCCGGAAAGTAACGGCGCGCCGATAGGCCAAGTCCTGACGCGCCTGGGCGTTTGGACCGCGCATCCAAGCGCTTTTCTGATTATCTTCGTCTACGCCGCTGGCTGGATCATCTTCGAACCATCGACCCTTGATTGGCACGCATTCGCAACCTTGGCGACCTGGGCCATGACCCTTTTCATACAGCGTGCCGAGCACCGCGACACTCAAGCCATACATCTGAAGCTTGATGAACTGCTCCGGGTTGATGAGCAGGCCCGGTCGTCAGTCGCAAACGCCGATAAAAAGGAGCCCGAAGAAATTGAGGCGGAGCGAGATTCCGGCCCCGCTTAGCTAGTGGGAAGCGCCCAACCCCACCCTACAACCTCTAGAGGCTCGTCCAAATATTCCCTTTCAGTTCTCATTATGGGAATGAAAGCACAATTATCGGGTTGACACCACAAGGCCCAACCCGGCCGAAGGATCGCCTGAGGAACGGCATCATGCTCTTGGAACAGAACTGGCCGCGTGACTGACATGTGCAATCTCTACAGCATCACGAAGAGCCAAGAGGCCATCCGGCAATATACGCGGGCGATGGTCGACAACGCCGGCAACATGCCGCCGCTGCCCGGCGTCTTTCCCGATTATCGCGCGCCGATCGTGCGCAATGGCGCCGAGGGCCGCGAACTTGTGATGGCGCGCTGGGGCATGCCGTCACCGCAGAACGTTTTGATGGAAGCGACGAAGCGGCGCGCGCAGAAGCTCGAAGCAAAAGGCAAGGCGGTCGACTTCAAGGAATTGCTGCGCCTCGAGCCTGACAGCGGCGTGACCAACATTCGCAATGCGCGGAGCAAGCATTGGGCGCGATGGCTCGTTGTTGAGCAGCGCTGCGTCGTGCCATTCACGTCGTTTAGCGAGTTCAACAAGGCCGCCGGCGGCGACGTCTGGTTCGCATTTAATGAAAGTCGGCCCCTCGCCTGCTTTGCGGGCATCTGGACGAATTGGACGTCGGTCCGGAAGGTCAAGGAAGGCGAGACGACCAATGATCTGTTCGGATTCTTGACGACGGAGCCGAACGCCGAGGTTGCCGAGATTCACCCGAAGGCGATGCCCGTCATAATAAGCACGGCGGAAGAGATCGATCAGTGGATGAACGGCGACCCGCAGGA
>JAFKKS010000421.1 GCA_017304555.1 Hyphomicrobiales bacterium
CATTCGGCTTCGAGCGATAGTGCCCGCCGGCGACGTGGATCGCGTCGGCGCCAGCCTCGGCCGCCCAGACCGCGACCTGTCGCGCCTCCTCCGGCGTCATGCCGCCGGGCACGAAGTCGTCGCCGTTGAGGCGAAAGATCACCGGAAATCCCGGCGCCTTGCGCTTGATACGGCGGATGATGTCCAGCCCGAGACGGGCGCGGTTCTCGAGCGAGCCGCCGTAGGCGTCACGGCGGAGGTTCTCCACCGGACAGAGGAACTGCGAGATCAGGTAACCGTGCGCGGCATGGATCTCGACCATGTCGAAGCCTGCGCGCTGCGCGCGCACCGCCGCATCGGCGAAAGCCTCCACGGCGCACTCGATCCGCTCCAGCGACATCGCTTCGGGGATGATCGTCTCCGTCGTGCCTTCCTGCACGATATGCGCAATGGCGGACGGCGCGACCGGCGGCTCGCCGCCATTGACGTCGGAGCGCGTGTGACCGCCGCCATGGCCGAGCTGGATGGCGACCTTCGCGCCGCGCTCATGCAGCGCCGCCACCAGCCGCGAAAGCCCGGGAAGAAAGCGGTCGTCGTAGATGCCGAGTCCGAAATGGCGATGCCGCCCCGCTTTCTCCGGCGAGGCCATCTCGACGGTGATCAGCCCGACGCCGCCTTCCGCGCGCTCGCAGAAATGAGCCATCGTATTTTCGGTGACGTGACCTTCGGCATCGGCGCCGCGCGTCGTCATCGAAGGCATGATGACGCGGTTGCGCATCTCCACGCCGCCGATCCGCCCCGGAGTGAGGAGCCGCGGCAGGGGTCCGCCATCCGCTGTACCATCGGAGGCATCGTTCTCGCTCATGCCGCTGTCCCGCTCCCCAGGCGAACGACCCTTGCGCTCGCCCCGACTGACTCGGTTGTCAGTTACACCCGCCGGGAAAATGCGGTCAAGAAGAGGCCCCGGGCGCGATGCCCGCGGCCCAGACGCAAAGGAGGGATCAAATCAGGCCGGATAGTTCAACGTGCCGTCAGGCATGACGCGCGCGCCCGGCGTGAGCTTGGCCGGCTGGATGGCGTGCGGCCCCATGATGTGGAACACGGACTCGCCCATGGCAAGCAGATAGTCGGCGATGATGCGGCGATGACAGCGCCACCAGACCGCTTCGGCACACATGATCGCGCACGGCTCTTCGTGACCGACCCGCCGCAACGCGGCAAAGCCGGCGCGAAACGTTTCGGTGGTGGCGTAATCGGCATAATTGTGGAAGCTCTGATTGTCCCAGAACCCGTTCGTCTCCGGCGGCACACCGGACGTATGCCCGCGCAAGCCCCCGAGCGCCGCGATATGCTCGTAGCCGATCTGGAACGGTGACAGCGCGGCCGGCAACGTGTCGCGGTTGTATTGCGGATTCGTACGTGATCTCGGGACCGTGCGGACGTCGACGACGCGCCGCACCTGCGCCTCCCGCAATAGGCCGACGAATTCATCGATGGTGCGGGTCGAGTGCCCGATGGTGAAGAACGGTTCCGCCATCCTGCACTCTGCGGTTGGTCCTACGTCGCTTTGGCCGCATCGGCGAGTTTTCGCTTCAGCGCGCGCATCTGCTCGAACCGTGCCGTCACATCGCGCATGATCGCGGCGAAGCCGTTCAACGCGCCGCTCGCATCTTGCAACGGAATGATCGTGAACTCGATGGAAATCTGCGTTCCGTCGGCCTTGATCGCCGGCACGGCCAGCAGGTCGCCGTCGCCGTAGCGGCTCTTCGCCCCCGCCATGACGCGCGCATAGCCGTCCCAGTGGCGTTTGCGCAGACGCTCCGGAATGAT
The DNA here is from genome assembly GCA_017304555.1 of Hyphomicrobiales bacterium. Classification (GTDB taxonomy): domain Bacteria; phylum Pseudomonadota; class Alphaproteobacteria; order Rhizobiales; family Xanthobacteraceae; genus JAFKKS01. Next base: position 1,810 of record JAFKKS010000421.1, read on the forward strand.
GATGTCGAGCGACTGCCCGACAGCCTGCGCGCTGGTGAAGCCGAATATCCGCGCGGCGGCAGGGTTCCAAAAGCGGATGATCCCGTCCTTATCGGCGGTAACGATCGCATCGGCGTTGGAGAAAAGGACGGCGCGGCCGAGGCTTTCGAGATCCTGCTCCAGATTTTTCTCGGTCGCGCGCGCCGTCATGGTGTCGCCTTGTCGGCTTCCTCGATCATCAGGATCGAATGCGCGTAAGCGCCGCCGGCACGCATTTCCGAAGCGACCCAAATCGCCTCCATGAGTTCTTCTCGCGTCGCGCCATGGCGCAACGCCGCCTTGGTGTGTCCTTTGATGCAGTAGGGACATTGCGTCACGTGCGCCACCGCGACCGCTATGATCTGTTTCATCTT
>JAFKKS010000422.1 GCA_017304555.1 Hyphomicrobiales bacterium
CGGTGGCGCGATGGAAGTGATGATGGGCGTCGTCGCCAAGGAGATGGGTATTCTCCCCAAGCGCAGGCGCAACGTATGAGCTTTACCGACCTGCGAACCGTCGCTGTCCGCCAGGATGGCTGGTGTCTGCACCTGACGCTGAATCGGCCGGAGGTTCGCAACGCGATCAACGCCCAGATGTGGGATGATGTCGAACAGGTGTTCGACGCGATCCGCGAAGATCGCTCGATCCGCGCCGTCGTGCTGCGCGGTGCCGGCGGATATTTCTGCTCGGGCGGCGACTTGAAAGAGCGAAGGACGATCACCGAAGACGCCGGCGTCGACGGCGCGGACCCGCTGATGACGCGCAACCTTCGCGCCGGCCGGCTGTTCACCAAGATCGACCACGCGCCGCAGGCGGTGATCGCGGCCGTCGAAGGCGGGGCGCTCGGCGGCGGGTTCGGGCTTGTCTGCGCTTCCGATATTGCTGCGGCGTGCAACGACGCGCGCTTTGGGCTTCCTGAAGCCACGCTCGGCATTCCGCCGGCGCAAATCCTTCCCTACCTCGTCCGCCGTATCGGAATGACGCAAGTTCGTCGCCTAGCGCTGACGGCAGCGCGCTTCGACGGCGCGGAGGCGGCACGGCTCGGTATCGTGCATGCAGCGGTGCAGGACGCGGCAGCACTCGACGCATGGCTTGCGCAGACACTCGCGCTGATCGACCGTTGCGGCCCGAGCGCCATCGCCGCCAGCAAGCGCCTGATGCATCAAGTCGCAACGACCGATGCCGATGCGATGATGAAGGAATCGGCACGCCTGTTCGCCGTGTGCGTTCGTAGCGACGAAGGCCTCGAAGGCGCAGCGGCCGCACGTGAGAAACGGGTGCCGGCATGGGCGTCGCGTGCAACGCGGTCCAGCGCATGACGTCGTTCTCAAAAATCCTGGTCGCAAACAGAGGCGAGATCGCGGCGCGCGTCATCCTTAGCGCCAGGGCTCTCGGCTACGAGACAGTTGCCGTCTTCAGCGCCGCCGACCGCGATGCGCCATTTGTGACGGAAGCGGACGAAGCGTTCGCCATCGGCCCCGCTTCGGTCGGGGAATCCTATCTATCGATTCCGCACATCCTGGAGGCGGCGCGCCAGACCAGCGCGGACGCAATTCATCCGGGTTACGGATTCCTTTCCGAGAACGCCGCATTCGCGGATGCCTGCATCAGCGCCGGAATCACCTTCATCGGCCCATCGGCCGAGGCGATCCGTGCGATGGGCGATAAGCGGGCGGCGAAAGAAAAGGCAATCGCGGCGGGCGTGCCCTGCGTGCCCGGCTATATGGGCGACGACCAGAGCCCGGAAACTGTCCTCCGTGCCGCTAAGGCTGCGGGATTGCCACTGCTCATCAAGGCATCGGCTGGCGGCGGCGGCCGCGGCATGCGCGTCGTCCGCGATCTTGCCGATCTCGAAGCGAGCCTCGCTTCGGCACGGTCGGAGGCGCAGAACGCGTTCGGCGACGGAACACTTTATCTGGAGCGGCTGATCGAGAACGGCCATCATATCGAGATTCAGATCTTCGCCGATGGGCACGGCAATGCCGTTCATCTCGGCGAACGTGAATGTTCGCTGCAGCGACGGCATCAGAAGATCATCGAGGAGTCGCCCTCGCCGCTCGCCGACGCGCGCTTGCGGAACAATCTCGGCACGGCGGCCGTCAATCTCGCTAAAGCAATCGGATATATCGGCGCCGGCACCGTCGAGTTCCTTGTCGAGCGCGGCGGCGCCTTCTGGTTCCTGGAAATGAATACGCGCCTGCAAGTTGAGCACCCCGTCACCGAAATGGTGACCGGTCTCGACCTCGTTGCGCTGCAAATCCGCGTCGCAGCGGGCGAGTCTCTGCCTTTCACGCAAAACGACGTGACATTCAAGGGACACGCCATTGAAGCGCGGCTTTATGCGGAGGATCCCGCCGCCGGCTATGCGCCGCAGGCGGGCGAGATCATCGCTTGGCAGGTTCCGAGTACGCCCGGCGTGCGGGTGGACTCCGGAGTTAAAACAGGCTCGGAGATTTCGTCATTCTACGATCCGCTGCTGGCGAAGATCATTACGCATGGCGCGGACCGCAATGAGGCCTTGCGCCGGCTGCGTCATGCGCTCGCCGACACCGTTGTGCTTGGCCTGCGCACCAATCGCGAATTCCTCATCGACCTGCTCGACGACCCGAAAGTTC
>JAFKKS010000114.1 GCA_017304555.1 Hyphomicrobiales bacterium
ACACCCGGCGCGGCGCCGCCGCCGCGAACGCGGCGTTCCCCGCCAGCGCCACGCGCAGGGCGAACAACGCGCAGGCGATCACAGCGAGCGATCCCGTCAGCGTGGCCGGGTCCGCATAGGCCAGAACCGATCCGTCGCGGACGCGGCCGGCGAGGCCGAGCAAACGGCTTCCCTCCGACCATGCGGCGAAGCCGACCACGGCCGACGCGCCGGCGAGGACGCCCCAGCCGGCGGATCGCACCGCGAGCGCGCCGGCGCAAGCAAACAGGGTGATGATCCCGATCGCGGCCGCGCCGAGATAGGGCAGGGCGATGCCGATCCGTCCGAGCAGCAGCGCCGCCTGCGGCGTCTTGCCGAGGCTCGCGAACCATTGCTCATGACCGCGCAGCGCGATCATCGCGCCGATCATCAACGCGGCCGGAACGACCGTCAGCAACAACTTATTCGCGTTCATCGGCGAATGCCTTCGTGCCGATCGCCGCGAGCCGCTCGCGCTCGACGTCGCTCGCGCGCGCCCGCTCACCGCCGTCGATCAGCATCCCGAGCAGGAGCGCGCGCTTCTCGTAGCGCAGGCCGGCCTTCACGATCAGGCCGCCAAGCTGGATCTTCTCGCGCGTGTCCTTCTTCCGATCCGCCGTTGTCTGCGCCCGGGCCATGCGGTCAAGCCTCCGAAGACGCACCCGCACCCGCGCCAGACGGCTCGGCCGCGGCCGACCCGCGCGCGGATTTCGGGCCGGCGCCGGCCTTGCGAAATCGCGCAGTCACCTCTTCGAAGGCGCTCAACAGTTCTCCCTCATCGATCTCCAGATCACCAAGCCCCGCCTTTAGCGCGACCCGGCCGATCCGCTCCGCTTCGCGCGTCTCGGCCGCCCTCAGTTGATCCTGCAGGCGGGCGATTTCTTCCCTGATCTGTCGCGACGGCTTTTTCATTCCGGTTGGTCATCCTCCTGCTGGCGCGCGGGACGCGCGCAGGACAATTGACCGGGGATGCGCGAAGCGCACCCCGTCGGAAACGACAGGTCGGCGAAGCCGGCACTTTGGGCGATCATCCCGCCGATCCGAAGGGTCGGCTCCAAGGGCGCAGTAATACGTCGCTGACGCGACGTGCTGCGCCGGCCCCGGCGGGGCCGGGCCCTCCGGACGACGATGCTCGATGCTTCATCCGGAGACGCCGTCACCGTGGCGATCACGCATTTCACGCCCCAGCTCATCGGCCGCGGCGATGGCCGCAGCGCCGTGTTGTCGGCCGCGTATCGCCATTGCGCGAAGATGACCTTCGAAGCCGAGGAGCGCACCGTCGACTACACCGCCAAGCGCGGCATGGTGCATGAGGAATTCCTGTTGCCGGCGGACGGCCCACAATGGGCGCGGACGATGGTGGCGGAGCGTTCCGTCGCAGGCGCATCCGAGGCGTTCTGGAACAAAGTCGAGGCCTTCGAGAAACGCTCGGATGCGCAGCTTACCAAGGAGTACATCATCGCGCTGCCGATCGAGCTGACGACCGCGCAGAACATCGCGCTCATGCGCCAGTTCGTCGCCGAGCACATCCTGCCGGCGGGCATGGTTGCGGACTGGGTCTATCACGACGATCCCGGCAATCCGCATGTGCATCTGATGACGAGCCTGCGGCCGTTGACGGAAGACGGATTTGGTCCCAAGCGGGTGGCCGTCCTGGACGCCGATGGGGCGCCGCTGCGCAATCGCACGGGCAAGATCGTCTACAAGCTCTGGGCCGGCGACAAGAATGCGTTTCTCGCGGTTCGCCAGGGCTGGCTCGACCTGCAGAATCACCATCTCGCGCTCGCCGGACTCGACGTGCGCGTCGATGGCCGGTCCTACGCCGAGCGCGGAATCGATATCGTGCCTACCACTCACGTCGGGGTCGCTGCCAAGGCGATCGAACGAAAGGCGAAGCGGCAGGGCCGGCGGCCGGACCTCGACCGGCTGCGGCTGTTCGAGGAGCAGCGGCAGGTGTCGGCGGAGCAGATCATGCTCCGACCGGAAATCGTTCTCGACATCGTGTCGCGCGAGAAGAGCGTGTTCGATGATCGCGACGTCGCCAAAGTGTTGCATCGCTATGTCGGCGATCCCGCCGCGTTTGCGGTGCTCATGGCGCGCATCCTGCAAAGCCCGGACGCCATCCGTCTCGAGCGCGAAGGGATCGACTTCGCGACCGGCGTGCGTACGCCGGATCGGTACACCACGCGGGAGCTGATCTGCATCGAAGCCGATATGGCCAGGCGCGCGATCAGCCTGGCTGCGGCGGGCACGTTCGGCGTGAACGATGAGATCCGCAATGCCGTTCTGGATCGCCATGCGATGCTCTCCGACGAGCAGCGCGTGGCCATCGCGCATGTGACCACGGCCGGACGCGCCGCCGCCGTCGTCGGACGCGCGGGCGCCGGCAAGACGACCATGATGCGCGCCGCGCGCGAGGTCTGGGAGGAGGCCGGATATCATGTCGTCGGCGGGACATTGGCGGGCAAGGCGGCGGAGGGCCTGGAGCAGGAAGCGGGGATCGCATCGCGCACATTGGCGTCGTGGGAACTCGCCTGGAACAACGGCCGTTCGACCCTCGACAACCGCACGGTCTTTGTCCTGGATGAGGCGGGCATGGTCGCCTCGCGCCAGATGGCGACCTTCGTCGAGGCGGTGTCGCGCGCCGGCGCAAAGCTGGTCCTGGTCGGCGACGCCGAGCAGCTTCAGCCGATTGAGGCGGGCGCCGCATTCCGCGCATTGGTTGATCGCATCGGCTATGCCGAGCTCGAGACCATCTACCGGCAGAAGACGCAATGGATGCGGGACGCCTCGCTCGATCTCGCCCGCGGCCGCGTGCGCAAAGCGCTCACGGCCTATCACAAGCACGGGCACGTCAAGGGCGCCGGGTTGAAGGCGCAGGCCGTGGCTGCGCTGATCGACGACTGGAGCCGTGACTACGATCCCGCGAAATCGAATCTGATCCTGGCGCACCGGCGGGCTGACGTGCGCACGCTCAATGAGATGGCGCGCGGCAGGCTGGTCTCGGCCGGGATCGTCGGCGCCGGCCATGCGTTCCGAACCGAGGACGGAAACCGGCGGTTCGACGCCGGCGACCAGATCGTTTTCCTGCGCAACGAGACCTCTCTTGGGGTCAAGAACGGGATGATCGGCCCGGTTCACCGCCGAGATCGGAGAGGGCGATCGGCGCCGGCGCGTCGAGGTCGACCAGCGCTTCTACCACAACGTCGATCACGGCTACGCCACCACGATCCACAAAGCGCAGGGCGCGACCGTTGATCGGGTGAAGGTGCTCGCAAGTCTCTCGCTCGACAAGCACCTGACCTATGTGGCGTTGACCCGCCATCGCGAGGACGTGGCGCTCTATTACGGGCGCAAGTCGTTTGGCAAAGCGGGTGGCCTGGTCGCGCTGCTGTCGCAGCGGAACGCCAAGGAGACGACGCTCGATTACGAGCGCGGCGCGCTTTATCGGGACGCGCTGCGCTTTGCCGCCAACCGTGGCCTCCACGTCATGCGCGTCGCCCGGACCCTCGTGTCCGACCGCCTGCGCTGGGCCCGACGCCAGAAGCAACACATCGATGATCTGGCCACGCGCCTGCGCGCGGTCGGCGCCCGCCTCGGCATTTTCGATCCACGCGAAATCCCGCCCACCACCCGGAAGAAGGAGACCGCGCCCATGTTGCCCGGCGTCACCACATGGCCGAAATCCGTCGCCGAGGCGGTCGAGGACAAGATCCTCGCCGATCCGGCCTGCAGGAAGCAGTGGCAGGAAGTGTCCGGCCGCTTCGCGCTCGTCTTCGCGAATCCGGAGGTGACCTTCAAGGCCATGAACTTCGATGCCGTGTTGCACGATCCTGCAACGCGCAAGGCGACGCTCGACCGGCTGACGACGGCGCCGACGAGCTTCGGCGATTTGCGCGGCGACAAGGGCATGCTCGTGGGCAAGCCCGCCGCCAAAGCGCGGCAAGAGGCGGAGGCCAATGTCGCCACGCTCGGGCGCGAGATCGAGCGCTACGCACGATTGCGCGCGGAGGCGTTGCGCAAGCATGAAGCCGAGGAGCGCGCGCTGCGCCTGCGCGTCACCGTCGACGTGCCGGCGCTCTCGCCGGCTGCGACGCTGGTGCTGGAACGCGTTCGCGACGCCATCGATCGCAACGATCTGCCGAACGCGCTCGCCTTCGCGCTGTCCAACAAGATGGTCGCCGCGGAGATCGAGGGCTTCAACAAGGCCGTGGCCGAGCGCTTCGGGGAGGGCGCGTTCCTCTCCAATCGGGCGAAGGAGCCGAAAGGCGCAGCGTTTGATTCCGCCGCCGCAGGTCTGCGCGAAAACGACCGACCGACGCTCGCGACCGCATGGCCCATGCTGCGCGCAGCACAGCAACTCGCCGCGCAGCAGAAGCAGGCGGCGGAGGCGGCCAGGACGATCGAAAGCCAGCGCCATATCCAAAGCCAGGCCCAGAGCCGTGGGATGACCATGAAATGAGACCGCGTCCCGTCATGTCGGTGTTGGGACTTGGCGCGGCCGCGCTGGCTGGGATCGCCGGCCTCGGCTGGATCGGCGGCTTTCGCTTGAATGCGACCCCGAGTTATCCGCTTGGCCTGTGGCGCATCGAGCGCATCGTGGCGCCGATCAAGGTCGGCGATCTCGTCTTTATATGTATGCCGGCGAGCGCCGGACTGACGCTTGGGCTCACGCGTGGCTACCTGCGCCCGGGCCTCTGTCCCGGCGGCGCCGGACCGCTCATCAAGACGGTCGCGGCACTGCCGCGCGCGCATGTCGAGGTCGGCTGGACCGTCACGATCGACGGCGGCCCGCTCGGGAATTCCCGCGTCAGCCCGGTCGACGCCGAGGGCAGGGCGCTTGCCGCCTATGCAGGCGGCATCGTTCCGCCGGGACACCTCTATCTCCACTCCGATTACGCAGGCTCCTATGACTCACGCTATTTTGGGCCGCTCCCCGACACGGGGCTCCTCGGGCTCGCCCGGCCGGTCGCCACCTTCGATCCGTGAGGGCCTGCGGGCCGGGGCACTGATCGCCGGCGCGGCCGCGGCCGGGACGCTCGGCTGGAGCGGGGCCGTGCTCGCGCTTCCCCTCGCAATGGCCTTTCCGGCGCTCTGGGCGGCCGCGCCAAGGCACTGGATCGCCGTCGCGATCTCCGCCGCTTACTTCCTGGCGGCGGCGCGCGGTCTGCCGCAGGGCGCGATGACGTTCTATGGCTCGGGCATCGTCTTGGGGTTGGCGCTCTGGATCGCGGCTGCGGTCGCCTTCGTCGCCGTCCACGGCCTCCTGTGGTCCGCGCAGCCGGGATGGGGGCGGGCGGGGCGGTTCGCGCTGGCCAGCCTGCTGATGGCGGTGCCGCCGCTCGGGATCGTCGGCTGGGCCCATCCGCTCACCGCCGCCGGCGTGCTGCTTCCGGGATGGGGGTGGCTGGGCTTGGGGGCGGTCGCGACCGCCATGCTGGCGCTCACGACCAGGCTGTGGCCGGTCGCGGCGCTAGCGCTCGTGGCCGCGTGGTTCTGGTCGGCTGCCGGCTGGACGCCGCCGTCCGTACCGGAGGACTGGCGTGGCGTCGACACCACGATGGGCGAGTCGCTCGGCCGCGCGGCGGATCTCGACCAACACCGCGTTTTACTCGGGCATGTGCAGGGCGCGGCCGAGTCAGACGCCCGCGTCGTCGTCTTGCCGGAAAGCGCGCTCGGTGTGTGGACGCCGACGGTTTCGCAAGTCTGGATGGACGCGTTGCGGACGACGCGGGTTGTCGTGATCGCAGGCGCGGCTGTGATCGATCGGCACGGATATGACAATGTCCTGGTCGAGATCGCCGCAGGGCAGGCGCAGGTTCTCTATCACGCACGGATGCCCGTGCCGGTGTCGATGTGGCAGCCGTGGCGATCGTGGGTCGGTGATGGCAGCGGCGTGCGGGCGCATCTCTTCGCCAATCCGATCGTGACGTCGCAAGGCCGGCGGATCGCACCGCTGATTTGTTACGAGCAACTTCTGATCTGGCCGGTGCTGCAGTCGATGCTGCATGCGCCCGACATGATCGTCGCGACCGGCAACGGATGGTGGACGGCCGGCACATCCATTGTGGGGATTCAACGCGCCAACGCCGAAGCCTGGGCGCGGCTGTTTGGCGTGCCGCTCGTGATGGCGTTCAATCTGTAAGGAGACGGTGATGGTCGATGCAGCCTTGGTCCAACAATGCGCCGATCCCGGCCTCAAGCCCGCGATCATCGAAAAATTCGTCGCCATGGCGGGGGCGGCCAATCCGCTTGCCATTACTGTGCGCGCAGGTGGACGCGTGGTGCTCGTGCCGCCGCCGAAGTCTCCCGACGCAGCGCTCGAGCTCGTTCGCCGCTATGTTGGTCAGGCCGTCGTGCGCGTTGGCATCACGCAATATCCGGCAGGCGTCGGCCTGACAGACGCGTCGCAGATTACGGCCGACTTGGTCGACGCTTGCGAGAACATCCGCATGGGCACGGCGCTGTTCGCGAAGGTCTATCGCATCGTCGTGAAATGGTATGGCGTCGAGAATGACAATGCGTTCGAGGACGCCATCATCGCGTGGCGGACTGGGACGTTCGAGGACATCGCGGTGTTCTCCGCGCCAGATCCGGGGCCGACCGCCGCCACGCCGCCGCGCCCTGACGGCGGCGCTCCGCGCGCACGGCCCACGAAGCCAGCGGCCGATCTGCCGGTGCAGGAGAGCGATCCGAATCGTGCGGGCATCCGTATCGACCTATCGGGGATCGGCGGCGCGAAGCCGAAAGACAAACCACAAAACAAAGTGGACGACTGAGACGGCTCCTATCTCAACGATCGGGAATCACTGCAGCGCTGCCACCGCCAGAGTACACTGCATCAATACAGCGTCGGTTTTCGGCTGACGAATTTGGAACCACGCGCCGCGCGCCCGATGTTTGGCGCAGCGACGCAAAAATACAACCTAATAGAGAGTCTGTTCTAACGGCGTCCTTGAGGCGCGAGTTTCTAGCTCAAAAATGCGATCCGGGCATGGTCGGAACTAGCATCACCTGCCCTGTCCGCTTATAACCTCCCGCAGGCAGTACGCGCTGTCTGGGGTGTAGAAACCCCGCAATGCATCGGTTGGTGCCGGCCGCAACGGCACCGGAATCCTCTGGCCAATGGCCGGGGGCCTGTGACGTATGTCCAGGTGCCTCGGCACTAAAGGTCATAGGAAGCCGTATGCATTGCGGTTTTTCTACCCCCCGGCTTGGGTTCAGAGATTGACGTCAGCGGGGGCGCACCGCGGACCTACCGACTGAAGGGCTAGTGTGACAACCGAGAATAACGGCGGCCGGCGCGGCGACGTCGACGTGGCGACGACAATGGCAAATCTGATCGAGCCGCTTTCACTGACCCAAATAGAGAAACTGACGATTGACGCAATTCAAGAGCATCGCGCATTGCTTGCGAAGGCTGAAGCGGCATTTGAATCGTTGGAAAGCGCAGAGGCTGCTGACGCTGGCACGGCTGGCGAGCTGCGTGAAACCTATACCAGAATGATGCTCGCGGCGCGCGCGCAGCAGATGGTGCTTGCAGCCTTGATTGAAAGACTCGGCTTCATCCCGAGCGTGCCTTCGGCTTGATCGACTCCATCCGTCAGGCAGCTAGATCAAACCTTGTTCGACGGCGAGTCGAACCGCGTGTGTTGTATTGGTGGCGCCGAGCCTGTCGCGCGCGCCTTTGACATAGAAGCGGACCGCACGCTCGGAGATTCCCAGCAGATCCGCGATCTCGTCCATCGTCTTTCCCATTGAGGCCCAAGACAAGCAAAGCGACTGCCGGGGTGTTAGCACGACCGTCGCGCTATGCGGCGCGCGCACGAGCCGATTAAGATGAACATGCACGAACGCAACCGTAGTGATCGCATGGATCGCATTGCGGACCTCGGCGTCGGCGCACGGCCTGTCGGATGCAAGTGTCAGCAACGCCGTCCGGCCAAAGCCGCCGCGCACCGGGATCGAGACGCCGCTGCGTATTCCGAAGTCCGCCGCCTCGCCGAAGAAGCGCACCGCTTCGGAAGTGGAGGCGGCGTGTTCTTCCTGAGACCAAGCAAATGGTTGCATCGCACGCTTGGCGATCGTCACGACCGGATCGATGGCTGCATAGTTCTTGTCGAGATACGTGTGTTGCCACTCGGCGGGATAGTTGGAGAGAGCGTGGACGTCGCCCGCCCGGATATTGAGGTAGGCGAAGCGATCGAATCCGACCGCCGCCGTAAAGTTGCGGAGCGCTTGCTTGATGGCTCGCTCGTCTTGGGCGAGGCTACTCGCTTCCATGAGGTCATTGAATCCCTCATCGAGAATCTGAACGCGCGTCATTCCTCAGCGAACTCCCATTTTGTTGTTGTTTGGGTCGTCTCTAATCGATCATAAAACTCCTGTTGTCGGCCGTGAGCCTCGCCGGGCCCTCACACCTGTAAAACGGCAATTGGCGCGAAGGCCGTGGCGAGGAGCTTCGTCCATCCCTTGCCACGATTGATCAATGTTCGGTTGGCTCGCATATGAATCATCCGGGGATTTCTGCTTTCCCCATTCGGCCTCTCCATTCGCCAAATCGCTGCTTCATCGCCAATGCAGGCTTTTCGACCATGAACCATGAGAAGCAGGCAAACGGCAGCACCGCCAGGAGCGAAAGCGCGGCATGAAGCGCAATCGACATACCGTTGCCGCCCCACAGCACGATGAGTTGCTGGAGAGGCCAGGAATAGATGTAAATGCCGTACGACAGGTCAATGCGGCTGCAGAACTCCGTCAAGCCAGGAAGCCGTAGACTGCCGGCGACCAACGCCGCATATGCAAACCAGACTATGGACGCTGCCGGCCCTGCAGGTGTTCCATTTGTCGCAAGGACAAAGATTAGAAGACCGCCAAGCAGAGGGCCGCTAAGCTTAATGCTCGATCGGTATTGGTAAGCGACAACGCCGAGTGAAAATGAGAATCCGAAGCGTGCAAACTGCACACCGAAAATCGGTTCCGGCAGGAAACTCAAGATGGTGAGCGCCGACCCGAGAACGACGCAACCGGCGAGCGTAACCGAACGGTTGGAGAGAAGCCGACTATATACTGCCAAGCTGAAGCAAATATACGCGAGAAGTTCGTACTTGATGGTCCAGAGTGGGGTGTTGATTTCGCCCGGCTGCGTACTGGTTTGAAACACGTCATGCAGCGGCGCTTTGTTGAATAGCAACAGCGAAGCCACAGGATAAAATAAGGTATGGGCATCAGAGAAATAGTCCGGAAGAGCCCAACTAGTGCCCATCGCGCCAAACAGCCATCCCACAATGACGCCGCAGACAAGGAGTCCCGGGAAGATCCGCAGAATGCGCGCGGCCGCGAAACGCCTCCAATCTGGATTTGTCGTAAAGCTGTGACTAAGCATCACACCTGACAGCACGAAAAAGACATTCACCGCGTGCTGACCAAGCGTGTACGGGGACCATGAGAGCGGTTCCGCGCTGTAGCTTCCTCCGATGAATAAAAATGAATGCGATACAACGACCGACGTAGCGGCGAGCAATCGCAATGCATTAAAGCTGTTCGAACGACTTTCCAAAATTTCCGATAATTTCACGGCGGTTTCGGTCATTTGGATCCTGCGGTCGAATATGCCTATTTGGCGCGTTGCGCGGTTGGCGCGGCAAAGTGCCAGAGATTCGGCCTTTTGTGATCGTTGCCATGGCTGTGACACCGTCACGCTTGGCCATGGCAACGACGAGACTTTGTCGAGTATTAGTTCGCCGTGTAACGTGCCTGAGTCGGCTTCCCGCCCTTTGGCGTCAGCGAGATGATGATGCGCGCACCCGTGTCGAACGGCGCATCAAGCGTCCCGGTCAACCGGTTTGGATCTTCAGGCTTCAAATCCGCCGTGCGCGTTTTGCCCTTTTCCTGCACCGTCAATCGGCCACTTAGGCCTGCGGAAGACACCGGCCTGTTGTCGTGATCGAACACATGGACGACAACGTCATTGCCTTTGCTTAAGAACTCCACATGAAAGTTTCCGGCGTCGGCCATGCGGCCTCCATTCGGCCCTTTGCCGCTGACGTCGCCGGCGAAGGCCAGCGAGGCGGCCGTGACGAGGCCGACGATTGCGATAACGAATTTGCGCATCTGTTTCTCCTTTCAGGGTTTCAATAGGCGCTTGCGGGTGAGAGAGCAGTTTCGCGTTGCTTGATCAGCCGCTCCAGCGGCGCCCTTCCGTATTTGAGAAAGAGCGTCGGCGTCAGGAACGTGTCGAGCAGAGTGGCGGAGATCAGGCCGCCGAAGATGGTCACGGCAACCGGGTAAAGAATTTCGGCGCCTGGCGCACCCGCCAGGAACAGGAGCGGGATGAGCGCCAATCCCGCGGAAAGCGCGGTCATCAACACCGGTGTGAGACGCTCGAGCGTTCCCCGCACGACGAGATCACGTCCAAACCGTTCGCCTTCGAGCAGTGCCAGATTGATGTAGTGGCTGACTTTGAGAATGCCGTTGCGCGCAGAGATGCCTGCAAGGGTGATGAAGCCGACCATGCTTGCAACCGAGAATTCAAGGCCGGCAATGTAAAGCGCGACGACGCTGCCGATCAGCGCGAGCGGAATGTTGCCCAGGATGATGAGGGTCAGAACGGTCGATCCGTAGCGGCTATAAAGCACCAGGAAGATGAGCGCGATCGACAATGCCGATAACCCGCCAATCAACCAGCTTGCTTGCTCCTGCGCGCGAAATGTTCCATCCAATACCACCCGATAGCCGCTCGGTAGCGACGTTGCAGCGATGATGCCGCGGACGTTTTCGACCACCTGGGCCATGTCCGTGCCGCCACTGACGTTTGCAAAAACCACGATCCGCCGCTGACCATTTTCGCGCAGCACCTGGTTGGGGCCGTCGCTTTCCTCGACCGCCGCGACCAAATGGATTGGGATAAAGCCTCCGTTTGCGGTCGCGATCAGAAGATTGCGCAGTGCCTCGATCGAGCGAGCGCCGTCATCAAGACGGACGACAACATCAAACTGCCGGTCGCCCGCCAGGATGCGCGAGACGGCTTGTCCGTTGGACATAACGCGAAGCTGCTCGATCACGGATTGCGGTGTGACGCCATACATTGCAGCAAGGTGCGGATCGACTTGAATGCGGACCTGCGGAACCCGGACCTGTCGCTCGACCTGGAGGTCGACCAGACCGGATATTCCAGCAAGTTGCTGCCGCAATTGGCCGGCAATGCTGCCCAAAGTGTCGAGATCCTCACCGAATATCTTGAGTGCTACGGCGGCGCGCACACCGGACAGCATATGCTCGATGCGATGAGAAATGGGCTGACCGAGCACGCTAGAGGCGGGAAGCACTGCAAGCTTCTCGCGGATGTCGGCCATGATCTCGGACATCGGCCGCCTCTCGGGCTTCAAATTGACGTCGATTTCCGCTGCATGCACACCCTCGGCATGCAAATCAGCTTCGGCGCGTCCCGTGCGGCGGCCGACGGAAAGAACGTCGGGCACTTCAAGAATAAGCTTCTCGGCAATCAGGCCGATCCGGTTCGATTCCCCAAGCGAGATGCCCGGCTGCATGCGCATGCCGACCAGGATCGTGCCTTCGTTGAAGGCCGGCAGAAAAGCGCGGGGGAGCATCGCTGCACCCGCCCCGGCGACGATGATACCGACGGAGACCGTGACAAACAGGAGAGCCGGCCGCGCAAACGCCCGGTCAAGAAGTCGTTCAGTTCCGGATTTGAGGATTCGCACGACAAAGCTGTCGGGCCGTTCCGCGAAGCGGGCCGCGCGCTTCGACAGCAAATAGTAGCAAAGAACCGGTGTCAGTGTGATCGACGTGATCAGCGAACCGAGAATCGAGACGATGTACGCAATTCCGAGTGGCGTGAACAGCCGACCTTCAATGCCCGACAGCGCAAAAAGCGGCAGAAAGACCAGAATGATGATGAAGGTCGCGTAGACGATGCCGGAGCGCACCTCCTGACTGGCAGCAGCGATAACCTGAAGCACCGGCAATGGCTGGGGTAGCCGTGCATTTTCCTTCAGGCGCCGTAACACATTCTCGACGTCGACCACCGCATCATCGACCAGCTCGCCGATGGCAATCGCCAGTCCGCCCAGCGTCATCGTATTGATGGTCAGGCCAAAGATCTGAAAAACGACAACCGTAAAGAGGATCGATATTGGTATCGCCGTCAGTGAAACCATCGTGGCGCGGACATTCACGAGAAATACGATCAGCACGCAGGCAACGACAACCGCTGCCTTCAACAAAACAAGCTGCAGATTGGCGATCGACGTCTCGATAAATGTTGCCTGTCGGAACTGGACTTGATCAACCTTGACACCTGCAGGCATCGTCTTCTGAACGTCGGAGAGAAGCCGTTCGATCTGCGAGGTCAGCGACAGCGTGTCCGCGCCAGGCTGTTTCTGAATACTGACTATCACCGCAGGCGTGCCGTTATAGCCTGCATCGCCGCGTTTGATGCGTGGCGCGAAATCGACGAATGCGACCTGCCTTAATAGAATTGACTGATTGCCGCGCACGTCCACAACCGTGTTGCGCAGGTCCTCGAGGCTTGTCGTCAACCCGACATTCCGAACCAGGTATTCACGCGACTGCTGGTCGACAAATCCTCCGCTTGAATTGGTTCCGAACCGACGCAACGCGTCCAGAATCTTGTCGGATGAAATCTTGAGGTGATGCATCTCGACCGCGTTGGGCGTGACGCGATATTGGCGAACCTCACCGCCGATGCTGATCACCGTCGAAACGCCGGGCACGGCGAGAATCTGTGGGCGCAAAACAAAATCTGCAATCTCCCGCAGCTCCATCGCGCTCGTGGCGGCGGCGTCTGCCGTCAAGCCAACCAGCAGAATCTCGCCCATGATTGACGACAGCGAGGCCATCTGCGGGACCACACCCGGCGGCAACTGAGCCTGGATCCCTCCAAGGCGTTCGTTGACGCGAATCCGCGCAAGGGTGACATCGGTCGCCCATCCGAACTCGGCCACCACCATGGAAAAGCCGATACCGGACGTCGATCGAACCGTCTCGACGCCGGGGATGCCGTTGAGCAGGCTCTCAATAGGACGCGTGACCAGACGCTCAACTTCTTCGGGTGCAAGGCCGTCCGTCTCCGCCATGACCGTTACGGACGGCCGCGTGAGGTCGGGAAGAACGTCAACCGGCAAGCGCGGAAGGACCACGCTGCCATAGACGACGAGCATCAGGGCCGCGGCTAGGACGAATAGCCGGTGTTTCAGACTCGTCGAAACCAGCAAGTTGAACATGTCGGTCTCTCAGCGAATCTGATTGATGAGTTCGGCCCCCTGGACCACGATGCGTTGATCCGGCTCAATGCCGGCCAGCACCACGAAGTATTCGCCGTTCACCGGCTCGGCGCGGACAGGTCGAGGGGTGAATCGCTCCGAGGCGACGCGCTGCCAGACGATCATCTCGCCGTTCGGAGCGCGGACGACTGCGGCGCGGGGAAGGACGAACCCCTGCAAGCGCTCGTCTGTCTGCGCCAGTACGCGGGCGGGCTGGCCGACCATAAGGTTGGCTGGGGGACTCTCGATCGCGAAATGGAGTTGGGTCGCGTTCAACTGTAAGAGCCGGCCGGAACCCTGAAATCGGAGTTCAAGCGACTTGTGGCCGGGAACGACAGCGACGGCGCTGGCGAATTTTGCAGGATCGAAACCTCCGAACGCCAGGGCCTCCACCCACATCGCGTCAGGATCGACAATCTGAAATATTTGGTCCTGAGGCGCGATGACTTGCCCTGGAGCTGCTCGGACTGCGGCAATCTCACCGTCGACCGGTGCGCGTAGCTCCTCGATCTGTCCTCGTTGCGTTCGCAGCCGCGCTTGTCGCGCTCGCAGGGAGTCAAGTTCGGTACGCAGGTCGATGACTTGCATTCGCGGAACGGCGTTCACCTCAGCGAGCGGTTCAAGTCGCTTTAGCCGGACTTCGGCTAACGTGATCTGTTGGCCGATCTCACTCATGACGTTGGCAATCGTCGTTTCGTCAGCCGCATTGACGGGCGGTTCTACCAGCGCCAGGAGTTCGCCCCGCTTGACGCGTTGTCCCAGTACCGGGAGGCGCCCATTGGCGATTGAGACACGTCCGCCGTTGATACTCTGTACTATCCCGGATCGATTGGGGTTGGCGATGATGCGTGCTTGAAAGGTTGTCGCTCGCGCTACTTCTCCGCGTTCGACCTTCTGAATGCGAACTTCCAACAGTCGCTGTGTCGGCTTCGGGAGGAATACGCTGCCATCCGGCAGGCGGTGCGGTGCGTCCGACGCAGCAGGAGCGGCCTCGTCACCGTGTGAGTGACCGTCGCCGCCGGGGCCGGCCATTGCGGACGTCGCAATGATGAGAAAGAAAACCGCACTGACCGCGGCGAGCCGTCGCCGCCGTTGCGCGAGCAGCAAACCGATGACAAGTCCACCGGCTAGGCCGCCGCCTACAAAAACAGGAGCTGGAAGCGTTGGCGCCGAGGCCTCCGTCAAACCTAGCCGAGTGCGGAGAGACGAAACCCATGCGCCTGGACCGGTGAGAGGCGAGTGTCCGTGCGCACCAGACACCGGGATCTCGATCGTACCCGCGACCAGATCGTCGCCGTCCGGCCCTTGGATCGATACAGTCAGCTCGTGCGTGCCGCCGTGAGCGATTTCACCTGCGTCCATGACGTAGGTTCCATCGTTCGAAGCCTTGATCTGAGCCGTCGTGTTGGCACCGGACGTCACCTCAAGGATTGCTTGCGTGACGGGCGCATTGTCGCTCAGGCGGTCGACATAAAATGTAAGCCGTCCGTTCTTGTAAACGGCGACTACATCGTAGCTGTCACCCGCCATGGCGATGCGGGGGGGCGCCGCCGATGCAGCGGGCGTGACCTCGTCGCCGTGGGTATGTCCCTCGCCTCCCGGGCCGGCCAACGCAGCCGACGTGCACAGAGTACACGTTGCGAGGAACAGCATCTGCAATAGACAATGGCTCACGCGTGCGCTTGAGGCACGCAGCATTCTTCGAACGCGCGTCATTGAGAACCTCATAAAATCCGACGTTCGCGGCCTGGATATCCAAGCCGCGCCTAAACATCAGATGTCGGTGGTTCTCGGTGGTCGTTCGAGACGCCTGGCACTATGCCGTATATGGAAATCAGCGATCCACGCTTCGCGTGGCACTGACTGCCGAAAAAAGCGCAACTCTACTGCGCCAGGCAAAATACTGGTCACGTGCGCGTGCGCGGCTACTTCGCTGCTGAGATCGCCGTTCGGCTCTCCGTCTTCGGAATCCGAGTGGTCAACTTGACCGTGGTGATGACCGTGACCATGGTGGTGAGCGTGGCCATAATGATGGTCATGGGCAGTCGCCGCCTGGACCAAGCCGAACATGTTGGCTGACGACAAAAGAACAGCCATCGCCGTGAAAATCACAGCGAGCTTTCGGAATCGGCCTCCAATGGTCCTCAGAGACAACATTCACCACGTGAATCAAGAGTGTGACAGCCTACTCTACTACAAATGTGATTCTATCGCGGCAACTCCCCGCAACAAGCTTAAATCTTTCGATTCCCTACTCTTTTCAAGTTGTTAAATGTGCCGGCGACGTGCTGCCACGCTTCTGGCTTGGCTGGCAGCATGCCGCCCAGCTCGTCGTGATGGCTAAATCATCCGCTTCATCTCCGAGTACGCACCCGTTGTTCGCAAGGTGATTGTGACGTTCGAATTGGTCCGGTTGCGCCAGAACCAGCCGTGATTGCCGGTGAAGGCGGCTTCAAGGATGCCGTCTTTCTCGGGAACTCCACGGCCCTGTTCGTAGGAAACTTTTCTGCCTCCGCCATCACCGTGCGTGTCGTAGTTCACGACAGCTCCGTTAGCGGTCCAGTGGAACCGCGCCTGTGCTCCCTGCTCCATCACCAGCTTGACCTCGACGCCCTGGCCGGGCGGGAGCGTGAACGAGACCTCGTCTCTCCATTCGGATGAGGCCGCGGGTTGGCGCTGCGCTTCGGGAGCAGTCGGCCGTACCTCGAGGGGCCGCCCTTCGACCACGGCAGCCACCGGGTCCCCGGCTGGTGGCGTTGGAGCTGGGGCGCGCGAGGCGAGACCTTGAAGTACAGTCTCAATGCGGACGAGCCGTGCCGTCAGTTCGGGATTGCCGCCGGCGGCAGCCGCGTCCTGCGCGGCTTCCTGGGCGAGCTGCATCTTGATCGCGCCCATCTGGGTCAGGCCGAGGACGCGGCCGATGCCGGTCGGATCGACCGCATATTCGGACGGCAGGACGACGAAGGCGAGGATGGCCGAGGCGGTGAGGCCGGCGATCCAGGAGGAACGCTTGAGCTGCGCCGAGGTCGGAAGGTCCGCCCGGCTGGGAAGGTCTGTGTTGTACATAGGGTTCTATCCTCTCAGGCGGCGGGAGCGAAGAAGAAGCCGGCGATCTGGTAGCCGGTGAGCACGAAGCCGGCGACCATCATCGCGACATTCATCGTGTAGGCGTGCTTCCAGAAACTCGGCTTCCAACGCCAGTAGCTGATGACGATCAGGATCGCGAACAGCGCAAGAAGCTGACCGATCTCGACGCCGACGTTGAAGGCGAGCAGGTTCGGCACCAGCCCATCGGGTGATAGGTTGTATTCGATGATCTTGGTCGAGAGGCCGAAGCCGTGGAAGAAGCCGAAGATCAGCGTCGCGGCCTTGGTGTTCGGCTGGAAGCCGAACCAGCGCTGGTAGGCGCCCATGTTGTCGAGCGCCTTGTAGACGACCGACAGGCCGATGATGGCGTCGATGATGTAGCTGTTGATGCCGATATTGAAATAGACGCCGGCCAGCATCGTCGTCGAATGTCCGATGGCGAACAGGCTGACATAGGTGGCGATGTGCTTCGGCCGGTAGAGGAAGAAGATCACGCCGAG
>JAFKKS010000423.1 GCA_017304555.1 Hyphomicrobiales bacterium
CTCGACACTGCCGGCCGCATCACGCTCGACGAGGCGATGATGACGGAAGCGGCGGAGGCGAAGGCTGCCGCCCAGCCGCACGAAGTGCTCCTCGTCGCCGACTCGCTGACCGGCCAGGACGCGGTCAATCTCGCGCGCTCCTTCAACGAACGCGTCGGATTGACCGGCATCGTGCTCACCCGCGTCGACGGTGACGGCCGCGGCGGCGCCGCACTCTCCATGCGCGCGGTCACCGGCAAGCCGATCAAACTGCTCGGCACCGGCGAGCGCATGGATGCGCTGGAAGATTTCGATCCCAGCCGCGTCGCCGGACGTATCCTCGGCATGGGCGACGTCGTCGCGCTGGTCGAGAAGGCGGCGGCGACGATTGATGCGGAAAAGGCCGCGCGCGTTGCCGAGAAGATGCGCAAGGGCGCGTTCGATCTTGGCGACCTGCGCGATCAACTCGAGCAGATGACGAAGATGGGCGGCATGGCCGGCCTCATGGGCATGATGCCGGGCATGGCCAAGATCAAAAACCAGCTCGCGGAAGCCAATCTCGACGAGCGCGTGCTCAAGCGTCAGAAGGCGATCATCGATTCGATGACGCCGCGCGAGCGGCGCAACCCCGACGTTCTCAAGGCGAGCCGCAAGAAGCGCATCGCCGCCGGCTCCGGCACGCGCGTCGAAGACGTGAACCGCTTGCTGAAAATGCATCGCGGCATGGCCGACATGATGAAGGCGATGGGCGGCGCCAAGCGTGGCCCGCTCGCCGGCCTCGCCAACATGATGGGTTTCGGCGGCGGCATGCCCTCGCCGGAAGAGATGGCGAAGCTCGCCGAAAAGATGCCGGGTGGAATGCCCGGCGGGATGCCGAACCTGCCGCCTGGTTTTCCCGGCGCTGGCGGTCTTCCGCCGAACATGCCCGGCCTTCCGAAATTGCCCGGTGGTCTCCCCGGGCTTGGCGGCAAGCTGCCCAGCGGATTTCCCGGCTTCGGGAAGAAGAAATGATCGAGCTCTCCGCAACGTCATTCCGGGGCGCCGCAAAGCGGCGAACCCGGAACCCAGAATCACCAGCGTTGGCGAATCTGGATTCCGGCTCTCGGGCTCTGCCCTCGGCCGGAATGACGATGTCGGGTTTTTGTAAACACTCAACAGACGCAACAAAGGAAGCCTGAAATGTCTCTGAAGATTCGTCTCTCCCGTGCCGGCAGCAAGAAGCGACCGTTCTATCATGTCGTCCTCGCCGACTCGCATTCGCCGCGCGACGGCCGCTTCATCGAGCGCCTCGGCTTCTTCTCGCCGCTGACGCCGCGCGAGCAGGGTGAACACCGCCTCAAGCTCGACCTCGACAAGGTGAAGGCCTGGATGGCGAAAGGCGCGCAGCCGTCGGATCGCGTCATGCGCCTCCTCGATGAGGCCGGCGTGATGAAACGCCCGACGCGCAACAACCCGCAGAAGGCGCAGCCGAAGAAGAAGGCGCAGGAGCGTGCCGCTGCCGCCGCCTCTGCTGAAGCGGCTCCCGCCGAAGCCCCGGCCGAGGAAGCCGCGGCGAGCTAAGCGCGACGATGGACGGCAAACGCATCTGCGTCGCGCAAGTCGGCGCTCCGCACGGCGTGCGCGGCGAGATGCGTTTGAAGTCGTTCACGCAAGATCCGATGGCCGTTGCTCGCTATGGGCCGCTGCAGAGCGAGGACGGCGCGAAGACGTTCGCGATTGAAGCGTCGCGACGGCTCAAGGACGACATGCTCGTCGTGCGCTTCCGCGGCGTAACGGATCGCGATGCCGCGCAGGCGCTGCGCAATGTGCGTCTGTATGTGCCGCGGGATCGTTTGCCGCCCGCGGACGAGAACGAATTCTATCACGCCGATCTGATCGGACTGTCCGCCGTGACGGTGGACGGTGCGCCGTTCGGCAAGGTCGTCGCGCTGCATAATTTCGGCGCCGGCGACATGATCGAGATCGCTCCCGAAGGCGGCGGCGAGACGGCGTTCCTGCCGTTCACGCAAACCGTCGTGCCGCAAGTCGATATCGCCGGTAGCCGCATCGTCGTGGCGCCGCCGGTGATGGAGGACTAGGCGGTGTGGCGCGCCACGGTTCTCACGATCTTCCCTGAGATGTTCCCCGGGCCGCTCGGCGTCAGCCTTGCCGGTAAGGCGCTGGCGGCCGGCACCTGGGCGCTGGAAGCGAGAGATATCCGCGACCACGGCC
>JAFKKS010000424.1 GCA_017304555.1 Hyphomicrobiales bacterium
ACTATTCTGGAGAGGATAGACTGAAGCCGCAAACGTCTTCGTCATACCCGGCTTTATGCCGGGCATCCACGTCTTCCTTCACTTGGTCATAAGCGTTTAAGACGTGGGTGGCCGGAACAAGTCCGGCCATGACGCCGAAAGGCCGAAGCTAGACCGCGTTGAGCCAGCCGAAATGCACCGGATAGCCCTCGCCGGCGAGCAGCGAGATCGTCTCGTAAAGCGGCAGGCCGACAATGTTGGTGTAGGAGCCGACGAGCTTCACTGGGAACGTTCCGGCGAAGCCCTGGATGGCGTAGCCACCCGCCTTGCCACGCCATTCGCCGGAGGCGAGATAGGCCTCCAGGTCCTCTTTCGAGAAGCGCTTGAAGCGCACGCGCGTCTCCACCAGGCGCGCGCGGAACGTCTCCTTCGGCGTGACGATGCAGACGCCGGTGTAGACGCGATGATTGCGGCCGGAGAGCAGGCGCAGGCATTGCGCCGCCTCATCCAGCAGTTCGGCTTTCGGCAGGATGCGCTGGCCGACGGCGACGACGGTATCGGCGGCGACGATGAAGGCGCCGCGCAGCGCCTCGTCCTTGCGCACGGTCGCAAGCGCGGCCTCGGCCTTCTCCCGCGCCAGACGGGCCGCGAGCCGGCGTGGACGCTCGCCCTTGACCGGCACCTCGTCCACCTCGGACGGCAAGAGCTGATCCGGCTCGATGCCGGCCTGGTTGAGAAGCGCAAGCCGCCGCGGCGAGCCGGAGGCGAGGACCAGTTTCGGGCGTCCGATCATGGAGATGATGAAAGGCCTAGCGTTGATCGATTCAAACGGTGAGATTTCGGCTCATTCCCGCGCAAGCGGGAATCCAATTGATCCGGTTCTGGGCCCCCGCTTTCGCGGGGACGAGCGGAGGGGGATCGGATTCAATCCATAGGGCGGCCCCCGGAGCCTTCATGATCTATCGGAAAGGCCCCGGCCGGACAATATGCCTCACGCACTCCCACGCTTCTGCCCGCCGAACCGCTCGCGGATGCGCTGTATCAGTTGATCGCGCATGTCGCGATAAGCGTCCATCACCTGCTCGCGGTTGCCGGTCGTGCCGGTCACGTCCGGCGTCGGCCAGTATTCGACGTCGGCCGCGACGGTGCGGGTGAGGTCGAGCGCCTTGTGGTGCGCCTCGGGAGAGAGCGAGATGATCAGGTCGAAATTCAGCCCCTCGTATTCCTCCAGCTCCTCGAAGGTCTGCGGGCGCTTCTTGCCGATATCGATGCCGAGTTCGGACAACGCCGCCGCCGCGAACGGGTCCGGCTCGCCTTTGCGCACGCCGACGGATTCCACATAGATCCCGCGGCCGAGAAAATGCCGCAGCAAAGCCGCCGCGATCGGCGAGCGCACGGCGTTCCAGCCGCACGCGAACAGCACGGCCTGAGGCTTGCGGCGGGGCGGCGTCGCGTCCACCGCGCTCAGCCCTTCCAATGCAGGACGCAAATCAAGGTGAAGAGCCGGCGCGCCGTGCCGAAATCGACGTGCACCTTGCTCTTGAGACGCTCCATCAGCAACTGCGAGCCTTCGTCGTGCAGCCCGCGGCGCCCCATGTCGATCGCCTCAATCTGCCGCGGCGACGCGGTGCGGATCGCCTGGTAGTAGCTTTCGCAGATCAGAAAGTAATCTTTGACGATGCGGCGGAACGGCGACAGCGACAGCATGTGCACGACAATGGGCGCGCCGTCCGCGTCACGGATATCGAAAGCGAGGCGGTTCTCCGCGATGCCGAGATGCAGCGCATAGGCGCTGGCGTCGTGGCCTTCCGGCGCGAACACGTTCTCCTCGAGCAGATCGTAGATCGCGATCGCCCGCTCGTGCTCGACGTCGGGGTTGGAGCGGCCGATCGACGCTTCGTCGAGGGAGACGGCGACAAGGCGTCCCGCCGGCGGAGAGGATTTATCGTCCGCCGTCATCGCGCTTATCCGCTGTTCAGCCGTATGGCGACGGAGCGCGCATGCGCATCGAGCCCTTCGGCTTGGCCGAGCGTGATCGCAGCGGGTCCGAGCGCGCGCAACTGTTCCGGCCCGCATTTGAGGATTGACGTGCGCTTCATGAAATCGAGCACGCCGAGGCCCGACGAGAAGCGCGCCGACCGCGCCGTCGGCAGCACGTGATTGGAGCCCCCGACATAATCGCCGATTGCTTCCGGCGTATGGCTGCCGC
>JAFKKS010000425.1 GCA_017304555.1 Hyphomicrobiales bacterium
TCCGACCTCTCCCCGCAAGCGGGGAGAGGTGACCTCCGACGGCGCCTCGGAATGACGGCACTCACAAAAAGCTCTGCGGGTCGATGTCGGCTTCGAGCTTGATGTTGCCCTTGGCGCGCGGCGCGGCCGCGAGCCATTCGCGCAGATAGGCGGAGAGGTCGAAGCCGCGCGCGGATTTGAGCAGGATGCGCAGGCGATGCCGCCCGCGGATCACCGAGAGCGGCGCTTCGGCGGGGCCGAGCACGCGCACCCGCTCCTCGCGCGGCGCGGCGGATGCGAGCGCACGCGCGTAAGCCTGCGTCGCATGCTTGTCGCTGCCGGAGACGACGATGCTGGCGAGCCGGCCGAACGGCGGATAACCCTGACGCTCGCGCGCCTCGATCTCGGCGCCGTAGAAAGCTTCGCGGTCCTGCGCGATCAATGCGCGCATCACCGGATGCTCCGGCTGATGTGTCTGCAGATAACCTTGCCCCTGCCCGGCTTCGCGGCCGGCGCGCCCCGTCACCTGATGTAGAAGCTGGAACGCGCGCTCGGCCGCGCGCGGATCGCCCTGGCTCAAACCAAGATCGGCGTCGACGATGCCGACGAGGTTGAGGCGCGGGAAGTGATGGCCCTTCGCGACGAGTTGCGTGCCGATGATGACGTCGACGCGCCCCTCGGCGATGTTCGCCAATTCCTCGCGCATGGTTTCGATATCGGTGATGAGGTCGCTCGAGAGCACCATCACCCGCGCGTCGGGAAACAGCGCGTGCGCCTCCTCTTCCAGCCGCTCGACGCCGGGACCGCAGGCAACGAACGACTCCGTCGCCTGGCAGTTCGGGCACGCTCCCGGCGGCGAGGTCGAGAAGCCGCAGTGGTGACAGACGAGTTGCCGCTTGAAACGGTGCTCGACCAGCCACGCGTCGCAATTCGGGCATTGCAGGCGAAAGCCGCATTTGCGGCAAAGCGTCAGCGGTGCGTAGCCGCGGCGATTGAGAAACAGAAGCGCTTGCTCGTTGCGCTCGAGCGCGATCTTTACCGTTTCCGCGAGCCGCGGCGCAACGAAGCGGCCGCGCGGTGGGCCTTCCGTGCGCAGGTCGATCGCCTCGATCGCCGGCATCTGCTGGCCGCCGAAACGTTCCGGCAGTGCGAGGCGCTTGTAGCGGCCGCGCCGCGCATTCACTTCCGTCTCGACCGACGGCGTCGCCGATGAGAGCACCACGGGGCATCCGGCCTCGCGCGCACGCACCACCGCCATGTCGCGCGCATGGTAATGCACGCCGTCTTCCTGCTTGTAGACAGCGTCATGCTCCTCATCGACGATGACGAGACCGAGATCGGCGAACGGAAGAAACAGCGCCGAGCGCGCGCCGACGACGACTGGCGCCTCCCCCTCCGCCACCGCGCGCGACAGCCGCGCGCGGCGGCGGCCCGGCACCTGCGAGTGCCATTCGCCCGGCCGCACGCCGAAGCGCGCGGCGAAGCGATCGAGGAACGCGGTGGTGAGCGCGATCTCCGGCATCAGGATCAGCGTCTGGCGCTGCTGCCGGATCGCGTCGGCAACAGCCTCGAAGTAAACGTCGGTCTTGCCGGAGCCGGTGACGCCGTCGAGCAGCGCCGCCGCGAACCGGTGCGCCGCCACCATGCCGCGCAACTGATCGGCGGCCGCGCGCTGCGCTTCGGTGAGATCGATCGCGATGTGATCGGGGTCGGGCGTCTCGGCGACCGGCGGAGGCGGCATGACCAACGCCTCCAGCGTGCCCTCGTCCACCAGTCCGTCGATGACGCCGACGGAAACGCCGGCCTCGCGCGCCGCATCGGCTTTCGTGCGCATCATGCCGTCGGCCAATGCCTCGAGCACGCGGGCGCGCGCCGAGGTCATGCGGCCCGGCGGTGGGCCTGCGAGACGCACGCCGACGCGCTCACGCTCGGGGCCGAGGTCGTTGCCCATGCGCAGCACCATGCGCAGCACCATGCCGCGCGAGGCGAGCGTGTAATCGGCGACCCAATCGACGAACCGGCGCAGTTCGTCCTTGAGCGGCGGAAAGGGGAGTTTCTCAGCGACGTCTTTCAGCCGGTTGTCGAGCCCCGGCCGCGCCGTCCCCTCGCCCCAGACGACGCCCACGGCCTCGCGCGGCCCGAAGGCGAACACCAGAACCGGCAGCAGGATGACCGTCGCGCCAGTGCCGACGATGCCGCTGACG
>JAFKKS010000426.1 GCA_017304555.1 Hyphomicrobiales bacterium
AACTCGGCAAGCGCGTGATCGGCCAGGCCGAGGCGGTGCGCGCCGTGTCGACCGCGGTGCGCCGCGCGCGTGCCGGGTTGCAGGACCCCAACCGGCCGCTCGGATCGTTCCTGTTCCTCGGCCCGACGGGCGTCGGCAAGACCGAGTTGACCAAGGCGCTCGCCGAATTCCTGTTCGACGATTCTTCGGCGATGGTCCGCATCGATATGAGCGAATTCATGGAGAAGCATTCGGTCGCGCGGCTGATCGGCGCGCCTCCCGGCTATGTCGGCTACGAGGAAGGCGGCGTGCTTACCGAAGCGGTGCGGCGGCGCCCCTACCAGGTCATCCTGTTCGACGAGATCGAGAAGGCGCATCCGGACGTGTTCAACGTGCTGCTGCAGGTGCTCGACGACGGCAGGCTCACGGACGGGCAGGGCCGCACGGTCGACTTCCGCAACACGCTGATCATCATGACGTCGAATCTCGGCGCCGAGTTCCTCGTCAGCCAGCCCGACGGGCAGGATACGGATGCGGTGCGCGACCAGGTAATGAGCGTCGTGCGTGCGGCGTTCCGCCCCGAATTCCTCAACCGCGTGGACGAGATCATCCTGTTCCATCGGCTGCGCAAGGAGCAGATGGGGCGCATCGTCGACATCCAGATGGAGCGCCTGGCGAAGCTGCTGGAGGAGCGCAAGATCGTCGTCGATCTTGCTCCCGCGGCGCGCGAATGGCTTGCCGAGAAGGGATGGGACCCGGCCTATGGCGCGCGTCCGCTCAAGCGCGTGATCCAGAAATCCGTGCAGGATCCGCTTGCCGAGATGATCCTCGCGGGGCGCGTGAAGGATGGCGATCAGGTCGCCGTCACGGTCGCGGGCGACAAGACACGGCTCGCCTTCAACGGCGACGTGCCGGCCGCGCAGGCGGCGTAAGCGCGGACGAAATGCGAATGCGGGCGGGCGTCGGGAGACCGGCGCCCGTTCGCGTTCGCATTCGTTAATGCGTTCCGCTCTGTTCGCGGCGAACGAATCGGGACGGCGGATCGTGCGTGTTCCGAATCCCTTCGCGAAGGTTAATCCGGCGCGGCTCCGGGCCACGCATTTCTCTGCGCGACAGGCCGTGCCGGTATTCGTCGTTAACGCGTTCCGTTTCGTTCGCGGCGAACGAATCGGGACGGCGGATCGGGCGCGTTCCGAATCCCTTCGCGAGTGTTAATCCGACAGGGTTCAGGCGGCGGACATTCGTTCGCGCGATGTGCCGCGGCGGCATTCGTTAATGCGTTCCGCTCTGTTCGCAGCGAACGAATCGGGACACCGAATCGTTCGCGCTCCAAATCCCTTCGCGAAGGTTAAATCCGCCGGTTTTCAATGTCCGAACCGGGGTCTTTCACGCGGACCCGTATCCACTTCGATCCGGAACGCCTCTAGGATGCCGGCGCGGTTCCCGAATCGGCGGCTTCCGCATGGATCGCCGGAGGCGCCGGACATTCCGTGACTACGCTGCTGCGCACAGTGCTCGGCACCACCGTCTACGCGCTGATCGTCGCGCTGGCGGCGCCGTTTCCCTCCGCCGCCGGGCTGATGCTCGTGTTCCCGACGCTGAACGGGCTCGCTTATCTGTTTTCGGATCGCCGCCATCTGCTCGGCATGGCGCGCAGCATGATCTGGATGCCGGTCGTCAACGGCGTGCTGTGCTTCGCGTTTCTCGCGGCGTTCGTCGCGCTGGCGCCGCGCGTCGCGCCCGGCGTGCTCGCATGGGCGCTGCTGGCCGCCGGGCTCGCGGCATTCGTCGCGCTGGTGCAGCTGCCCTGCGTTCGGCGCGGCATAGCGGATGGGCGGCAGGTCGCGTTCGCGCTTCTTGCGACAATCGTCGGGCTGGCGCTGGCGCTCGCGTTGCACCGGGTGCTTGGCGCGTCGCTGCCGCCGGCATCCCCGGAGCCGCTGGCCGCCGCGCTCGCGGCCGTCTCACGCAATGCGCCGAAGATCGCGGTGTTCGCCGCCTGCCTCGCGGCGTTTCTCGTCGCGAGCGAAAAGATGCCGATGTCGGATGCGACGCGCGGCATTCTCGCGGGCCTGCCGTTCGCGCCGTTCGGCGGGCTGGTCAGTATCGCGGCCGATACGGGCATCGACCTCGACGCGCGCCTCGCGATCATGCGCGAGATGACCGCGAGCCTGCCGGCCGGGCCGGCGATCGCGATCTGG
>JAFKKS010000115.1 GCA_017304555.1 Hyphomicrobiales bacterium
CCGACATCGACGTGCTGAACAAAAGGCTCGACCGGCTGCGCAGCTTCGTGCTCTCCGGCGGCTCGCCCGCTTCCGCCGCGCTGCATCTCGCCCGCACCGTCGCCCGGCGCGCCGAGCGGCTGATGGTCGAGCTTGCCCGCAAGCCGGGCGAGACCGTCAGCGGGGAAGCGCTGCAATATATCAACCGCGTTTCCGATTTCCTTTTCGTCGCCGCGCGCATCGCCAATGATGACGGCAGGGCCGATGTCCTGTGGGTGCCAGGCAAAAATCGGTGAGGCCGGGCCTCAAGCGGCACCCGCCTGCGCTTCTGTGCTCATCTACCTGACCGATTTTCCGGCGCTCGGCCGCGCCGAGCGGCGCCGTTTTATCGATTGAATGTCGGCATCGGGCTAGCGACGGCGGAAAACCCGTGTTATCGGCCCCGCAACTCGGATTTCGGAGAGGTTGGTAGCTCATGAAAATTCTGGTGCCGGTGAAGCGGGTTGTCGACTACAACGTGAAGATCAGGGTGAAGGGAGACGGCACGGGCGTCGAACTCGCCAATGTCAAGATGTCGATGAACCCGTTCGACGAGATCGGCATCGAGGAGGCGATCCGGCTGAAGGAAGCCGGCAAGGCGGAAGAAATCATCGCTGTATCGATCGGGCCGGCGCAGGCGGCGGAGACGATCCGCACGGCGCTCGCCATGGGCGCGGACCGCGGCATCCTGGTCAAGGTCGACGGAACGGTCGAGCCGCTTTCGGTGGCCAAGATCCTGAAGGGCGTGGTCGAGGCCGAAAAGCCGGAACTCGTGATCCTCGGCAAGCAGGCGATCGACGACGACGCCAGCCAGACGGGGCAGATGCTGGCGGCGCTTCTTGGTTGGTCGCAGGGCACGTTCGCCTCCAAGGTCGAGATCGACGGCGGCAAGGCGAAGGTGACGCGCGAGGTCGACGGCGGCTTGCAGACGGTCGAACTGAAGATGCCGGCGATCGTCACGACGGATTTGCGTCTGAACCAGCCGCGGTACGCCTCGCTGCCGAACATCATGAAGGCGAAGAAGAAGCCGCTCGACGAGAAGAGCCCGGCCGACTACGGGGTCGACGTTTCGCCGCGGCTGAAGGTGCTGAAGACCGAGGAACCCGGCGGCCGCAAGGCGGGCGTCAAGGTCAAGGACGTGGCGGAGCTGGTGGATAAGCTCAAGAACGAGGCGGGCGTGCTGTAGTTCTGGTGAGGCCGGCCTGCAAACGGCCGGTTTCTCCGCTTCCGGTGCTCACGTACGGAAGTACGCTCCGCTCCGGCTCTCGAAACCAACCGTTTTCGGCTCGGCCTGACCGGAATTCAGGGAGCCTCGAAGACGAAAGTCAGGGAAACCAAAGATGGCCATTCTTTTGATCGCCGAACATGGCAACGACCACCTCTCGGACCAGACGGCAAAGGCGCTTTCGGCGGCGTTGAAGATCGGTTCGGATGTCGACGTATTGGTCGCCGGCAAGGGTGCCAAACCAGCCGCCGATCAGGCCGCCAAGCTGAAGGGCGTCAGGAAGGTGCTGCTGGCCGAAAGCGATGAGTTGGCCGAACGTCTCGCCGAGCCGCTGGCCGCGCTCGTCGTGTCGCTCGCCGGAAACTACGATACGGTCATCGCGCCGGCCACCACCATGGGCAAGAACGTCATGCCGCGTATTGCCGCGCTGCTCGACGTGATGCAGGTGTCGGAGATCATCGAGGTGGTGTCGCCCGACACCTTCAAGCGGCCGATCTATGCGGGCAACGCCATCCAGACCGTGCAGTCGGGCGACGCCAAGAAGGTCATCACCGTGCGCACTGCCGCTTTCCAGGCGGCAGGCGAAGGCGGATCGGCTTCGGTCGAAACGGTGCAGCCGGCGGCGAATCCCGGCCTTTCCACCTTCATCGAGAATCGGCTGTCGGAAAGCGACCGGCCGGAACTGACCTCCGCGAAGATCATCATCTCGGGCGGACGTGCGCTCGGTTCGGCGGAAAAGTTCCAGGAAGTCATCCTGCCGGTCGCCGACAAGCTCGGCGCGGCGGTCGGCGCCTCCCGCGCGGCGGTCGATGCGGGCTATGCACCCAACGATTGGCAGGTCGGCCAGACCGGCAAGGTGGTGGCGCCCGACCTCTACATCGCCTGCGGCATCTCCGGCGCCATCCAGCACCTCGCCGGCATGAAGGATTCGAAGGTCATCGTCGCTATCAACAAGGACGAGGAAGCGCCGATCTTCCAGGTCGCCGATTACGGCCTCGTCGGCGATCTCTTCGTCGTTCTGCCGGAACTGCAGAAGGTGCTTTGACGGCCTTCAGACTTCAGTATTAAATATGAAGGGCGGGGTAGACGAAGTCGCCCCGCCCTTTTAGTTTGCGCTGCACAAAAATCGGGCGGACTGCCCAAGGCAGGATCAATCCAATGAGCGGCAAGATCGCGACGGTGGGTATTGTTGGTGCGGGCCAGATGGGGAGCGGCATCGCGCACGTGGCCGCGCTTGCCGGCTATCATGTCCTGCTCCACGATGTCTCGGCCGAGCGGATCGAGAATGGCATCGCCACGATCAACGGCAACATGGCGCGGCAGGTGCATTCCGGGAAGCTCGAAGAGAAAGCCCGGCAGAAGGGCATCGCCCGTATCTCCGCCGCGCCCGGGATGGACAAGCTCGGCAGCGCGGACCTCGTCATCGAAGCGGCGACCGAGGACGAGACCGTCAAACGCAAGATCTACGCCCAGCTCTGCCCGCTGCTGAACCCCGAAGCTATCCTCGCCACCAATACCTCCTCCATCTCGATCACGCGCCTTGCCTCGCAGACCGACCGGCCCGAGCGCTTCATCGGCATCCATTTCATGAACCCGGTGCCGCTCATGAAGCTGGTCGAACTGGTGCGCGGCATCGCCACAGTCGACCAGACTTTCGAAGCTGCCAGGGGCTTCGTCGAGAGCCTCGACAAGACGGTGACGGTAGCCGAGGATTTTCCGGCCTTCATCGTCAACCGTATCCTGCTGCCGATGATCAACGAGGCGATCTACACGCTCTATGAGGGTGTCGGCTCGGTCGAGGCGATCGACACGGCCATGCGCCTCGGCGCCAATCATCCAATGGGACCATTGCAGCTTGCCGATTTCATCGGCCTCGATACCTGCCTTTCCATCATGCAGGTGCTGCATGATGGACTTTCGGATTCCAAGTACCGGCCCTGCCCGCTTCTGGTCAAATATGTCGAGGCCGGCTGGCTCGGCCGTAAGACAGATCGCGGCTTCTACGATTATCGCGGCGAGCAGCCAGTGCCGACGCGCTAAAGCGCATCGCGATCTTTCAGATTCGCTCTCCGTGCTTTAGCTTTTGATTTTGCGCATGTCTTTATCCCGAAACCGGTGCCCACTTTCGGGAGACATGCTATAGGCGACCGAACGATCGCATTTGCGTCGGCATATGGAGCGAACGCCATGGCCAACGAAAAATCCGCCGGATCAACGAAAGCGGTTTCCAAACAAGACAGGCCCGCGGCGCCGGGCCTTCTTTCGGGCGGCAATCCCCAGATCGCAAAGGGGTATGGCGATGGCTCGGTACAAGCCTATATCGCGGCCATGCCCGGCTGGAAAAGCGCGGTCGGCCGCCGTCTCGACACGCTGATCGAGCGCGCCGTTCCCGACGTGCAAAAGGCGGTCAAATGGAACTCGCCCCTTTATGGAATAGAAGGAGAAGGCTGGTTCCTGAGCTTCCACTGCTTCGCGAAATACATCAAGGTAGCCTTCTTCAAAGGCGCGTCACTCGACCCCGCTCCACCTGAAACGTCCAGGCGTGAAGATACACGCTACCTCCATATCCACGAGGGCGCTGAGCTCGACGAGGCTCGGTTCGTTTCCTGGGTGAAACAGGCCAGCAAACTGCCGGGTGAACGGATGTAGGCGTGCGGCAGTTGTTGCAACGAAAACCGCCCCTTTGAGGAGGACATCATGAACGACGGCAGGAAGAAAAAGGCCGCGCCCTCGCAATCCGATGTACGAAACGGGGAACAGGACTGGCGCGGCGAAGCGCTAGCGAGGATTCGCGCCCTCATCAAGAAAGCCGACCCCAAAGTGGTCGAGGTAGCGAAGTGGCGAAAGCCTTCGAACCCGTCGGGTGTCCCTGTATGGGAGCATGAGGGCATCCTGTGCACCGGCGAAACCTACAAGGACAAGGTGAAACTCACCTTCGCCAGGGGGGCCTCGCTTAGGGACCCATCCAACCTTTTCAATTCAAGCCTGGATGGCAACACCAGACGCGCCATCGATATCCACGAAGGCGATGCGATCAACGAGAAGGCGTTGACGGCGCTCATTCGCGCTGCCGTGGCGTTGAATACGTCGAAAAAGAAAAAGGCCGCCCGCGCATAAACGGCTGAGACAAAACAAAAATGCCCGGCTCAAGCCGGGCATTTTGTTGTGAAGAGCGCTGTGAGCGCGCTCAAATCCCCTTCTTCACCGGGACGAAGACGTTGATGACGAGCTTGTCCTCGGGCGTCTTCAGCGGATCGGTGACGTATTCCTCGAAGAACAGGTCCTCCGCCTCCAGCGACTTGGTGTCGAGGTAGTTGGTGATCGCCTCGTAGGTCGTGTCCATCGAGTCGTAGGAGCCGTGGTGCACGAACTTGAGCACCTTGCCGCTCGGCGATTTGCCGACCGCGATATCGCCCTGCGGCGGATTGGCCGGCTCCGCCGCGATCGGCACCGCCGCCTGGTACTGGAAGCCGGTGTCGTCGGTCGCCGTGTAGATCGTCATCGGCGCGCCGTCCGGCTTGATGCCCTGCTTCTCCAAATAAGTGTAAATCGTCTTGAAACTGTCCACGAGCGTCTCAAACGCCGTGTCCCAGGTGGCGCTACCGCGCATGAAGATGATCGGCTTCGCTGTCAGCGTCACCTCTTCCCCGAACGGCTCGGCCGAAGCCGAGGGTGGCGGCGCCGCCTCGCCGGGAACCGGCGCGGGGGTCTGGGACGGGGTGGGAGCAGGCGCAGGCGTTGCCGCCGGCGGTGCTGTGTCGGCAGGCGGCGGAGCGGGAACGCCCGGCTTCGGCGCAGGCGTCTCAGCGGCGGGCGGCGGCTGCGTCGTCTGGGCTGCGGCAAGCTGGAAAGCGCCCGCGTAAAGCAGAACCGCAAGGAAGGCAGACGCTGTCGTCGGACGGCACCCCATCGGGCCTCTCCTGAATTTGCGGGCGTGCACCGCAGCGATGCACGCCCTCTACGCCGCACCGGCCGGCGCCTCATGGTATCATGCGCGACGATTCCAAGGCGCTGAAATTATGTCGCCCTCGCGACGCCGCGCCGCCGGACTCGCAAGATGCAGCATTTTTCGCCATATAAGCGGCGAAACGGCAACGGCCATGAACGCGCTCACAGATCACCCCTTCGTCAAGATGAACGGTACCGGCAACGAGATCCTCGTCGTCGACATGCGCGCGCGCCCGCAAGCCATTTCGGCCGCCGAGGCGCATGCCGCCTCGACGCAGCCGGACGCCTTCTACGATCAGATGATGGTGCTCTACCCGCCGCGGACGCCGGGCACCGACGCGTTCGTGCGCATCTACAACAATGACGGCTCCGAAGCCGGCGCCTGCGGCAACGGCACGCGCTGCATCGCCTCGCTCGTCTTCGACGAGACGGATAAGGACGCGCTGACCTTCGAGACCAAGGCCGGCCTGCTCAATTGCTGGAAGACCGACCGCCCGGGCGTGTTCACGGTCGACATGGGCGCGCCGAAGTTCAAGTGGGACGAAATCCCGCTTGCCGAAGAGTTCCAGGACACACGCGC
Source organism: Hyphomicrobiales bacterium (assembly GCA_017304555.1). GTDB lineage: Bacteria > Pseudomonadota > Alphaproteobacteria > Rhizobiales > Xanthobacteraceae > JAFKKS01. The sequence goes on from JAFKKS010000115.1 coordinate 5,772, forward strand.
GATCATGCTGCAGATCGGCCCGATCGACGCGCCGATCCTGCACTCGCCTTCCGTCGCCAACATGGGCAACCCGCACGCGATCTTCTGGGTCGACGACGTGAACGCCTACGACCTCGGCCGCTTCGGGCCGCTGCTCGAGAACCACCCAATGTTCCCCGATCGCGCCAACATCACGCTGGCGCAGGTCGCCTCGCGCGAACATCTGATCATCCGCACCTGGGAGCGCGGCGCCGGGCTCACCAAGGCCTGCGGCTCGGCCGCCTGCGCCGCTGCCGTCTCGGCGGCCCGCACGCGACGCACCGGGCGGACCGTGCAGGTGACCCCCCCCGGCGGCGATCTCACCATCGAATGGCGCGAACGCGACAGCCACGTGCTGATGACCGGCCCGATAGCGTTCGAGCATAACGGCACGTTCGCGGCCTCGACCTTCGCGGCGCTCGGCGCGGTCGCATGAGTGTCGACGTCGTCACCTTCGGCTGCCGGCTCAACATCTACGAATCGGAAGTCCTGCGGCAGCACGCCGAGAAGGCTGGGGTCGACGACACCGTCGTCATCAACACCTGCGCCGTCACCGGCGAAGCCGTGCGCCAGGCGCGCCAGGCGATCCGCCGCATCCGCCGCGAACGGCCGGGCGCACGCCTCGTTGTCACCGGATGCGCGGCGCAGACGGAGCCCGAGACCTTCGCCGCCATGCCCGAAGTCGACCGCGTGCTTGGCAATACCGAAAAGCTCGATCGCACGGCCTGGATCCACACACGCGCGGCGCTGGCAGCGCCAACCTTCGGCATCAGTGCGGAAGAAAAAATCGCCGTCAACGACATCATGGCGGTGAAGGAACAGGCGCCACACCCCATCGATGGGCTGGACGGCCACGCGCGCGCCTTCGTGCAGGTCCAGAACGGCTGCGATCATCGCTGCACCTTCTGCATCATCCCGTACGGCCGCGGAAATTCGCGCTCGGTGCCGATGGGCGAGGTCGTCACGCAGGTGCGATCACTGGTGGAGAACGGCTATCGCGAAGTCGTCCTCACCGGCGTCGACGTCACGAGCTACGGCGCAAACCTTCCCGGCGCGCCGAAACTCGGCGCGCTGGTGCGGCAAATCCTCAAGCATGTGCCGGAGCTCGAACGGTTGCGCCTGTCCTCGATCGATTCCGTCGAGGCCGATCGCGACCTACTCGACGCCATCGCCGACGAGCCGCGCCTGATGCCGCATCTGCATCTCTCGCTGCAGGCCGGCGACGACATGATCCTCAAGCGCATGAAGCGGCGGCACAGCCGCGCCGACGCGGTCGCCTTCTGCGCCCAGGTGCGCCGGCTGCGTCCGGATATCGTGTTCGGCGCCGACATTATCACCGGTTTCCCGACCGAGACGGAGGCGATGTTTACGCGCTCGCTCGATCTGGTCGAGGAGTGCGGCCTCACGCATCTGCACGTCTTTCCGTTCTCGCCGCGCAAGGGAACGCCGGCGGCGCGGATGCCGCAGATTTCACCGGCGGTGGCAAAGGAACGGGCACGGCGTTTGCGCAGTCGCGGTGAGAAAGCCTTGCGCCGGCGGCTCGACGGCGAGATCGGCCGCCGCCGCGCGGTGCTGGTCGAGGCCGGACATGTCGGCCACACCGAACACTTCATGACGGTCAAGCTGCCGCCATCCTTGCGGCGCGGATCGATCGTTTCGCTCACCATGGCCGAGCACGATGGCCGCCGCCTTACCGCCGATGTTGGAGCGCTGACATGACGACGACCGAGAACCGCATCACCTCCATCGCGCAGCTCGAGGAGATCTACGGGCACCCGAGCGGCGCTGCGCTGCTGAAGGAGATCGACTACATCCACCCGCATTACCGCGCGTTCGTGGAGGCGGCGCCGTTCATCGTGCTCTCAACGGTCGGGCCGGACGGCATGGACGCGTCGCCGCGCGGCGACCCGGCCGGCTTCGTGCGCGTGCATGACGAAAAGACCGTGATGATCCCGGATCGGCGCGGCAACAACCGCACCGACACGCTGCGCAACCTGCTACACAATCCGCATATCGGGTTGCTCTTCCTCATTCCCGGCGTCGGGGAGACGCTGCGCATCAATGGGCGCGCGGAAATTTCCATCGAGCCGGCGCTGCTCGAGAGCTTCACCATGCAAGGCAAGCCGCCGCGCAGCGTGCTCGTGGTGTCGGTCGATCGCGTCTACTTCCAATGCCAGAAGGCGCTGATCCGCTCGAAATTGTGGGACGCAGCGGCGCAAATCCCACGCACCGCCCTGCCCTCGACCGGCACCATCGTCGCCGCGCTCGCCAAAGGCTTCGACGCGGACACCTACGATCGCGAATATCCCGAGCGCCTGCGGCAGACGATCTACTGACGTTCGCTCGTCATGGCTGAGCTAACGTCAAACCGGCCATTCCACCACGAGACCTCATCCTGAGGAGCATCGCAAAGCGATGCGTCTCGAAGGATGGCGTCGTCGTTGTGGCCATCCTTCGAGACGCGCCCTGCGGACGCTCCTCAGGATGAGGCATCAGCCGGACGCCCGGCATGACGGTCAAGACACCCAACCGCAGTCGGCAAAGCGCGCGTGCATATGCTGCGGCAGCGGCGCCACCACGCGCACGGGGTCGCGATTTTTCGATAGCGGCACCGCGATGTTGCGCGCGTGCAGGTGCAGCCCCGGCCCGCCGAAGCGCGGCCCGCTGCCGTAGATGTTGTCGCCGAGAATCGGCCAGCCCATCGCCGAGCAATGCACGCGCAGTTGGTGCGTACGGCCAGTCAGCGGCTCCAGCGCCAGCCAGGTGAGCGGCGCCGCCGTCCCGGTGCTCCGCCCCATCACCGTCCAGGTTGTGACCGAGGGCAGCCCCGCCGGATCCGGCTTCATCCACCAGCCGCGCGAAGGGTCGAGGCGGCCGAGCGGCACGTCGATCGTGCCATTGTCCTCGGTCGGGCCGCCTTCGACGACGGCCCAATAGGTTTTCTCCACCTTGCCGTGCTTGAAGAGGAGCCCGAGGCTCGCGAGCGCCTTGCGGTGGCGGCCGAGAACAAGGCAGCCGGAGGTCTCCCGATCGAGCCGATGCGCCAACGCCGGCGCCCGCGGCAGGCCGAAGCGCAGCGCGTCGAAATGGTCCTCCAGGCTCTCCCCACCCTTCGGCCCGCGATGCACCGGCAGGCCGGCCGGCTTGTCGATCACCAGCATCAGGCCGTCGCGGTGGAGGACGCGCGCCATTATTTCTTCCGGGGTCATGCCGAAACCGCTATCACGTCCCTCGCCATGAATGACAGTACCGAAAATCAGACCGAACCGCGGCAAAGCTGGTGGCGCCGGCTCAGCTCCGGCCTCAAGCGCACCTCAGCCTCGATCGGCAGCGCGATCAGCGACCTCGTCAGCAAGCGCAAGCTCGATGCGGCGATGGTCGAGGATCTCGAGGACGCGCTCATCCGCGCCGACCTCGGCACCACCGTCGCCGCCCGCATCGCCGAGGCCGTCGGCAAAGGGCGCTACGACAAAGCGATCTCGGCGGACGAGGTGAAGACGATCCTGGCTGCGGAGGTGGAGAAGATTCTTGCGCCAGTCGCCAAGCCGCTGGAGATCGACACCACGGTGAAGCCGTTCGTGATCCTCGTCGCCGGCGTTAACGGCTCCGGCAAGACGACGACGATCGGCAAGCTCTCCGCGAAATTCCGCGCCGAGGGCCGCAAGGTCGTGCTCGCGGCGGGCGATACGTTCCGTGCGGCAGCAATCGAACAGCTCGGTATCTGGGGACAGCGCACCGGCGCGCAGGTGGTGGCGACCAAGCCCGGCGCGGACGCCGCCGGCGTCGCCTTCGAGGCGCTCGACGTGGCGAAGGCCGCCGGCGCCGACGTGGTCATCGTCGATACCGCCGGCCGGCTGCAGAACAAATCCGCGCTGATGGGCGAGCTCGACAAGATCGTGCGCGTGATGAAGAAGCGCGATCCGGCGGCACCGCACGCGGTGCTATTGGTGCTCGACGCGACGGTCGGACAAAACGCGCTCTCGCAGGTGGAGATCTTCGGCAAAACCGCCGGCGTCACGGGGCTCGTGATGACCAAGCTCGACGGCACCGCACGCGGCGGTATCCTCGTCGCCATCGCTGAGAAATTCGGTCTGCCGGTGCATTTCATCGGCGTCGGCGAAAGCGTTGACGATCTCGAAGCATTCAGCGCGCGCGATTTCGCAAAAGCGATCGCCGGACTCGAGTGAGGCCGGCGCATCATTGCTTCATCGATAGACTTCTTAAACTCAGCCTTGCGTGATGACGATATTGCGCCAGCCGACGTGATCGGCGAGGAGGCGCGCCACATAGCGCCGCATCACCGTCTCGCTGATGCCATCCGGGCGCCACACTGTGACCTGCGGCGACAATTTTCCCGCGCGTCCGTGCCAAGCGACGAGGTATTCCGATAGCCAGCCTGCCGCCTTGCTCGCCTCGAGCCTGTCGACAATTGCGTGCAACGCAGTCAAATCCATCGTCGTCTCCGGCAACGCCGCCCTTCGCACCCCGCTGGCGCCGCACCGACAACTTTCACAGGCTGCGCCGGTTCCTTGTCGCTCGCGCAGGCCGGCTCTGCGGCCGTTGGCCCTTCATTCGCCATTTTCACGGAGGGCTCAGCGCCGATGTTGCGCGGCGTTGACGAGGACCGTCGGTATCGCGGCGATGCCGAACGCGATCGCCACCAGGAAGACGTTGCGCGCGCTTCCGTTGTCGAGCAGCCAGCCGTAGAGGATCGGCGAGATCATGCCGCCGATGTTGAAGCCGGTGGTGACGAAGCCGAAGACCTTTCCGAACGCGCCAGGCGGCGTCACCGCGCGCACCAGGAGATCGCGCGATGGCATGACGATGCCGTTCGCCAATCCGGCAATGCCGAACAGGATGATCAACAGCGCCGGCCCGACATCGAACAACACGATGGGCACGATCATAATGGCGCTGACGGCGAGCCCCGTCGCCGCAACAAGACCATGCTTCGTCGTGCGCATCGAGAGCGCGCCGCCGACCAAAACGCCGATCGCCCCCATCAACAGCAGCGATGTCAGGCCGGCATTGGCGACGACCAGCGGCGTGCCGCGCATGGCATCGAGCGCGACGACGCCATAGTTCTGCAGCCCGGAATTGGCGAGCGCGATCAGCACGAAGAACAAGAGGTTGAGAAGAACCGGGCCGGAGAGAAGCAGGCTCCATCCGACGTTGACGGCTTCCGCCTCCTTCTCCTTCGGCGCGGTAGACTTTTCCCCGCCGCTCATCGGCGAACCGAACACCACGATCAAGGCCGCCACCACGATCCCGAGCAGCGCGGCGCCGAGGAACGCGGTGCGCCACCCGTAACGCTCGGCCATCAAGATGAGGCTTCCCGGCGCGACGGCGCCGCCGAGAAGTCCGGCGAAGGTGTGGATGGAATAAGCCTGCCCCATCCGCTGCGGCGACACGTGGCGCGAGAGCAGCGAATAATCGGCCGGATGATAGACCGTGTTGCCTAATCCCAGCAGCGCGTACATCGTCACGAACCACCAGAACGAGGGCAGCAGCGCCGCGCCGATCAGTCCGGCGCTGCCGAGCAGGATGCCGGTGACGAGCGACGCTCTGACGTTCACCTTGTCGATCAGGAAACCGGCGGGCGTCTGCAGCAGCGCCGAGATGACGTTGAAGACGGTGAGCGCGATGCCGAGTTGCGTGTAGCTGACGTCAAAGTCGGCGCGGATCACCGTGAACAGTGGCGGCAGCACCAGAATGTAATAGTGACTGACGAAATGCGCGGCCGCGACCAGCCCGATGACGCGCGCATCGGTTCCTTGTTCGGCCGGCCTATGCTCGGCAAGGGGGGTCATGCGGACTCGCGATGCCGAAAAGCGGCGACGCGCCTTATATACAGGGCTTCCTCGGCTCGCGAGAGTCATTCGTCGGTGCGGGCGGCTTCGCAGCCCACCTATGCGCCTGTTTCAGTCGTCGTCGCTCCACGCGAGCACGAGATCGTCGCGATGCACCATCGCCGCGCGGCCGTTGAAGCCGAGGATGGTCGCGATATCGCCGGAGGAGCGCCCGCGGATGCGTTCGGCGTCGGCGGCGTCATAGGCAACCAGGCCGCGGCCGACCTCGCCCCCGTCCGGCCCACGCAGAACGACAGCATCGCCGCGCTCGAAGCGCCCGCCCACCTGCACGATCCCTGCCGGCAGGAGACTTTTGCCCCGTCGCAGCGCGGCCACGGCGCCGGCGTCGATCGTGAGCGTCCCCTTCGGCTCGAGCGAACCCGCGATCCACTTCTTGCGCGCGGTGACGGGATTGGCCGGCGTCAGGAACCACGAGCAGCGCCCGCCGTCGATGATTGCACGTAGCGGATGCTCGGTCTTGCCAGACGCGATCACCATGTGTGTGCCGGCCGTCGTCGCGATCTTGCCCGCTTCGATCTTGGTGAACATGCCGCCGCGCGAAAGCTCCGAGCCGGATGCGCCAGCCATCGCTTCGATCTTCGGCGTGATGTGTTCGATCACCGGAATGAGGTTCGCGTTCTTGCTCTCGCTCGGCGGCTTGTCGTAGAGGCCGTCGATATCGGAGAGGAGCACCAGGAGATCCGCGCTCATCATCGTCGCGACGCGCGCCGCCAGCCGGTCGTTGTCGCCGTAGCGGATTTCGTTGGTCGCAACGGTGTCGTTCTCGTTGATGATCGGGACGCTGCGCCATTCCAGGAGCTTGTCGATCGTCGAGCGCGCGTTGAGATAGCGGCGGCGCTCCTCGGTGTCGCCGAGCGTCACGAGCACTTGGCCAGCGGTGATGCCGTGCTGCCCGAGCGTCTTCGCCCAGATGCGCGCCAGCGCAATCTGCCCGACGGCAGCAGCCGCTTGCGAGTCCTCGAGCTTGAGCGCGCCGCGCGGCAGCTTCAGCACGCTGCGGCCGAGCGCGATGGCCCCGGACGAGACGACGAGGATGTCGCACTTCGCCTTGTGCAAGGCCGCGATATCCGCCGCCAGCGAGGACAACCACGTTTCGCGCACGCGGCCGGCCTTGGCGTCGACGAGCAAGGACGAGCCGACCTTGACGACGACACGGCGAAAATCACCGAGCTTTGGCAATTTCTGGGGCATGGACCGAACGAGCGCAGGCTTCAGAGGCGGAAGCCATCTCACGGCCGTTCGGCAAAATCAATTACGGCCGCCAGCCTTCGCTGGCCGGCTCAAGCTCCGGTTCGCTCTCAACACCTCGCCCTCCGATGACCGCAGCGAGCGCGCGCAGCGCTTCCGTCACGCCCTTGCCGCTCGCCGAGGAGAGAACGAGCGGCGTACGCTTGGCGGCACGGCGCAAACGGTCCTTCTGACGCTTGAGCGTCTCCGGGTCGAGCGCGTCCGCCTTCGACAGCGCGACGATCTCGGGCTTCTCGTCAAGGCCGTTGCCGTAAGCCGCAAGTTCCGCGCGCACAGTCTTGTAGGCTTCCCCCGCATGCTCGGCGGTGCCGTCGACGAGATGCAGCAGCACGCGGCAGCGTTCGACATGGCCGAGGAAGCGGTCGCCGAGGCCAACACCCTCACTCGCCCCTTCGATCAGCCCCGGAATGTCGGCCAGCACGAATTCGCGATTGTCGATGCTCACCACGCCAAGCTGCGGGTGCAGCGTGGTGAAGGGATAGTCGGCGATCTTCGGTTTCGCCGCGCTCACGACCGACAGGAATGTCGACTTGCCCGCGTTCGGCAGCCCGACGAGCCCCGCATCGGCGATGAGCTTGAGGCGCAGGCGGATGGTGCGCTCCTCCGCCGGCTGGCCGGGATTGGCATGGCGTGGCGCGCGATTGGTCGACGACTTGAAGTGCGCGTTGCCGAAGCCGCCGTTGCGAGGTCGGCGATCAGCGTTTCGCCGTCCTCCTCGAAGACCTGCGTTCCCGCCGGCACCTTCAGCACCGCGTCGGCCCCGTTCGCGCCCGCGCGGTCCTTGCCCATGCCGTTGCCGCCGCGCTTCGCCTTGAAATGCTGCTGGTAGCGATAATCGATCAGCGTGTTGAGCCCATCGACCGCCTGCACCACGACATCACCGCCGCGGCCGCCATTGCCGCCGTTCGGCCCGCCGAATTCGATGAACTTCTCGCGCCGGAACGAGACGCAGCCGTTTCCGCCGGCGCCGGACTGGATATAGACCTTGGCTTCATCGAGGAATTTCATGGTCCGACCTGTAACAACCCAATCGTTGGCCTAGCACGTCCGATCCGGGAATAAACCGTCAGCATCGCCGATCTCGTCCCCAGCAACGCATTAAGCGTGCAGGGAGCCTCAGATGAAATCGGATCGCGACGAAATCAATGGCCAAGGCGGCCGTCCCACCCGCCGGCACGTCCTCGAATGCATGACCTGGGCCGGAACCGGCATTCTCTGGACCATCAGCGGTGGCGTTCCCCGCTCGCTCGGGCTCGTGGACCAGGCCCTGGCGCAGAGCGACGACGCCCTCACCTTCATGCAGATCAGCGACAGCCATATCGGCTTCGACAAGCCCGCGAACCCGAATGTGCGCGGGACGCTGGAGCTTGCGATCGGCCAGATCAAGACGCTACCGACCCGCCCCTCGTTCTTGATCCACACCGGCGACATCACGCATCTGTCGAAGATCGAGGAGTTCGACAATGCCGACGCCATCATCTCGCAAGCGCGCCTCGACGTGCACTATGTGCCGGGAGAGCACGATATCCTCGACGACGAGCAGAAGCTCTACCGCGACCGATACGGCCGCGGAACGCGTGGCAGCGGCTGGTACAGTTTCGATGCCAATGGCGTGCACTTCATCGGCATCGTCAATGTCGCCAATCTGAAAGCCGGCGGCCTCGGCAGCATCGGCGGCGAACAACTGGCATGGCTCGAGGACGATCTGCGCGATCGCCCGGCAAGCACGCCGATCGTCGTCTTCGCGCATATTCCGCTGTGGATGGTCTATCCGACCTGGGGGTGGGGCACGGATGACAGCGGGCGCGCGCTCGAACTGCTCAAGCGCTTCGGCTCCGTCACTGTGCTCAACGGACACATCCACCAGGTGATGCAGAAGGTCGAAGGCAACGTGACCTTCCACACCGCGGCCTCGACCGCCTTCCCGCAGCCGGCGCCAGGGTCGGCGCCCTCGCCCGGCCCGATGAAGGTCGAGGACGCGAAGCTGCGCAAGCTTCTTGGCACGGCCAGCATCTCCTTCCGCCGCGGCGAGCAGCGCCTCGCCGTGGTCGATCGCCCGCTGGAACCCTGATGGAACCCTGAGGTTTCTGAAAATGCGAAACGCTCATAACCGCCTTGCGGCGGCAACACTTTTTCTCGCACTGGCTTTCGGGCTTTCCACCGCCTCACCGACACAGGCGGCGGCCGCCGAAGCGAAGGTGACGATCGACAATTTCACCTTCGACCCGCCGAAGCTCACGGTGAAGGCGGGAACGACCGTCACCTGGGTCAACCGCGACGACATTCCGCACACGATCGCGTCGTCGACCCGCGCCTTCAAGTCGAAAGCGCTCGACACCGACAATTCCTTTACATTCACGTTCACGGCACCCGGCACTTACGCGTATTTTTGCTCGTTGCATCCGCATATGACCGGGACCATCGTAGTGGAGGCGTCAAGCGCAACGCAGTGAGTTGGGCCCGATGGTGAGCGGCGACGATGCCGACGCGGCGCTGCTATTCCGCGAAACGGCACTCGTGCATCTCGACGACGTTTACACACTGGCGCGCTACCTGCTCGGCAATGCCGCGGATGCGGAGGACGCGACGCAGGAGTGCTTCCTGCGCGCGTTCAAGCATTTCGAAAGTTGCCGTAGCGATGCGGTGAAGCCGTGGCTCTTTGCGATCCTGCGCAACGTCTGTCGCGCGGAATGGACGCGCCGCGGCAGCGCGCCGACACCGAGCGATGCGGCCGACGATGGCGCAGCCGCACCGCTCTGGATGCCGGATACGGCAACGCCGGAGGCGGCGATGTTGCGCCGCCTCGACGACGAGACAATGCGCCGCCTGATCGCGGCTTTGCCGGATGAGTTTCGCGAAACGATCGTGCTGCGGGAGGTGAGTGAGTTGAGCTACCGGGAGATCGCCGAGGTGACGGGCGCCCCCGTCGGAACGGTGATGTCGCGCTTGGCGCGCGGACGCGCATTGCTGCGTACTGCGTGGCTTGCCGCGGAGCAGGAAGGACTTTCGGCATGACCTGCGAGGAAGCGAATGTCCTTCTTCATGCGCTCATCGACAACGAGCTCGACGCCGGCCATGCGCGCGAGGTCGAGGCGCATGTCGCGACCTGCGCAGCCTGCGCGGCAAAGCTCAAAACATATGGCGACATGCGAACGGCGCTCGCCGGCGCCAATCTGCGCCATGCGACGCCCGCCGGGCTGCGCATGCGCATCAATGCGAGCTTGCCTGCGCGCGCGCCGCGCAAGGCGGATCGCCGGATGCTGCTGCGTGGCTTCGCCGCAGGGTCGGCGGCCACAGCGGCCTTGGCCGCCAGTGGCGCGTTCCTGTTCGTGCAGAGCGGGCACGAGGCGCGGCTTCTCAGCGAAATCGCTGCTGCGCACGTACGCTCGCTGCAGGCCGATCACCTCACCGATGTCGCATCGACCAATCAGCACACCGTCAAACCGTGGTTCAATGGCCGGCTCGATCTCGCACCTCCGGTCGTTGACCTCACCACGCAAGGCTTCACCTTGCTGGGGGGGCGCCTCGATTATATCGGCGGCCGCCCCGTCGCCGCGCTCGTCTATCGGCGACGCCAGCACGTCATCAATCTCTTCGTCGCGGAGGGGTCGGCGCAGACCTTGAGGCCGCGGACGGAGATCTCCCAAGGCTTCAATATCCTGCGTTGGAGCGATCGCGGCCTCGACCTGTTCGCCATCAGCGACCTCAATGCGGACGAGCTTCGCGAATTCGGCGAGAAATTCGCCGCGGCCGAAAAAGCCTCGAGCTAAATGGCGTCGCTCTCGGCCAGGCCGCTGAGCGCTTGAGGCAAGACCGCACTCACTCTACAGATGCCCGGCTCGATTCTACGGCAATCCGCCATGAGGTTCGATGACGTCGCCCGGCTCCGCCGCCGCTCCTCTTTCGTCCAGCCGCCGCGACGCCCTGATCGGCATCGGCTTGATGCTGCTCGGCTGCCTGCTCTATTCGGCCAACGATGCACTCGGGAAATGGCTGCTCGTCACCTATTCCGTGTGGCAGATGCTGCTGATCCGCAGCGTCGCGGCGCTGATCCTGATGGCGCCCTTCATCTGGCACGCCGGATGGGCGGCGTTCCGTGACGCGCCGCGGCCCGGATTGCAGATCCTCCGGATCGTCCTTTCGTCCGTCGAAGTCGTGATGTTCTTCGTCGCGGTGACGCACCTGCCGCTCGCCGACACGGTGATCTTCTATCTCGCTGGGCCGATCTATGTGACAGCGCTCTCCGCGCTCCTTCTCGGCGAGAAGGTGGGCTGGCGGCGCTGGTCAGCGGTACTCGTCGGCTTCGTCGGCGTCGTGATTGCGCTTCGCCCCTCGCCCGCGACCTTGACCTGGCCGGCGCTGATCGCGCTTACCGGCAGCATCTCCTTCGCCTTCCTGATGATCACCACGCGCGTCGTGCGCGGCACGCCTGATATCGTGCTTGCCTCCGGGCAGATCATCGCCACGTTCGTGCTCGGAATCGTCGCCGCGCCGTTCGCATGGAAGCCGGCACCGGTCGGCGACACGTTGCAGATGGCGCTGCTCGGCGTTGTTGCGGTGACCGCGCTTCTCTGCGTCAACCGCTCCTTGAAGCTCGCGCCCGCCTCGGTCGTCGTGCCGTATCAATATACGCTGCTCGTCTGGGCGACCGTGTTCGGCTATTTCGTCTTCGGCGACGTGCCGACGCCGCATGTCATCATCGGCGGCATCATCATCGTCGCGGCGGGCCTCTTCATCTTCTTCCGCGAACAGCGCGTCGCCAGCGGCAACGAGCCGGTCACGCCGCCGCCGACTTGAGTCTCAGCTTGAAACGCTCTCGGCGAGCGTTTCGCGCAGCGCGCTGCGCAAGGCTTCACCGGTTTCCACGAGTTCCGCGGCCGGCCGGCGCGGCGGGGTTTTGAAGGTCACCTTTTCCTCGACGATGTAGTGGCGCGAGGTGATGTCGCCGGGCGCGGCCATCGGCACGATATGCGCGTGCGCATGCGCAATGTCGGTGCCGGTGAACAGGAAGGCCACGCGTGGCACGTCGTAGATGCACTTCATCGCCGTCGCGAGCCGTTGCCCGAAGCGCGTGATCGCACCGGCAAATTCCGGCGGAAGCGCCTCGAAATAAGGGAAATGCTGCTTCGGGATGACGAGCGTATGTCCCGGCCGGATAGGACAGATATCGAGGAACGCCAGGATCTCGTCATCCTCGTGAACGATCTCGGCGGGTATTTCGTGCCGCGCGATCCGGCAAAACAGGCAATCCGTCGTCATCATCGCCACCAAAAAAGACGGCCGGTCGAGGAGCCATCGACCGGCCGTCGCTTACGCGATCAATTCATTCGTCTCAAGCGACGCGGCGCACAGACCGCCAGCTTTTCAGTGACTCCCAGATCCGCTTCTCGAGCCGGAAGCGGTCGATCGGAGCCGAGCTTGAAATCGCGCGGATACGATAGAGCCCGACGCCCGTCCACTGGAAACCGCACTTCTCGAGGACATGCCGCGAGGCCGGATTGGTCACGCGCGCGCCGGCATTGAGGAACGCATGCCCGCTTTCCTCGAAGGCGTGATCGATGATGGCGCGGACCGCTTCGGTCGCGAACCCCTGCCCCCAGAACGGCACGCCCAGCCAGTAGCCGAGTTCGGCCTGGCCATCGAGCGCGCCGACCCCACAGCCGCCGATGACGGTGCCGTCGTCGGCAAGCGTAATGACGAAAGCGAGCTCGGCGCCCGGCTCGTCGAGGCCGGCGATGAAAGCCTCCGCATCGGAGACTTTGTAGGGATGCGGGATGCGCGCCGTATTCTCCGCGATGCGCCGGTCGTTGGCGAGCGTCGCAATCGCTTTAGCGTCCTCGAAACGCGGGGCGCGCAAAACAAGCCGCTCGGTCTCAAGGACGGGGATACTGTCCCCTCTCAAGAAGGCGGCGGTCCTTTCCTCCAGTAAAGTCATTTTTTTGGCTCCTAAATGCATCGAGGGGAGCCGGTTTCCCGTCTCCCCTCGCGTATCGGAACCCTTCGATCCGCCGGTTTGACAAGAAACCGGCAGAGACCAGTGGTCGTGCCGGGCTAGTTGGTCGCAGCCTCCGTCATCGGACGTACCGACACGTAGATGCGACCTTTGGCTTTCGTATTGAACTCCACGCGACCGTTAATGAGAGCGAACAAAGTATGATCTTTTCCGAGACCGACATTTTGGCCGGCATGCCATTTGGTGCCGCGCTGGCGCGCAAGAATATTGCCGGCGAGAGCAATCTCACCGCCGAATTTCTTCACGCCAAGGCGACGACCTTCGGAGTCGCGCCCGTTACGTGAGGATCCGCCTGCTTTCTTGTGTGCCATCGTTGAATTCCGTCTCTCGCTAGCTTCTACCGTGATTCCGCGACAAATGCATCACATGCATCGCGGATCATCGATCACTTTTTATCGCCGCTCTTTGCAGGCGCCTTGGCCTTCGGCTTTGCGGGCGCTTTCGCCTTGACGGCGGGCTTGGCTTTGGCTTTCGCCTTGGCCGCCGGCTTCGCCTCGGCGCCGTCCTCGCCAGCTTCGGCCGCGACCTTCTTCGGCTTGCGCTCGCGCGCCGGCTTCGAAGGCTTCGCGCCGTCGGTCAGGATCTCGGTGATCCGCAGGAGCGTGAACTCCTGACGGTGGCCGCGCTTGCGGCGCGAATTCTGCCGGCGCCGCTTCTTGAAGGCGATGACCTTCGGGCCGCGGCCCTGCTCGACGACTTCGGCGGCAACAGATGCGCCAGAGACCGTCGGATTGCCGAATTGCGGCGTGTCGCCCCCAAGGAGAATGACTTCTCCGAGCTGAACAATCTCGCCCT
>JAFKKS010000427.1 GCA_017304555.1 Hyphomicrobiales bacterium
GCCAGATATCTCCGGGTCGGCATCGAGGTGGGCCATCGGGCGGCAGAAGATTGTCTTCCGGATCTCCTGGCTCTTGCGGAACTTGTCCGTCCACCAAGGTGTCGATCTCGGCGATGGTGAAGCCCGTAATCCCAATGTCGAAGCCAATATCCAGGTCGAGCAATCCCTTGAGCTCTTCGGCGAGAATCTCCTCATCCCATTCCGCATTCAGGGCGAGCTTGTTGTCGGCGATGACGTAGGCACGCTTTTCTTCCCGCGTCATCGTCTCTATCCGAAGGCATGGGACTTCCGTCATCGCAAGTTGCTCTGCGGCGGCGACCCTTCCGTGTCCTGCGAGGATGGTGTTCTCGGCGTCGATGAGTACCGGGTTTGTGAACCCGAAACGCTTGATGGATCCCGCTATTTGTCTGACCTGCTTGCGCGAGTGCCGACGGGCATTCTTCGCCCAGGGTCGCAGGACGGAGATCGGCAGCATCGCAATGTTCCGCATCGGCATGTGGTGGTCCTTTCGGAATCGGGTATGAACAAATTCGTAAGGTATATAAAACGATCGAGGCGTGCAATCTCTGTGGTATGATCCGTCAGGTCATTAAAACACTTGAGGGCCGACGATGGGAGGACGGGATGAGTTTCGGACTACGCCTTAGCGATCTCCGACGGAAGAAGGGCGAGTCACTGCAGCAGGTGGCCGACGCGGTTGGCGTGTCGAAAGCGCATATCTGGGAGATGGAAAAGGGTCGTGCAGACAACCCCTCCGTGGCGTTGGTGAGCCGTCTCGCTGAACACTACGGCACGACCGTCGCCTTTCTGGTGGGTGAGGAGCGCGCCGACGCCGATCCGGAGCTCCAACATATGTTCCGGCAGGCGACGAAGCTCGACCCGCGCGAGCGGGCGCTGCTCTCGGACATGATGAAATCGCTGCTAGCTAATCGAAAGGCGCGCCGAGCGTGATGGGCCTGAGCCTCGATCGTATGGCCCTGGACGATGTCGGCGCGAACCCGGCCAGAATCGCGGCCGCGCTTCACGACCAGCTTAAAAACTGCGAGGGCGCAGTGCCGGTCTTCGAGGTGGCAACCGCCCTTGATATCATGGAAATCCGCATTGAAGCGCTCGCCACGTTCGAGGGGGCCTTGGTCACCACCGCGGAGCGGGGCGAGGGTTCCATTCTCCTGAACAAGAATGCCAGCCGGCAGAGGCAGCGGTTTACCGTCGCCCATGAACTCCTGCATTTCCTGAGCCCGATCCATCGTCCGACTTTTGCAAATGGCTTCTGGTGCAGTCGCGCGGACATGGTGGAACGGCGACTCGATGGTCACGACCTGCATAAGCGTCAGGAGGCCGAGGCGAATGTCTTTGCCATCGAGTTGCTCGCGCCGCGGTCGCATATAAAGTCGTATCTCCGCGGCGCCCCAAACCTCGGCGCAGTCGTGGAAATGGCATCCAGTCTTGATATCAGCAAGGAGGCTGCAGCCCGGCGATACGTAGAGTGCCACGGCGAAACGCTCGCCGCGGTCTTCAGCCGAAATCGTCGTGTGCTCTATTTCGACTTGTCGCGAGACTTCCCTCGTCTGGCGCTTGGAAAGGAAATGTCACTTCCGCGCCTATGTGGAGGCTCGGATGAGAGGCCTCTCGGGGCGATGGAAGAAGTACCAGCCGATGATTGGCTCTCCACACCGTCGGGCATCGCGATGGAAGCGCAGACGCTCCAACAGCAGAACGGGTACGCGATGACTTTGCTTCGCGTTCTCGTTGGAGACGACGATGAGGACGTGGGAATAGATGATGCCTATGAACGCTTTTCTCGTTGGAGTTCTTAGCGTTGGGTCGTGTGTGAATACACCCGCTCGCGAAGTCGCCGGCCGTGACATGCGCGCAGATGCTCGACGAGCTTGGAAGTGACCAATGACACGGCTGCGGCCGCATAGCGAACGCCACGCGGTCGAGCGCATCGGCTGGCTGCGCGCCGCCGTGCTCGGGGCCAATGACGGCATCCTTTCCACCGCCAGCCTGATCGTTGGCGTCGCCGCCGCTGAGGCCACGCGCGGAAGCATCCTGATCGCCGGCATGGCTGGACTTGTCGCCGGCGCTATGTCGATGGCGGGGGGCGAGTATGTCTCGGTCAGCTCCCAGTCGGACGCTGAAAAGGCCGACATCG
>JAFKKS010000533.1 GCA_017304555.1 Hyphomicrobiales bacterium
ATCCGGTCATCAGGGCCATCAGCGCGGTGGCGAGGCCGTAGGCGAGGCCGTGCTGGTGCGCGGCGGTGGCGATGAACTGCTCGAAGCCGACCTTGACGATCTCGAACGCGGTCTGGGTATCGCCGACCATGGCCCCGTCGGCGAACAGCTTGATGTTGACGTCGTAGGTTCCGGTCGGCACTTCGGCGGGCAGCGCGATGCCGGCGCGGAACAGCGTCGGCGTCAGGAAGGTGACGCCGCTCGGCGATTCACGATACAGCCCATGCTCGCTGCGCAGTCGCACGAAGGCGCGGCGGAACGGGTCGCTCGCCACCACGTCGGCATAATCGGTGCCGACGCGCTGGGTCAGCAGCACGTTGTCGATGCCGAGCTGCTGACGCCGCCGCACGTCGGCGGGCGCGATGGCATCGATCGGCCGGTTCGACGACACCGCAAGATAGGCCGGCACGTTGAGGAATTGCCGTGAATCGGCATTGACCCAGATGCCGAATTTGCGCTCCTTGCGCCGCGTCACCATGTCGGTGCGCGGGCCGGACACCGTCACCACCATGTCGTAGCCGCCGTGCCGCGTGGGGGTGGAGGCGTCGCGCTCGACCGAGCCGAACAGCACCAGTTCCTCGCCGGAATAGCTCGAGGTCACGGTGACGCGATGGTTCGAAATCGAGACGATCAGTTTTTCCGCTTGCGCAGGCGCAAAGCCGAAAGCGCTGCACACGGCGACCGCCAGAAGAACTGCTGCGATCCGGCGAGGGCGGCTCATGCGCCGCCTCCCGACGCGCGGATGGTGTAGATCTCGTCGGGCTTGATCCCGAGTTCGACGGCGAAGCGGACGCCGACCGCGAGGATCAGAAGCCCCAGCAGCAGCCGCAAATGTTCGCTGCGGATGCGGTGTCCGGCCTGCGCGCCGAACTGCGCGCCGGTGACGCCGCCGATCATCAGGATCAGCGCCAGCACCGCGTCGACTTGATGGTTGGTCACCGCGTGCAGGATGGTGGCGATCACCATGGTCACCAGCGTCAGCGCCATCGAGGTGCCGATCACCGTGCTGGTCGGAATCCGCAGCACGTAGATCAGGATAGGGATCAGGATAAAGCTGCCGCCGACGCCCATGATGGCGCCGAGGAAGCCGATCAGGAGGCCGATGAGGTTGACCGGGATCACCGACAGATAAATCTTCGAGCGCTTGAAGCGCATCTTCAGCGGCAGGCCGTGAATCCAGGTATGCGCACCCGGCCGCCGCAAGGTCGCGTTGCCGCCGCGCCGTGCCCGGCGGATCGCACGCAGGCCCTCGTAGCACATCGCGCTGCCCACGCCGGTGAGCAGCACGACGTAGGACAGCGCGATCACCAGGTCGAGTTGGCCATGGGCGCGCAGCAAAGTGAACAGCCAGACGCCGAGGACCGTGCCGACCACGCTGCCGCCGAGCAGCACCAGCGCCAGCGCCGGATCGATCGAGCGCTTGCGCCAATACGACAGCGCGCCGGACAATGATGACGCCGCGATGTGCGTCGAGACCGACGCCACCGCCACCGCCGGCGCGATGCCGATAAAGATCAACAGCGGCGTCAGCAGGAAGCCGCCGCCGATGCCGAACATCCCCGACACGAATCCGACCGCCGCTCCCATCGCCAGGATGAGGAACACGTTGATCGGAATATCCGCGATCGGAAGATAAAGCTGCACAGCGCGTTCGTTTCGATAGTCGCCGAGAGCTGGACCAAACCGCTCACGACGAGAGGTGTTTGGAGCGCGGCAGGCGCGCGCCACGCCCCTGCATAACCGAAATCGAACGAAAGGGGAGTTAAAGAATTCGGAAGCGACAGGTTTCGCCGCTGCCGGTCGTCTTTCAGTGGTGAATTGGTGAAGATTTCACCTTAACGAACGGCCCGCGCTATCCGCGACGCGGGCTTTGCCGATGCGGTTTTCTCAAGCGGCGCATCCCAGCCCTTCGGCGGCGCGGTGACGCTGACGGCATCGTCCGGCTGCTTTTCCGGCGTGAAGCTAGTGACTGCCAGCTTGGCGGCGGCGAGCGATTGCGGGTCGAGCCGCTTGGCGACGTCGTCGCGCTTGCGGGCGGCGTCGGCGTCGCCCTGGGCCGCGGCAAGGCTGAACCACTTGAAGGACTCGGTGAGGTTCTGCTCGACGCCGAT
>JAFKKS010000116.1 GCA_017304555.1 Hyphomicrobiales bacterium
GGAAGTTCCTCGACATCCTCGCAATCCCCGAGAACGAACGTGATTTCTCGAGGCTCGGCGGCAGCCATCGCATCGCAGCCGACACGCAGCTTCCAGCCCCGACGCCGGTGTTCCCGCGCTATGTCGAGCCGGACGCCGGCAAGGCCGGGTAGGGCCGACGATGCTCGTCGACAGCCACTGCCATCTCGACTTCCCGGACTTTGCCGCCGAGCTTCCGGCCGTCGTGGCGCGTGCCGGTGAGGCGGGCGTCGGCCTCCTCGTGACCATCAGCACGCGGGTACGCAAGCAGGATGATTTGCTAGCGATTGTCGGTAAATTCCCGAATGTTTTCAGTTCGATCGGAACGCATCCACATCATGCGCATGAAGAACTTGATGTGACGACTGAGGATCTGATCGCGCGCACGAAAAACCCGAAAGTCGTAGCGATCGGCGAGGCGGGGCTCGATTATCATTACGATTCCAGCCCGCGTGAGGCGCAAGCACAGGGCTTCCGCACCCACATCGCGGCGGCTCGCAAAACCGGCCTGCCGCTGGTGATCCATAGCCGCGAAGCCGACGACGACATGGCCGCGATCCTGGAGGAAGAGACCGTGCGCGGCGTCTTCCCGTTCGTCCTGCATTGCTTCACCGGAAGCTCCGATTTGGCACGCCGCGGCGTGGCGCTCGGTGGCTACGTGTCGTTCTCCGGCATCCTAACCTTCAAGAACTCGCAGGCGCTGCGCGACATCGCCGCGAGCCTGCCGGCGGAGCGCATCCTGGTCGAGACCGACGCGCCGTATCTTGCGCCGGTGCCGTATCGCGGCAAGCGCAACGAGCCGTCCTATGTCGTGGAGACGGCGAAAGCGCTCGCCGCTGCACGCGGCGTTTCGCCCCAGCAAATCGCGACGCAGACCACAGCCAATTTCTTCCGGCTCTTTTCCAAGGTGCCGCAACCGGTTACAGCGAACGCATGACGTCGAGCCTCTTCCGGTGGTGTTCCGCGTGTGGCTTCCGGCTGGGGCGCGTGCGATCCGAACAATCCGAAAAATCGCCGCCGCCGTTGCTCGATCGTGGTTGAGCGCCAAAGCCCTAACGCAACAACGCGCCTGCTGGTCGACACCACGCCGGACCTGCGCGAGCAGCTTCTTGGCGCCGATATCCGCCAGCTTGACGCCGTCTGGATCACGCACGAGCACGCGGACCACACGCACGGTATCGACGATCTGCGGCCGCTGGCCATCACCCAGCGCCGGCGCGTGCCGGTCTATATGGACGACGAGACGTCGACGCGTCTGCGCGCCAAATTCGGCTACGTGTTCGAGACGCCGCCTGGCAGTTCGTATCCGCCGATCCTCAACGAACATCGGCTCAGCGCCGGGCGTGCAACGACGGTTCAAGGGGCAGGGGGCGACATTACCGGCCTCCCCATTCTGCATCATCACGGCGAAATCGACGCGCTGGGTCTGCGGTTCGGTTCCTTGGCTTATTCGCCAGACCTCAACGGCATGCCGGACACGAGTCTGGCGAGCTTGGCCGGCCTTGAGATCTGGATCGTGGACGCGCTGCGCTACACGCCGCATCCAAGCCATTTCTCGCTCGACGACGCGCTGCGCTGGATCGACAAGGTCAAGCCGCGCCGCGCCATCCTGACCAATATGCACGTCGATCTCGACTACGAGGAACTGCGCGCCAAGTTGCCGGGCAATATCGAGCCGGCTTACGACGGCATGCGCGTCGTCATTCCGGAATAGCGATGCTCGGCATCTCGCGGCCATGCTGCGAAGCCTGCGACGGCGCTCCTCGTGGTCGAGTGGCGTCTGCGGCATCGTCGGCTTATGCGCCCCAATACGCGCTTGAAAAGTCCCGTCGCTATTGGACTATAGAAAATATTCCATAATATACCTTATGCGAATTGCGGATTTGGACGAACCGAGCCGGCGCACACTGTCCCCTCGATCGCCTATCAGTTGGCCGACCCGCTGACTCTTAATCAGCGGGTCGTTGCTGAGTAGCCTTGGTCCCCCATAGCCAGGCTTGGCACGCACCTATAGTTGGGATGCACCATCCCGATTTCCCCTGTGAGGCTCCCTTGAAACCATCCCGCGACATTGCCCGCCTGATCGAGATCATGGCGGCGCTTCGCGATCCCGAGAACGGCTGCCCGTGGGACGTGGCGCAGACGTTCGCGACGATCGCACCCTATACGGTCGAGGAAGCGCATGAGGTTGCCGACGCCATTGCCCGCGACGACCTGGATGACCTCAAGGACGAACTCGGCGACCTGCTCCTTCAGGTCGTGTTCCATGCCCGCATGGCGGAGGAACAAAGTACCTTCGCATTTCCCGATGTGGTCGAAGCCGTCACGTCGAAGCTGATCCGCCGCCATCCGCACGTGTTCGGCGACATCGGGAAACTGTCGCAGGACGAGGTCAACGGTGTCTGGGCGCGGATCAAGGCCGAGGAACGCGCGGCGAAGACCTCGCGTCAGGAACGACGGGCAGGCGATCACCCTGCCCGTGCCGGCCTGTTGGCCGATATTCCGGCCGGGTTTCCGGCGTTGCTGCGCGCTTTGAAATTGCAAGCGAAGGCCGCGACGGTCGGCTTCGATTGGGGCGCTGTCGCGCCGATCCTCGCCAAGATCCGCGAAGAGACCGATGAGACGGCGCACGCCGTCGCGGATGGCGACAAGGCACGCATTCAGGACGAAATCGGCGACTTGCTTTTTGCGGTGGTCAATCTCGCACGCCATTGCCGGATCGACCCAGAGACGGCGCTTCGCGGCACCAACCTCAAGTTCGAGCGCCGCTTCGCCGCGATCGAGGCTGGGCTCGCCGGGCGCGGCAAGACACTGGATCAGTCGAGCCTCGATGAGATGGACGCCTTGTGGAACGAAGCAAAGGCGGCCGAAGGTACGACCAAGCGTTAGGGCGAGTCAGCTCAGGTCAGCGTCATGCCCGCACTTGTTGCGGGCATGACGACGTTGCCAGGCCGAGAGCGTGCCGGCGCCCCCTCGAGGCTCGCCAACTGCGTCGGCTCGCACCTCAGGGTGGCGAATCACCCGAACCGCTTCCGTGCGACTTCGGCCTTGGCGCGGTCCGCGCGCACCGTGACCGCCGTGGACCCGTCGGCATTCGCGACCTTCTCCAGCACGTCGGCGTTGCGGTGCAGCCAGGCGAGCCCTGCCCCGTCGCTCGCCGGCACCGTCAGAGTCAGCGTCTCGCGCTTGTGCGCAAGCCGCTCTTCGATCGCCGCCGCGACGTTGTCGAGTCCCTCGCCGGTCAGCGCCGAGACGAGCACCGGCCGGCGCTCCGGCGCGATGCGTTCAGCGGCGTTCGTCACACGCTCGCGCGCCTCCACATCAAGCGCGTCCATCTTGTTCCAAAGCTCGATCAATCGCGTGTCGTCGTCCGGATTGAAGCCGAGTTCTGAAAGCACATGCGCGACGTCTTGCGCCTGCACGTCGCTGTCGGCATGCGCGATATCGCGGACGTGCAGAATTACATCGGCTTCCACCACCTCCTCGAGCGTCGCACGGAAAGCAGCGATCAGAGTGGTCGGAAGATCCGAAATGAAGCCGACGGTGTCGGACAAAATTACCTTCGCGCCATGTGGCAATTGCACGGTGCGCAACGTCGGATCGAGCGTCGCGAACAGCATGTCGGCTTCGAGCACGGCGCCACCGGTCAGCCGATTGAACAGCGTCGACTTGCCGGCGTTGGTGTAGCCGACAAGCGCCACGATCGGGTACGGCACGCGCTGGCGCGCGTCGCGATGGAGCTTGCGGGTGCGCTTCACGGTGTCGAGGTCGCGCTCGATGCGGGCGAGCCGCGTCTCGATCACGCGTCGGTCGGCTTCGATCTGCGTCTCGCCGGGGCCGCCGAGAAATCCGAAGCCGCCACGCTGTCGCTCGAGATGCGTCCAGGAGCGCACCAGCCGGCTTTTCTGATAGGTCAGATGCGCGTGCTCGACCTGCAGCGTGCCTTCGCGCGTACGCGCGCGGCGGCCGAAGATTTCGAGGATGAGGCCGGTGCGGTCGAGCACCTTGGCCTTCCACGCCTTCTCGAGATTGCGCTGCTGCACCGGCGAGAGCGCGCAATCCATGATCACGAGCTCGGCTTCGCTGCCGCGAATGAGACCCGCGATCTCCTCGACCTTGCCCTTGCCGATATAGGTCGCCGGCGTGATCGCGCTTAGCATCACGACACCGGCTTCGACGACCTCAAGGTCGATCGCCATCGCCAGCGCCTTGGCTTCTTCGATTCGTGCTTCGACGGGACGCTCCGCCGCACTCGCGGCGCGCGCCTTCAGCCGGCCTCCCGCGCGCTCGCGCAGATAGGCGCCGATAACAACCGCACGCCCGCTGCCTGGTTCGGCAGTTGGCGTCTCGGGGCGGTCAGGCCGCTTCTTACGATCACGCGGCTCCAATCAGGCTTTGTCTCCGGCGGCTCCCTCTTCGCCCCCCTCGAAAAGCTGGATCGGATGTCCCGGCATGATGGTCGAGATCGCATGCTTGTAGACAAGCTGCGAGTGGCCGTCTCGCCGGAGCAGAACACAGAAATTATCGAACCAAGTTACCACGCCTTGCAGCTTGACGCCGTTGACGAGAAAAATCGTCAGCGGAATCTTGCTCTTACGAACGTGATTGAGAAACGTATCTTGTAAATTTTGTGCGCGTTCGGACGCCATTGCCGCTGTTCCGTTATGCGCTCGCGGGAGCCCCACGGCCGTTGTCAGGCGGCCTTGCTTATTACTCGTGTGCCGGAAGTCACCCCCGTGAGCATTTGGCAGCCTATTAGATGGTAGGTGAGTCTCATGCGCAAGTGGGGGCACCCCGTCGTTAACGATAAAGCCCTTGTGAGCGCCGGATTGAGCGTCTGCCTAGCTGATTTCCGCCCGCGTGTGGAAATCGCGGCGCAATGCGCCGGCGACGAGGCCTGGCGCGCCATTTGCAACCGGGCGGCCGTCAATGGCGACGACGGGCATCACAAGCTGGCTGGCGGAGGTGACGAAGGCCTCCCGCGCGTCGAGCGCTTCATCGACCGTGAAAGCCCTCTCCTCCAGCGTCAACCCCTGGTCCTTGAGCACGTCGAGCAGCACCGAGCGGGTGATCCCGCGCAGGATTCCACTCTCGGCCGAGCGGGTGACGACCTTGTTCTGCTTCGTCACGATCCATGCATTGCTGGATGAACCTTCCGTGACGTGGCCGGACGCATCCACATACCACGCCTCCTTGGCGCCCTGCTCGCGCGCCGCCTGTTTGGCGAGCACGTTCGGCAGCAGCGCCACCGACTTGATGTCGACGCGCGGCCAGCGATTCTCCGCAACCGTGACGACGGCTATTCCGGTCGCGGCGGATTTCTCGCCGGCGGCGAAGTCGAGCCGCTTTGCCGTGACGACGACGCTCGGCACGACCGGTTTGGTTGGAAACGCATGATCACGCGGCGCGACGCCGCGCGTGATCTGCAGATAGACGATGCCGTCACGCACGCGGTTACGCCGCACGGTTTCGCGCAGGACCACGCCGAGCGCCTTCAGCGTCATCGGCATGGCGATCCGCAGTTCTTTCAGCGAGCGCTCCAGGCGCTCCATGTGGCGCCGCTCGTCGACTAGGCGCCCTCCCCGTACCTCACAGACCTCGTAGACGCCGTCGGCGAACTGATAGCCGCGATCCTCCACATGCACAGCGGCCTCACCGTGCGGAACATAGCTGCCATTGACGTATGCGATGCGTGACATGGTTCGTCTCTTTTCGGGTTCTTCTCTTATCCGATTCCCAGCGCCTTGAGCTTACGGTGCAGCGCCGAGCGTTCCATGCCGACGAATTCAGCCGTGCGCGAGATGTTGCCGCCGAAGCGGCTGATCTGCGCCACCAGGTATTCGCGCTCGAACACTTCACGCGCTTCACGCAGCGGCAGACCCATGAGATGCTCGCCGCCGTTGCCGTTCGGCATGTTGGGCACCATGGAGCCGACGTCCTGCGGCAGCATGTCGGCGTTGATCACGGCATCCGGCTCGCCGCCAGCCAGGATCATCAGCCGTTCGACGTTGTTGCGCAATTGCCGGATGTTGCCGGGCCAGGTGTGCGATTGCAGGACCGCCATGGCGTCCTCGCCGATGCGGCGCTTCGGCAGGCCGGTCGATTGCGAAATCTGATCCATGAAATGGTCGACGAGTTCCGGAATGTCCTCGCGGCGCTCGGCGAGCGGCGGCACCCGGATCGGCACGACGGAAAGCCGGTGATACAGGTCCTCGCGAAAGCGGCCCTCAGAGATTTCAAATTCGAGGTTGCGGCTGGTGGACGAGATGATGCGTACGTCGACCTGCACCTTGCCGGCGCCGCCAACCCGCTGGAACGTTTGATCGACCAGCACACGCAGGATCTTACTCTGCGTCTCGCGTGGCATATCTCCGATCTCGTCGATGAAGAGCGTGCCGCCGTGGGCTTCTTCCAGCGCGCCGACCTTGCGGCCTTGCGTTCCGTCCGCCTGCTCAACGCCGAAAAGCTCGACCTCCATGCGCTCGGGGATGATTGCCGCGGCGTTGATCACCACGAACGGGCCGCGTGTGCGTTCCGACAGGCCATGCACCGTGCGCGCGGCAAGCTCCTTGCCGGCGCCCGAAGGGCCGATGATGAGAATGCGGCTGTTGGTCGGTGCAACCTTCTCGATGGTCGTGCGCAGGTGATTGACCTGCGCGGAGCGGCCGACCATCGATGTGCCGACCGGCGCCAGTTGCTTGAGCGCCTTGATCTCCCGTTTGAGCTGCGAGGCTTCCAGCGCGCGGGTCGCGACAAGGACCAGACGGTCGGCCTTGAAGGGCTTTTCGATGAAGTCGTAAGCGCCGCGCTTGATCGCGGAAACGGCCGTTTCGATGTTGCCGTGGCCGGAGATCATGACCACCGGCAGATCCGGATGTTCGCCCTTGATCTGATCGAGCAACTGCAGCCCGTCGAGCTTGCTGCCCTGCAGCCATATGTCGAGGAAAAGGAGGTTCGGTCGCCGCGTGCCGATGGCGGCAATCGCGTCGTCGCTATTGCCGGCGGTTCGCGTGCCGTAGCCCTCGTCTTCGAGAATGCCGCCGACGAGATCGCGGATGTCGGCCTCGTCGTCGACAATGAGGATGTCAGCAGCCATGCGTTACGTTCCAATCTTTTCTGTTTGCGGCTCTGGCGTCTCGTGCCCAGTTTCACCTTCCGGATTAGCTGCGAGCCGCAGCCGCATCCAAGCCCCGTGCCCGCCGGTCGCGACCGCAGGCGCGTCGTTCAATTCGATGCCTCCACCGTGTTCCTCAAGAATGCGTTCGACGATTGCGAGCCCCAACCCCGTCCCCTTCTCCCGCGTGGTCACATAAGGCTCCAGCAGGCGATTGCGGTTTTCCTTCGGCAGCCCGATGCCGTTGTCGATCACGTCGATGACGATGTCTCCGCCTTCGCGCACGGCCTTGATGTCGATGTGGCCTTTGCCGCGCTGCTCCTCAGGGACGGCCAGGACCGCTTCGGTAGCGTTCTTGACGATATTCGTCAGCCCCTGCGAGATCAGGCGGCGATCGAACCGCGCCGGCATCGGGTCTTCGCCAAGCTCGGTCGTGAAATCGATCTCCGGTTGCGCCACCTGCATCAGGAAGACGACTTGTCGCACGGTGTCGGCGATGTCCTCCGAGGTCTTCACGGCCTTCGGCATGCGCGCGAATCGCGAGAACTCATCGACCATGCGTTTGATGTCGTCGACCTGTCGCACGATGGTGTCGGTGCATTGGTCGAAAACGGCGCGATCCTCCGTGATGACCTTTCCGTACTTTCGCTTCAGCCGTTCTGCTGAAAGCTGAATCGGCGTGAGCGGGTTCTTGATCTCGTGCGCGATGCGGCGGGCGATGTCGGCCCAGGCGGAACTTCGCTGCGCGATCACCAACTCGGTGATGTCGTCCAGCGTGATGACGTAGCCGTGGTCGGCTTCCGACGACTGCTCGCTGGCGACGCGCACGGATAGATTGCGTTCGCGATTGTCGCTGTTGATCGTGACTTGACCTTGCACCAATCGCTGTGACGCGCCACGTGCGTGCTCGACAAGTTCGGTGAGTTGCGGCACGAGATCGACAATCGGCTTTCCAAGCGCGTCCGCCTCGCTGGAACCGATCAGCTTTTCCGCCGAGCGATTGAGGATCGTGATCCGCGCATCGGCATCGAGACCGATGACGCCGGCGCTGGCACCCGAAAGCACCGCCTCGGTGAAGCGCCGGCGTGCATCGATGAGGTCGCGTGCGCGAACGAGGTCGTCACGCTGCGTGCGCAATTCCTGCGTCATCGTGTTGAAGGTCTCGCCGAGGTGCGCGAGGTCGCCCTCGGAATCGTCGATTGGCACCTGGATATAGAGATTGCCCGTGGAGACGAGATTGGCGGCGCCGATCAGGCGGCGGATCGGCGCGACGAGGCGGTTGGCGAAGTTGAGTCCGATCCACACCGCCGACAGGAGCACGATCAAGGCGATGACCGTATACATCAAGCCGAACGCCACCTGCACGCCGAACCGGCGCGACTCGAGGCTGGCGTATTCCGCGACGCTCGATTGCGTCTCCTTCAACTGCTCGACGACGCGCGGCACCAGCGGCCGCGCGACATAGAGATACTCGTTGTCATAGCCGTTGAGCTTGATGACCGCGGCGACATAATCCGTGGTCGGCACCAGCACGATGCTCGGCTCGACGGTGGTGATCTTTTCAAGCGCGCCGGCGGGCGGGAGCGACAGTTGGCGCTGCATGTCGGCGCCGACCCGTTCGATCTGCTTGCCGTCCTTGTCGAGGATGAGCGCGGATGGCAGCCCGCGAAGCTGTGCCTGCGCCGTGAGAAACTGGCGGAAACGATCGCGGTCCTGGTCGTAGAGCGGCTTGGCGCGGCTGACGTCGAACGCCATCGCGACGATGTCGCCACGGATCAGTTCGGCGTGTTCGCGCACATAGGCTTGTGCGACGATCAGCGAGTTCTCGATAACGGCGCGCGTTCGCGTCGAGAACCAGCGGTCGAGGCCGCGGTCGAGCGTGATGCTGGCGACGACGGCGACAAGGATCGCCGGGATCGCCGCGATCAGCGAGAACAGGCCGATGATACGGATATGCAGCCGCGCTCCGGCTTTTCCCTCCCGGCGCGCCTGCAGAATGAGCCACAGTTCCCAGCCGATGATCCCGAGAAGGAGGATCATGGTGAGCGCATTGGCCAGCAGGACGCTGACCACGACCTCGTGCGTCGGCAAGATCGGCGTCAGGCCGGTCAGGATCAGGAAGGTCGTCAGCGCCGAGAGCAGCGCCAGGGCGACCGCGAACGGGCCGAGCCAGCGCGTCGTCGGACGCGAGGGTCCCGTATCGACGCCCCTGTCTGCGATTGCCGCTTCTTCTGTACTCGCCATAACCCCCGGGCCGACTTGTTCGAGCCGCATCCACGCTCATGTCGGAACGCAAGCGCTCGACGGTGCAGCCTCCGCACCGCCGAGCATGATGCATTTCTACAACAATGTTGCTGGATTGCGCCATTTCCGCGGCGCAATCTCGGCGAAGTCAGTTGCTTCCCCGATAGACTTGGATGTCCAGGTCTCGAATTTTCTTTCTGAGGGTATTTCGATTGAGACCGAGGAGGTCTGCGGCACGAATCTGGTTGCCTCGCGTCGCGGTCAGCGCTGCCGTCAGCAGCGGAGATTCGATTTGTCGTAAAATCCGGTGATAGAGGCCGGGCGGCGGCGTGCCGTCCTTGAACCCCCCGAAATAGCGCGCGAGATGGCGCTCGACCGAGCCGCTCAGGCTTTCATCCGGGCGAAGTTCGTCATTCGGTTCGATGGCTGGCTGATTGAGTTCGGCGTCGATGACCGCGCTGGTAATGACTTCTTGCGGGTAGAGCGCCGAAAGCCGGCGCGAAAGGTTCTCCAGCTCACGGACGTTGCCGGGCCAACGATACCGCTTCAAGCGCTCGAGCGCCGATTGGTCGATCTGCTTCGGTGGCAAACCTTCCCGCTCCGCGAGTGTGAGAAAATGCCGCATGAGGTCGGGGACGTCGTCGCTGCGTTCGCGCAGCGGCGGCAATCGCAGCGGCACGACGTTGAGACGGAAGAACAGATCTTCGCGGAACAGGCCCTGCTGGATCAGGACGCGCAGGTCTTTGTTCGTCGCGGCGATGATCCGCACGTCGGTCTTGATCGGCGTGCGGCCGCCGACGGTCGTGTACTCGCCCTGCTGAAGAACGCGCAGCAGCCGCGTCTGCGCCTCCATCGGCATGTCGCCGATTTCGTCGAGAAACAGCGTGCCGCCGTCCGACTGTTCGAAGCGTCCCGCGCTGCGTACGTTGGCGCCCGTGAACGCGCCCTTCTCGTGCCCGAACAATTCGGACTCGATGAGATCGCGCGGGATCGCCGCCATGTTCACGGCGACGAAGGGGCCGCTGCGCCGCTTGCCGTAATCATGCAGCGCGCGCGCGACCAGTTCCTTACCGGTGCCGGACTCGCCCGAAATCATCACGGTGAGGTCGGTCTGCATCAACCGCGCGAGCACGCGGTAGATTTCCTGCATCGCCGGCGAGCGCCCGACCAGCGGAATGGATTCGAGCTCCTCAGGCTTTGGCGCTACCGCCGCGCGCTCTTGCGGCTCCGAAAGCGCGCGGCCGACGA
Organism: Hyphomicrobiales bacterium; assembly: GCA_017304555.1. GTDB lineage: Bacteria > Pseudomonadota > Alphaproteobacteria > Rhizobiales > Xanthobacteraceae > JAFKKS01. The sequence goes on from JAFKKS010000116.1 coordinate 10,625, forward strand.
TCGCGATCAACTCCTTCAGGTCGAAAGGCTTCGGCAGATATTCGTAAGCGCCGCGCTCGGAAGCGCGGATCGCAGTCATGAACGTGTTCTGCGCGCTCATGACGATGACCGGCAGTCCAGGCCTCGCCTTCTTCACGCGCGGCAGAAGCTCGAAGGCGTTTTCATCCGGCATCACCACGTCGGTGATGATGAGATCGCCCTCCCCCTCGCTGACCCAGCGCCAGAGCGTTGCAGCATTTCCTGTCGAGCGCACTTCATAGCCGGCGCGCGAGAGCGCCTGGTTGAGCACGGTTCGGATGGCCGCATCGTCGTCCGCCACGAGAATGTTTGCAGCGCGCATCACGCGTCCTTTCACGGTCCCGCAGGTTCGCCGTCGCCCGCGAACATGGGCATCAGCACGCGGAAGGTTGTCCGGCGGGGTTGTGACTCACACTCGATGATTCCCCCGTGATCGCCGACGATCTTGGCGACCAGCGCTAGCCCAAGGCCGCTGCCCGTGGGCTTCGTCGTGACGAACGGGTCGAACAGATGCGCGGCGAGGTCTTCCGGCACGCCCGGCCCGTTGTCCTTGATGCAGAATTCGAGCGGCAGCGACACGCGCGTTTTGCTACCCGGCAGCGACAGCCGCACGCCGGGGCGAAACGCGGTCGTCATGTGGATTTCGCCGTCATTGGCGTCGCCGATCGATTCCGCCGCGTTCTTGACCAGGTTCAGAAACACCTGAACGAGTTGATCGCGATTGCCGTAAATCGGCGGCAGCGAGGGGTCGTATTCAGCGACGAAATTGATGCGCCGGCCGAACCCGCTTTGCGCCAGGCGGCGCACATGGTCGAGCACGACGTGGATGTTGATCGCCTCGCGTTCGATCGGCCGCTCGTCGCCGAATACCTCCATGCGATCAACGAGCTTTACGATCCGGTCGGCTTCGTCGCAGATGAGTTGCGTCAGGTTGCGGTCGTCGTCACTGACGGACTGCTCGAGCAGTTGCGCTGCCCCGCGAATGCCGGAGAGTGGATTTTTGATCTCGTGCGCGAGCATGGCGGCAAGCGCGATCACCGAGCGCGCGGCGCCGCGATGCGTCAACTGCCGGTCCATCTTGTCGGCGCGCGTACGCTCCTGCAGCATCACGATGATGCGGTCTGAGGTCTCCGACAGCGGCGCGACATGCAAATCGACCACCCGTTCTCCCGGGTTGCGCGGGGTGCCGAGATCGACGCGATACTCATTCACCGGAGCGCCACGCCTGCGGACTTGTTCGATCAACGCCAGCAAGGGGCTGCCGAACGGCACTAGCGCGCCAATTGCGTGACGCCGCAGCACCGCGGACGATGCCTCGAAGAAGGCTTCAGCCGCGACATTCGCTTCGACAATCGTGCCATTGCCGTCGATGATGACGAGCGGATGCGGTAAGGCGTTCGCGATGGCTTCCGCCGCGACCGGAGCTTCCTGAGAACGATCGGTCGCGATGCTCATGCGGCGCTCCGCCAGGACAGTGCGTCGTAAGCATCGTCCAAGTGGCCGCGTACGCTCGCCGCATCGTTTGCGGTCAAAGCGCGCTGGCGATGCATTGCGATGGCTTGCGGCGTCGCCCCCGCCGTTACCGCAGCGATGTCGAGGGCCGCGCGCAGATGCTTGCGCGCGTGGCGCAACCCGACGCCGAGGCCGTAATGCGCGAGGATGTCGGTATAGAGCGCATGCAGATGCGCGCGTTGCGCGGCGAGATCGGGCGGCGCGCTTTCGCACCCCGTTTCGAGATGGCGTGCGATCTGTCCCGGCAGCCACGGCTGCCCGAGCGCCGCGCGGCCGACCATGACGGCATCGGCGCCTGACTGCGCAAGAGCCGTCGTCGCGTCAGTAGCGTTTGCGATGTCGCCGTTAACGACGACAGGGATGCGTACCGCATCCTTGACCGCGCGCACCGCCTGCCAGTCGGCGCGGCCATCGTAGAACTGACAGCGCGTGCGCCCGTGCACGGTGATCATCGCGACGCCCGCTTGTTCGGCGCGCCGCGCGAGTTCCGGCGCGTTGAGGGAGCGCGCATCCCAGCCCAGCCGCATTTTCAGCGTCACGGGCACGCGCACCGCCGCCAGGGTGGCCTCGATCAAGCCGACGGCATGATCGAGATCGCGCATCAGCGCGGAGCCGGCATAGCCGTTGATCACCCGCCGCGCCGGACAGCCCATATTGATGTCGATGATCTGCGCGCCATTCGCTTCAGCGATCCGCGCACCCTCGCCCATCCATCGCGCCTCGCATCCGGCCAGTTGGACGACGTGGATGCCTTCAGCCTGCCCTTGCGCCCGTAGCCGCGCTTCCGTGTCGCCCTCGGCGAGTTCCTGGCTGGCGGTCATCTCCGAGACAACCAGCCCAGCCCCAAGCCGCGCGGCCTGCCGGCGGAAGGGCGCATCCGTGATGCCGGACATCGGAGCCAAAAGAACCCGATTCGCGATCTTTAGGCCGCCCACCACGAGCGGCTCAGCGTTTTCAGGCCTTCGGTGGCTTGCGGATGCTATTTGCATATTTTTTAGGCTGCACAAAACATGCCTATAGTTTAACCGCTTCGCCGGCGCGCGCAAGTGCTGCAATGCAACATTCTGGCTGCCCGTCCCTGCCCCCTTGCTCCTGCCCCACAACCCGCTAAAGCCTGCCGTGCAAATTGGAGGACGGGATGGGACTGGCTGCTGCCGTGATCGTCGCCGCCGGACGCGGCCTGCGCGCAGGCGGTCCGGTGGCCAAGCAATACCGTGAACTCGCCGGACAGCCGGTGGTGCGTCACAGTTTGACGCGCTTCTCGCAGCATCCGGCGATCGATCTGGTCCAGTCCGTGATCCACCCCCAGGATCAGGCGCTGTTCGATAACTCTGCTACAGGTTTGACGTTACTCGCGCCGGTCTCCGGTGGCGCGACGCGCCAGGAGTCAGTCCGCGCGGGCCTTGAGGCGTTGGCGTCGCACAAACCGGAGGTCGTGCTGATCCACGATGCCGCCCGCGCCTTCGCCTCCGCCGCCCTGCTCGACCGTGCCGTCGCCGCGGCACGTGCGACGGGCGCCGCCGTCCCCGCTTTACCGGTGGTCGATACGATCAAAACTGTGGATGCCGGGAACCGCATCACCGCGACGCTCGAGCGCGCGGCGCTCCGCATGATCCAGACGCCGCAGGCGTTCCGTTTCGACGCGATCCTCGATGCGCATCGGCGCGCCGCGAAAGCCGGACGCAGCGATTTCACCGACGATGCCGCCGTCGCCGAATGGGCCGGTCTCACCGTCTCGGTTTTCGACGGTGACCCCGCGAACCTGAAGCTTACGAACCCGGAGGATTTTGCCCGCGTGGCCCACGAACAGACGCAACCCCTGACCGACATTCGCACCGGCTCGGGCTTTGACGTGCATGAATTCGGACCTGGCGACTACGCCACGATCTGCGGGCTGCGCGTGCCCCACGACCGCGGCGTCGTCGGCCATTCGGACGCCGACGTCGGTCTGCACGCGCTGACCGACGCCCTGCTCGGCTCCATCGCGGACGGCGACATCGGCGCCCACTTTCCGCCGAGCGACGAGCGTTGGCGCGGCGCGGCCTCGGACCAGTTTCTCGCCTTCGCGGCTGAGCGGGTGCGCGCGCGTGGCGGACGCATCGCGCTGCTCGATGTCACGCTGCTCTGCGAGGCGCCGCGTATCGGCCCGCATCGCGACGCTATGCGCGCACGCATTGCGGAGATCGTCGGCATCGACGTCTCGCGTGTCGGCGGGGTTTGATGGACGACGAGACGACCAAGGCCGCAACGGCGGTCCTCGACGCCTTTCGCCGCCGCGAATGGATGGCGGCGACCGCGGAATCCTGCACCGGCGGGCTGGTTGCCGGCGCGTTGACCGAGATTGCAGGGTCGTCCGACGTCGTTGATCGCGGCTTCGTCACCTATTCGAACGAGGCAAAGCAGCAGATGCTCGGTGTGCCGGCCGAGACGCTTGCGACGCATGGCGCGGTAAGCCACGAGACGGCCGAGGCGATGGCGCGCGGAGCGCTCGGCAACTCCCGTGCGCACGCCACCGTGTCGATCACCGGCGTTGCGGGGCCGGGTGGCGGTAGCGCCGAAAAGCCCGTTGGACTGGTGCATTTTGCAGCCGCCACACGTGACGGAACCTTGCTGCATGTGGAGCGGCGATTTGGCGACATCGGCCGCGCCGAGGTGCGCCGGCGTTCCGTTCTCGAAGCGCTCGCGTTGCTGCGCCAGTGTGCGGACGAAAAATAGCACAGCACGTCATGGCCGGAACAAGTGCGGGCATGACGACAGATACAGTCTTAAGCCTGCGGCACTTGTTTCCCGTACACCTTATCGGCGCGGTTCTCGAACGCCTCGGAGAAGGTGCGGAACACTCTGTCGAACACCGCGCCCATGATCATCCCGAGCGTGCGGCTCCGGAACTCGTAGTCGATCGCGAACGCGACCTCGCAGCTGCGCTCGTCCGTCGGCGTGAAGGTCCAGGTATTGTTCATGCGGCTGAAAGGCCCATCGACATAGGCGACGGTGATCGTGCGCTTTTCCTTGTCGAGCGTCACGCGGCTGGTGAAGGTCTCGCGGATCATCTTGTAGGCAATCGTCATCGCCGCCGTCACGACCTCGCGGCCTTGATCGTCGGTGATCCGCCGGCGCACGATCAGCGACTGGCAGAGCGGCACGAATTGAGGATAGCGCTCGATGTCGGCGACCAGCGCGAACATGTCATCCGCGGAATGCTTGACGCGGCGCGTGGTGCGGAATTGGGGCATCGCAGCAGTTCAGGCGCGTGTCGCGACAGGCATCTTACGATGCTGGCGAAAGATGCTTCGCCTCGCGCGCCGCGCGCAGCTTCGCGAAGTCATCGCCCGCATGATGCGACGAACGCGTCAGTGGCGACGCGGAGACCATGAGGAATCCCTTCGCATATGCGATGGTCTCGTAGCTCTTGAATTCGTCCGGCGTGACGAAACGAACGACTGGGTGATGCTTGCGCGTCGGCTGCAGATATTGGCCGATGGTGAGGAAGTCGACGTCGGCGCTGCGTAGGTCGTCCATCAGCTGCAGCACTTCGTTCCGCTCCTCACCGAGCCCGACCATGATGCCGGACTTGGTGAACATCTTCGGATCGAGCTCCTTGGCTTGCTGCAGGAGCCGCATGGAATGGAAGTAGCGCGCGCCCGGCCGCACGGTCGGATAGCGCGACGGCACTGTTTCGAGGTTGTGGTTGAACACATCGGGCCGCGCCGCGATCACCTGCTCAAGCGCGCCCGGCTTGCGCAGAAAGTCGGGAGTGAGCACCTCGATCGTAGTCGTCGGGCAGTGCTTGCGGATAGCACGGATCGTCGCGGCGAAATGCGCGGCGCCGCCATCGGCGAGGTCGTCGCGATCGACGGAGGTGACGACGATGTGAGCGAGGCCAAGCTTCTCCGTTGCCTCGGCAACCTTCTCCGGCTCGGCCGGGTCGAGCGCGCCGGGCAAGCCCGTCTTCACGTTGCAGAAGGCGCAGGCGCGCGTGCAGGTGTCGCCCATGATCATGAAGGTCGCGTGCTTCTTCTCCCAGCACTCGCCGATATTGGGGCACCCGGCCTCCTCGCAGACGGTGACGAGGCCATTCGAGCGCATGATCTTGTGCGTCTCGGCGAAGCCGCGCGAGACCGGGGCCTTCACGCGAATCCAATCCGGCTTGCGCAGCACTGGAGAATCCGGCCGGTGCGCCTTTTCCGGATGGCGAGGCGTGAGCGTATCAAGGATGACGGTCATGATCCCGGCGGCAACTCCTGTCGGTCCTTAGGTACGAGCCACGGCCGGCAAGTGCAAGGCATGCGATGGCGGGTCGGCTTAGCCACGGCGTTCATCCGAGCCCAGGAATCGTGACCAGCAGCAAAAATCCGTTGACCATCAACAGCCCACCGATGACGCCCATGACGGCGCCGAAGCCGGCGAGCCAACGCTGGTCGGCGACGATCGAGATCGAGATCAGTACGATCGCGATCTGCAGCAGCGCCTGCGAATAGTCGAAATACGGGTCCTGCCGCAGCGCGTGGTCGCGGCGCGCCTCCTGCTCGCGGGCCTTGACGATCAGCTCCTTCTTGCCCTCCCCGGTGGAGGGTTCAGACTCGTAGCGCGTGATCGTCTTCTTGTACTGGACAAGCTTGTCCGCGAGTGCCTTGCGTGTTGCTTCGGACAGTACTGGATCGTTCAGCCACACGCTCTCGATTTGGTCGGCGGCGAGTTCGTAGCTTGTCTGCCGCATATTTTTAGCTTGGAAGAAGTTGAAGGCGTTCGATGCCTCGACATTGCCGAGCAGCGCATCCTTCATCGAGTTGCTGCCACCAAGCCCCGTGATTGCGAGCAGCATCGCAAAGACGGCGATGAGAATGGCCGCCTTGCGTTTAAAGGCGTCGTCTTCACGACCCTGCTCCATCAGGTCCGGTGCGTCTTGTGGATCCATTGCCGCCCCCGCGGTGTTTCGGATGAAATAATCTGGTGTCGTGCGCTTACATATTCAGCACGCGTCCGTACGCGTCGAGCACCGCCTCCTTCATCATCTCCGAGAGGGTCGGATGCGGGAAGATCGTGTGCATCAGTTCCTCTTCCGTCGTCTCGAGATTCATCGCGACGACGTAACCCTGAATGAGCTCGGTCACCTCCGCGCCGACCATATGGGCGCCAAGAAGCTGTCCTGTCTTCTTGTCGAAGATGACTTTCACGAGGCCCTGGTCCTCGCCGAGCGCGATCGCCTTGCCGTTGCCGGTGAACGGGAAGCGACCGACGCGGATTTCGCGCCCGCCCTCCTTCGCCTTTGCTTCAGTGAATCCGACCGACGCGACTTGCGGCTGGCAGTAAGTGCAACCCGGAATGAGGTTCTTGTTCATCGGGTGCGGATGCATTCCCGCGATCGCCTCGACGCAGATGACGCCCTCGTGTTCCGCCTTGTGTGCCAGCATCGGCGGGCCGGCGACATCGCCGATGGCGTAGATGCCAGGGACGTTGGTCTTGCAGAATCCATCGATCGAAATGCACCCACGATCGGTCTTCACGCCGAGCTTCTCCAGGCCGAGATTCTCGATATTGCCGACGACACCGACGGCGGAGATGACGCGGTCTACTTCGAGTGTCTGCGTCTTACCCTTCCCGTCGTCGATGGTCGCGACCACGCTGTC
>JAFKKS010000534.1 GCA_017304555.1 Hyphomicrobiales bacterium
GCTTGGTCTGCGGGTAAACCTCCCAGAGGATGCGCATCGCGGCCTCCGGATTGTGGATCGCGAATATCGTTCCCTTGGCATAGCCTTGCGTGAGCGCAACCGCCTGCGCCCGCTTGTTCTTCAGCGTCTCCTCGAGCGCGACGAACCCGTTGGAGGGGAATTTTGCGATGGCGCTGGCATCAAGCATGCGCAGCTTGGCGCCGGCGTTCTCCGTCAGCGCATACTGCGTGTCGAACTGCGAGAGCGCGTCGATCTGGTGGGAGCGCAACAGCGCCGCCGTCTGCGCCGCTTCCCCCGCGACGATGATGCTGATGTCCTTGTCGGGATTGAGCCCGTTCTCGGTCGCGAGCGCGCGCGCAACGATGACGCCGGCGGAGGCCATCGAGGTGACGCCGATCTTCTTGCCCTTGAGGTCGGCGAAGGTCTTGATCGGGCTGTCGGCCGGAACCGCGATGCCGTAGATGTTGCCCTGATAAGCCGTATAGAAGTTCTTCGCCTTGACGCCCTGGCCGCGGATGATCGCCAGCGGCTCGATCGAGGGAAGCGAATACGGCAATTCCTTCGTCGCGACGTTCTTCACGCAATCGGTCGAGCCGGGCAGCGGCACCACTTCGACCTTGATACCTGCGTCCTTATACCAACCCATTTTCGTCGCGATGGCGAACGGCGCGGCCGCCGAACTGATGGTGCGGGCACACCAGCCGACGCGCACGGTCTCCTCAGCCGAGGCCGGCGACGCTGCAATCGATGCAAGCAACAGAGAAGCGGCCAAAAATCCCAAACGTCTTTCCACAATCATCTCCCTTCAGCTTGTTGAGAGGGCGGATTCTTGCCGGCCTGGCGCCGGCGCCGCCTCATTACGCTTCGCCCCACTACGAACGGACCCGCTCGATTTCTGCGACGCATCCCAGAAGAGGACGCGCCGCCGCGCAAACGCGACGAGCGAGTTGAGAAGCAAGCCCACCATCGACAAGATGAAGAGGACGGAGAACTGACCGGCCACGTCCATGGTGAAGTTCATGCTCTGGATCAGCATGCCGAGCCCGGATTGCGCCCCGACGAACTCGGCGACGATGGAGCCGGTGAGCGCGAAGATCATCGCCACTTCCAGGCCCGCGAAGACGTAAGGCATGGCGTTCGGAAGCTGCAGCATCCAGAAGATTTGCCCGCGCGTAGCAGCGAGCGATTTCATCAGATTGAGCCGGTCTTCGTCGGTCGAACGCAGGCCGACGATGGTGTTCACCATCAGCGGAAAGAAGGCGACAAGCGCGGCGTTGACGACCTTCGAGGTGAGGCCGAGACCGAACCAGACGATGATCAGCGGGGCGAGCGCCACCTTCGGCATCGACTGGATCATCACGATGAACGGATAGAGGAAATATTCGACACGGCGGCTGAGCCCGATGCCGATACCGAGCGTGAGAGCGACAGTCGCGCCGAGCAGGAAGCCGAGCAGTGTTTCGATCAGCGTGATCCAGATGTGCTCGACATAGAGCCCACTGGAGATGCCGCGATAGAGCCCCATCAGGATGGCGCTCGGCGTCGGCAGAATATAGGCCGGCATGTCGAAGACGCGCACCAGCGCTTCCCAGATCACCAGCGTCGCGACGAGCAGGACAAGCCGAAGCAGGAAGTTGCGGCGGGTATTCATCAGTCGAGCCCTCCCCCGCTGTTGAGCGCTTTGCGCACGCGGCGGACATATTGCCCGAACGGCTCCGTCGTCATGACGTCGAGCGTGCGCGGGCGCGGCAGGTCGATCTCGAACAAGTCCTCGATCTTGCCGGGCCGCGGCGTCATCACCATCACGCGATCGGCGAGAAACACAGCCTCGGCGGTCGAATGCGTGATGAACACAACGGTCTTGCGGCTCTCCAGCCAGATGCGCTGCAATTCGACATTCATCGCCTCGCGGGTCAGCGCATCGAGCGCGCCGAACGGCTCGTCCATCAACAGAAGCGCCGGATCGTGGATCAGCGCCCGCACCAGCGCGACACGCTGCTGCATGCCGCCGGAAAGCTCGGAAGGGTAGCGCTTCTCGAAGCCGGCGAGACCGACAAGAGCGATCAAGTCCTGCGCACGCTTCGTCATCTTCCCGCGGTCGAGCCGCTGCACATCCGCCGGCAGCAGCACGT
>JAFKKS010000535.1 GCA_017304555.1 Hyphomicrobiales bacterium
AACGGAGACCACTGGATTCCCGCTTTCGCGGGAATGAGCGGACGAGAGACCGGCGATCATGACAAAAGGATTACCGCCAGCGCGCGGCGGCCTCGTCGTCGTCGTCCTTCGCCTCGACCCAGCGCGTATCGCCGGTGCGTTCTTCACGTTTCCAGAAGGGTGCGCGCGTCTTCAGGTAATCCATCAGGAACTCGCCGGCGGCGAAGGCTGCCTGGCGATGTGACGAAGCCGTGACAACGAGCACGATCGTCTCGCCGGGCTCGATCCGCCCGTAGCGGTGGATGACCGTCACGCCGAGCAGCGGCCAGCGGCGCTCGGCTTCGGCGATGTGCCGCGCGATCTCCTCTTCCGCCATGCCGGGGTAATGCTCCAGCGTCAGCGCGGCGATCGGCCCATCGTCCTCGGTGCCGCGGCAGATGCCGGTGAAGGTGACGACGGCGCCGATATCGGTACGGCCGCGAGTCATGGCGTCGATCTCGCGGCCGATATCGAAAGCTTCGCGCTGTAGCCTGATCGTCATCGCGCTTCCCGCGCTCTTATGTCGCTCATCCGCCTGTCATCGGCGGGAAGAATGCAATCTCGCGTGCGCCGGTGAGCGAGGCGTCCGGCTTCACGTGATGGCGATCGATCGCGGCGCGCACCACCTTCGGATTGGCGAAAGCGTGCGCGTATTCGTCGCCGCGCGCGGCAAGCCAGGAGACAAGGTCCTCGACCGTCTTCACGTCGGCCGGAAGCTCGACGTCTTCCTGTTCCTTGCCGATACGCTCGCGGATCCAGGCGAAATAAAGGAGCTTCATGACCGAACCCTCATCCTGAGGAGCCCGCAAAGCGGGCGTCTCGAAGGATGGTCAAGACCGCCGGACCATCCTTCGAGACGCCGTTTCTGGCGAAACGGCTCCTCAGGATGAGGTCTTGCCTTCTTCATAGTCACGGCTCCTCGTGCGTCAGGTGATGCACCGCGACGCGCAGGTAATCCCACCCGGTATAGAGCGTGACGATCGCCGAAATCCACAAGAGGACGATGCCGATCGTGGTCGTGTGCGGCAGGATCTCATCGCCGGCCTCGCCCGCGATCAGGAAGCCGATGGCGACGAGTTGCACGGTCGTCTTCCACTTGGCGAGCCGCGTCACGCGCACTCGCACATGCAGTTCGGCGAGAAATTCGCGCAAACCCGAAACGAGGATTTCGCGGCACAGGATGACGATCGCGGCCCACAGCGACCAACCGAGGATCGTACCGTCGGCGCCCAGCATCAGCAGACAGGAGCCGACGAGGAGCTTGTCGGCGATCGGGTCGAGCATCCGCCCCAGCGGCGAATACTGGCTCCAGGCGCGGGCGAAATAGCCGTCGAGCAGGTCGGTGATGGCGGCGGCGATAAAGATGAACAGCGCCACCCAGCGCAGCCACAGGCCGCCTTGGAAAATCTGCGACCAGAACAGACAGGCGACGACCGCCGGGATGGCGGCGATTCTGCCGAAAGTCAGCAAATTAGGAAGCGCGAAGGTATGCGCCGTAGATGGTCGTCCCGCCAAAGTCATGATGGGAAGGAACACGCTCCGTTTGGGGGCGTCAACCAAAGCTTCGCGCGGCCTTGGCCACGGTCCTGATTTTCCCTCACACTTTCGGATGAAGGGCGGGTCATGACGGCGATTGCAGCGGCGCGCGGCGTGGCGTGGGGCTACCCTCATGAAAGAATTCATAAATCTTGCGCGCGGTTTCGGCGCTGATTCCAGGGGTTTTCGCCAGGTCCGCGATGGAGGCGCGCTCGATCGCCTTCAGGGTCCCGAAGTGATGCAGCAGGGCGCGCTTGCGGGTCGGCCCGACACCGGCGATCTCCTGCAGGCCGCCTTCGCGCAGGCCCTTCTGTCGCCGCTGGCGATGCGAGCCAATCGCGAATCGATGCGCCTCGTCGCGCAGCCGTTGTACGAAGTAGAGGATCGGGTCGCGCGGCGGCAGTTTGAACGGTGCCCGGTCGGGCATGAAGAACGTCTCGCGGCCGGCGTCACGGTCCGGGCCCTTCGCGATGGCGGCCATGGCGACGTTGTCGACGCCAAGCTCCGCCAGCACCGCGCGTGTTTCAGCGAGCTGTCCTTGCCCGCCGTCGATCAGGATCAGGTCGGGCCAGGGGGAG
>JAFKKS010000536.1 GCA_017304555.1 Hyphomicrobiales bacterium
ACATGTCGGACGTCTCGCAGGGATCGGACCCGCCGCAATGGCAGTTTGCGCTTGACGGGAAGAACGGCGTCCTGGAGGCGGCGGAATTCAATGTGCCTCCGGTTACAATCGACAACTGGTCGGCGCGCGGCTCAATTATACCGCGCCGGGGCTTCATCGATCTGACCGAATTCCGACTCTCCGGAGGTGTGGGAGAGGCGACGATCAAGGCGACGACCCAAGCGGGTCCGCAGGGTCAGAGCGTGACGGCCGAGTTTAATGTTTCGCCGATGCCGCTTGCGACGCTGAAGGCGCTATGGCCGCGTGCGGTGGCGTCGGGGACGCGCGATTGGGTCGGCAAGAACGTATCGGCCGTCAATTTCAAGGGCGGAACCCTTCGGTACACGAACAGCAACGTTGGCGGCATCGAACCCGGCTCCGTTTCAACTGAGATGGAGCGCGTCGGCGCGAGTTTCGAGGCGAGCGACGCCGTGTTTACCCCGTTGCCCGGCATGCCCGCGATTACGGCCCCCAACATGTCGATCCGCATCAATGACAACGTTCTCGACATTGCGGTGCTTTACGCGCCCAAGCTGCTACCCGGTTTCAGGGTGGAACTGTTGCAGGAGGAGCAGCTGGTTCTGGTGCGGGCACACGGCAGCGAGAACGCGGGCGACGAGAAGAAGAGCTACGTCTATGTCGACTGGGGGCCGCTGTTTGCGGCCCAGCACGAGGCGAGTTCGGCTGCCGTCGGCGAATCCGGCCTGCTGATCGGGCTTGGCCCGCTGGCGTTGAGCTACATCCTGCGCGCCGGCGGCATGGGCTACTTCCGGCGCAGTTCCGTGGCGTCCCATATCGCCAGGGGCGAGCTGGAACTGGTCGAGGGCGCACCGGAGTTCACCTATCCGGCCTATGCCGTCTATCCCGAAAACAACGACGGGCGGCCCGATGTGCAGGACGCGCTGGACGGTCTGAAGGAAGTGGTCGGCTAGGGTCGCCGGCCGCCGTGGCCGGAACACGTATCAGCCGTTCGACGACAGGTTTTCGCGCGCGGCGAGCAGGGTGGTGATGACGAGGTCGCGCCCCGCGCGGTTGATGCCGACGCCGCGCGGACGCGCTTCCGCCAGCCCCAGCCCGATCAGCCGTTCGGCCATGGCCGGTTCGAGTTCGGGGTAGGGACCGCGGTTCATGCGCTTGAGCGCCGTCTGCTCGTCCTTCGTCAATTCGTTCCAGGCTACCATCGGTCGAGAATTTCCGTGAAATTGCGCAAGACGCGGGGCGGCAGGCGCCGCCGCCGCGTGCTTTCGACAGGAAAGCATGAAATCGGCAGGCGCAAAAGCAAGGATGCGCCATCTTACGTCGCAATCCTCCGCGCAAAATAGTTGCATCGAACTCTATATGAACCATGCTTGTCTGGCATTAACGGCGCAGTGGCGTTCAGTCGCGGCGCCGCCAAGCTTTGGCTGGCTTGCTTTTTATCGGGACAAGGGCAATGCCTCTGCCTAATCATGCCGCCCAACTCATGGGCACCGTTCTAGCGCCGGTCGCGCCAGCCTTTCCTCAGGTCCGCGGATGATGCCTGCTCGTCGCGCATCCCGCCAATAGTTTTCAGGCGATAGAAATGACAGTGACTGTGACCCATGGCTCTTCGCTCTATCTCGGCATCGACACCGGCGGCACCTATACGGACGCCGTGCTGTGGTCGGAGGCGGCGGGCGTCGTGGCCAAGGCCAAGTCGCTGACCACCCGTCACGACCTGGCGGAAGGCATTTCCGGGGCGGCCGACGCCGTCCTGCGCGAGGCGGATATAAAGCCCGGCGTGATCAAGCTTGTTTCCATGTCCACCACCCTTGCCACCAATGCGCTGGTAGAGGGGCAGGGCGGGCGCGTCGCGCTGGTGATGATCGGCTTTTCCGAAGACGATCTCGACCGCAGCGGTCTTGCCAAGGCGCTCGGTTCCGACCCGGTCATATTCTGCCCGGGCGGGCACGATGTCCACGGCAATGCCGGCGAACTCGACCTTTCGGCGCTGGAGGCGGCGCTGCCGGAACTGGCTGAGACCGTATCCGGCGTCGCCATCGCCGGCTATTTCGCCGTGCGCAACCCGGAGCATGAGATCGCGGCGCGCGCGCTCGTGCGCGAGCGCAC
>JAFKKS010000117.1 GCA_017304555.1 Hyphomicrobiales bacterium
CGGCGCCATGCCCGAGCAGCCGCGCCATTACAATTGCTCGCATTCCGATGGCTCCCATGCCGACGCGTGCGCCGTGGGCGGGAGCATCCACCCGCGCGGCGAGCCGCACACCCTGTCGAATCCGACGGGTCACACGAGCCCGGTGTCCCTGCGACAACGCCCGTGCCCGGATGCCGATCGGCCGGGGGAAGGGTTGTGGACGGCGGGCGCCGGCTGCCGCTTGCGCCTTGCCGGCCGCAAGGGAGGCTCCGCCGCGCCCGGAGCCAGACGAAGGCAACGTCTTGTCAACGCGCCCTTGCCCCCGGCAGGCTTCGCGGCCGGTCGGAGTCGTCCCGTCAATGGCGGGAAATGCGAAGCCAACCGAAGAAAGGGCTGGACATCGCCGCCGCGGCGGGTTCGGCGTAAGTGTCATGGAGAAAAAAGATATCGACGAGTTGCGGGGGAAGGTGCCGTGCGCGTCCGTCCTGGAGAAGGCGGGCTGGAAGGTCGACCTGAAGGAGAGCACCCGCAAGGCGGTCAAATACCGCCGCGGCGAGGGCCAGATCGTCATCGTCATTCACGACGGGCACGGTTGGTTCGATCCGATGTCGGAAGCGAAGGGTGACGTCTTCGACCTCGCCGAGCATCTCGGCGCAGCCGGTTTTGCGGTGGCTCTGCAGCAGGTCGCTGATCTCGTTGGCTTCACGCCGACGCAGCCGGTCTGGAAACGCCCGGCGCGGACCAAGCCAACCGCACCGCTCGCGCATCGTTGGGCCGCGCGTCTCAAGCCGCGGCCGGGCTCGCCGACCTGGCGTTATCTCGCCGAGACGCGCGCCATTCCTGATCACTTGATTCAGGAGGCCGTCGACCAGGACCGGCTGCGCGAAGGACCGCATGGCAGCATGTGGGCGGCGCATACCGACGACGCCGGCGCTGTCGTCGGCTGGGAAGAGCGCGGTCCCGATTGGCGCGGCTTCGCGACCGACGGATCGAAGGTGCTGTTCCGTCTCGGTGAGGCGCGTGCGACGCGGGTCTGCGTCACCGAGGCGGCGATCGACGCGATGAGCCGCGCCGCTCTCGAAGGCCTGCGTCACGATTCGCTCTATGTCAGCACCGGCGGCGGCTGGTCGCCGGTGACCGAAGCTGCGATCCGCGCCATCGCCGCGCGCCCAGGCACGCTTCTTGTCGCCGCGACCGACAGCAACCTGCAGGGCGACGTGTTCGGCGACCGCCTGCGCGCCATCGCAGAGGGTGTCGGCGCCGGCTACGATCGCCTGCGCCCGACGGACGATGACTGGAATGAGGACCTGAAGGCGGCGCGACGAATGAGACGATAGGGCGGCCGCTCAACGCAGAAGCCGCGCTTGAGAAAGAAGAGAGGCGGAGAGGCTCCCGGTGCCGCATGTCCGGCCGGCGCGTCAAGGGAGGCTTCGCCCGCGTGCCGCGGCCCTTGACCCGCCGGACCGGCGAGGCGGCCGCGCCCTGAGGGTGTCTTTAACACCCCGCCAGCGCAGCTACGAAGCGGCCGATCTCGCGGCGGCCTGCCGGCTTGCCGTCGAGGACGACGACTGGGACGGCGCGAAGCACGACCACGAAACCGCCGGCGAGACCTATGTCACCGGCGTCTGGGAAGGCCAAGACACCGCCTATCAGGCGCCGCCCGTGCCGGTGCCGTCGCACTATCGCGAAACGCTTCAGCGCAAGGCCGATCATTTCGAAGTGCTGCTCGGCCTGGTCAAAGTGCTGACCGGGGGCGCCAAGGCGTTGGACCGCGCCTATTGGCAGGACCGCGCCGCCGGGGCGATCGCTAAGGCCGAAGCGATCCTTGCCGGCGCGCGCGATCCCGACTGATCGCGCCTCGCACAATCCACCCTCCCGCAATCACGCCCGGCCATGCCGGGCTTTGACATTTTCAGGAGCCGGACATGGCCAGCTACTACGTACCGACCGTCGTGCAGACAACGATTCCCGACATTGAAATGACGCCGCTCGAGGGGCTCGTGCTCTCACATATGTTCACCGCCGAGCAGGATGGCGCCGGAATGTTTTTCTTCGCCGACGCGAGTCCGGCGGAGTGCATCGACGTCGCCGTCGCGGCACTGCGCGCTGCGCATCGCGACTCCGCCGGCGCCGACAGCGTCCTCAATGCCATCGTCGAGAACCGGCTCGCGGAGATCGCCGCCGCCGACACCTCTCTGGAGCTCGATCTCACCGACATCTCCTGGTCGACCATCTTTCAGGACATCGTGCGGCGTTCCGCGACGCTCGACGAGATTGCCGTCTCATCGGCGTTCACGTGCTCGCGCATGTTGCCGGATGGATTTGGCGGGATGGCCACGCTGATCACCGCCGGTTCGATCCGATCATGCTCGACGGACGAGGTGCTGGAGCAATTCCGCAAGGAGCTTGCGGCTGCAGCAGCACCGCGAACGCATGTGCTCCTGCGCTTCGACGAAAACGAGGTGCGCACGATGATCGGCGAGGTCATCGCCTATGACGATGCGCTCACGACGCTGTCGCCGGACGCTGTCACCGACGACGACATCCATGTCGCATGCCTCGGCGTCGCCGTAGCGACCCAGCTTGCGGAGGAGCGGGGCTCGGCCGTGTTCAAAGCGGCGCTCGCAGCCATCCAGAGCGCCAAACAGCGCCGCGCCGACGTGAAAGAGGGGAAAGAAAAAGGGGAGGAGGAGTGAAGACGCGATGCCGCATGCCCGGCCGGCGCGTCAAGGGAAGCTTCGCCCGCGTTCCGCGGCCCTTGACCCGCCGGACCGGAGAGGCGGCCCGCGGGAGGAGGTGATGAAGGGCTGAAGTGAATGAGGGATCACGCGGATCGCTCACGCTTTCGGCCCGTGAGGCCGAAAGGAGCCGCCATGCACACCCTCCCGACCATCCGCAAGATCTTCCAGGGCATCGCCACGCGCCATGAGATGCACCGTCTGTTCAACCGACATCGTGGCGATCCGACCTACGGGGCCGGCGATGCCGCGCCTCTCTTTGCCGGCGAGTGGTTCGAGATCGCCGAACCCGAGCATGATTACATGCTGGAGATTCTGCCGCCGCTCTGGATGCGCGCCGACATGTTCGCGATGCGCGAATTCATGACGGACAACGTCACCAGCGTATTCTTCACGCTCTGGATCGACGGTCGCAAGCGCTTCTTCCACGGCTATTGCGACCTGTCCGATCGTGGCTCGCCCGAGCAGATGAAGCGAGCGATCATCGAGCGGGAGTCCCGCCCGGTCCGCGCTATGACGCGCGACGAACGCCTTGAGCACATCTGGTCGAGCACGCATGACGACTACCGCGGCTATGCGGGCAAGGGATGGCCGGCTCCCCTGCAGGGCAAGCGCACCGTGCTCGTCTATTGCGGCGGTGTCGGCACGGTCCTGAAGCCGCTCGACGATCTCACCGATGACGAGGTCGCCGCGAAGCTGCCAGTGCAGCTCCGGCATCTGCCCGAAGCGGCATAGACCGCAACGCCCTCCCGAACCTACCGGCCCGCTCCTCCCAACCTCCGCAACGCCGTGCCGCCGGTCGCCTCCGCGACGCCGGCGGACGGCCGCGCGCGCCCAACAGAAGGACTTCTCCAATGGCGCACGACGATCCCTTCACCCTCGACCTCTTCGGCAATCCCGCAATCGCGCCGGGTCTCGGCCTCGGCGTGACCGCCTTCGCGCCGGACCCTGCGGCCGACGGCAATGACGACGATCCGCCGCCTGCGATGCCGGCGCCCACGGCGCCGTCTGCATCGCCCTGTCGATCCATGCCGAAGGGAGAGAATGTCCGGCTCATCGACGGGCGAGGCCTCGCTGCGTCCTGGCGCGATCGGGCGCGCGACAATATCGCGGCGATCCGCCTGGCGGCCGAGATCGACGCGGCCGGCCGGCCGGCGACGCCGGACGAGCAGGCGGCGCTCATCCGCTTCACCGGCTTCGGCGCATCGTCGCTCGCCAATAGCGTCTTTCGCCGGCCCGGCGAGGACGGATTCCGCGACGGCTGGGACACGATCGGCGCGGAGCTCCAGGCGCTCGTCACGCCGTCTGACTATGCGTCGCTGGCGCGCTGCACGCAGTATGCCCATTTCACGCCGGACTATATCGTGCGCGCGGTCTGGGACGGCTTGCTCCGACTGGGCTTCCGCGGCGGCCGCATCCTCGAGCCCGGCATCGGCACCGGCCTGTTTCCCGCGTTGATGCCGGACGAACTGTGCGCCGTCTCGCATGTCACCGGCGTCGAGCTCGACCCCGTGACCGCGCGCATCGCCCGGCTGTTGCATCCGCGCGCTGCCATCCTCAATGCGGACTTCGCACGCGTCGGCCTGCCGCAGCATTTCGATCTCGCGGTCGGCAACCCGCCGTTTTCCGATCGAACCGTGCGCAGCGATCCCGCTTTCCGCGGGCTTGGATTGCGGCTGCACGACTTCTTCGTCGCAAAGGCGCTTCGCCTGCTGAAGCCCGGCGGTCTCGCCGCCCTCGTGACCTCGCACGGCACGTTGGACAAGGCGGACGCGAGCGCGCGGCGGCACATCGCGGAAGCGGCCGATCTCGTCGGCGCGATCCGGCTTCCCGAAGGCAGCTTCCGCGCCGATGCCGGCACCGATGTCGTCGTCGACATCGTGTTCTTCCGCAAGCGTGGCGTCGGCGAGGCGGCGCGCGACGTGGCATGGCTCGATCTCGCCGAGGTCCGCGCTGCGACAGCGGACGAGGGCGCCATCCGTGTCAATGGCTGGTTCCCCCAGCAGCAGGAGATGGTGCTCGGCATCCATGCGCTGACGTCAGGCCCATACGGTGAGACCTACACCTGCAATCCACGCCGCGGCGCGGACCTCGGCGTTGCGCTGGCCGCGGCCGTCAATCGTCTTCCGGAAGCCATCTATGACGGCGAGCCGGAGGCGGTCGATCCGGATACCGAGGGGGATACGCCGCAGGTCGCGGCCGTGACCGCCGATGGCGCAACGATCCGCGAGGGCAGCTACGTCGTCGGCGCGGGCGCCGCGCTCATGCAGATGCTCGATGGCGCACCCGTCGTCGTAAAGGTGCGAAAGGCTCGCTCGACGGACGGCATCTTCGACAAGCACGCGCGCATCATCCGCAAGCTCATTCCGATCCGCGATGCCGTGCGCGAGGTGCTGCACGCGCAGGAGCGCGACGAGCCATGGAAGCAGGCACAGGTTCGCCTGCGCATCGCCTGGTCGAGTTTCGTGCGCGACTTCGGACCGATCAACACGACCGTCGTCTCCACGGTCGAGGATGAGGAAACCGGCGAGGTCCGCGAGACCCATCGCCGCCCGAACCTCGCCCCGTTCGCCGACGATCCCGATTGCTGGCTGGTCGCCTCGATCGAGGACTACGATCTCGACAGCAACACCGCGCGGCCCGGCCCGATCTTCACCGAGCGCGTGATCGCGCCGCCGCCCGCGCCCGTCATCACCTCGGCTCTCGATGCGCTCGCCGTGGTGCTCAATGAGCGCGGCTACGTCGATCCCGAACATATCGCCGAACTGTTGCATCGCGACGTCGACGACGTGATCGCCGAACTGGGCGATGCGATCTTCCGCGACCCGTCTGACGGCTCCTGGCAGACCGCTGACGCTTATCTGTCCGGACCTGTCCGCGACAAGTTGAAGGCGGCGGAAGCGGCCGCGGGGCTCGACGACGCTTATGGTCGCAATGTCCGGGCGTTGCAGGCCGTACAGCCTGCGGACCTTCGCCCCTCCGACATCACGGCGCGGCTCGGCGCCCCATGGATTCCGGCGGACGACGTCGTCGCCTTCGTCAAGGAGACGATGGGCGCCGACATCACGATCCGGCACATGCCGGAACTCGCCTCATGGACGGTCGAGGCCCGCCAGCTCGGCTGGACGGCCGCCGGCACGTCGGAATGGGGAACCGATCGCCGTCATGCCGGTCAGCTTCTGTCCGATGCGTTGAACAGCGCCGTCCCGCAGATCTTTGACATCATCAAGGATGGCGAAAGCGAACGTCGCGTGCTCAATGTCATCGACACCGAGGCCGCGAAGGAGAAGCTGCAGAAGATCAAGACTGCGTTCCAAGCCTGGGTGTGGTCCGAGCCCGATCGCACGGACAGGCTGGCGCGTTTTTACAACGAGCGCTTCAACAACATCGCGCAGCGCGCCTTTGACGGGAGGCATCTCAAGCTGCGAGGCGCGTCTGGCGCCTTCGTCCTTTATGACCACCAGAAGCGCGGCGTCTGGCGGATCATCGCGTCGGGCGCGACCTACCTCGCGCACGCTGTCGGCGCCGGTAAGACGTTGACGATCGCGGCCGCGATCATGGAGCAGCGCCGGCTCGGCCTGGTCGCCAAGGCGATGCTCGTCGTGCCGGGCCATTGCCTTGCGCAGGCGGCGCGCGAGTTCCTGGCGCTCTATCCGAACGCACGCATTCTCGTGGCCGACGAGACCAACTTCACCAAGGACAAGCGTGCCCGGTTCCTCTCGCGCGCCGCAACCGCGACCTGGGACGCGATCATCATCACGCATTCGGCGTTCCGCTTCATCGGCGTGCCGTCCGCGTTCGAGCAGCAAATGATCCACGACGAGCTGGAGCTCTATGAGGAGCTGCTCACCAAGGTCGAAAGCGACGACCGCGTCTCGCGCAAGCGCCTCGAGCGGCTGAAGGAGGGATTGCAGGAGCGGCTGGAATCGCTCTCCACGCGCAAGGACGATCTGTTGACGATCTCGGAAATCGGTATCGACCAGATCATTGTCGACGAGGCGCAGGAGTTTCGGAAGCTCTCCTTCGCGACCAACATGTCGACGCTGAAAGGCGTCGATCCGAACGGCTCGCAGCGCGCCTGGGACCTCTATGTGAAGTCGCGCTTCATCGATACGAAGAACCCCGGCCGCGCGCTCGTGCTCGCCTCCGGCACGCCGATCACCAACACGCTCGGCGAGATGTTCACCGTGCAGCGCTTCCTCGGCGCGGCTGCGCTGCGCGAGCGCGGCTTGCACGAGTTCGACGCCTGGGCCTCGACCTTCGGCGACACCACAACGGAGCTCGAGTTGCAGCCCTCGGGCAAGTACAAGCCCGTCACGCGCTTCGCCACCTTCGTCAACGTGGCCGAGCTGATCACGATGTTCCGCACCTTCGCCGACGTCGTGATGCCAGAGGATCTGCGCCAGTATGTGAAGGTGCCGGCAATCTCGACCGGCAAGCGTCAGATCCTCACGGCGAAGCCGTCGCCGGCGTTCAAGGTCTATCAGCGCCATCTCGAGGACCGCATCAAGGCGATCGAAGCGCGCGACCGCGCGCCGGAGCCGGGTGACGATATCCTGCTCTCCGTCATCACCGACGGCCGCCATGCCGCGATCGACCTGCGCCTGGTCGATCCGGACAGCGACAACGAGCCGGATAACAAGCTCAATCTCTTGATCGGCACCGCCTTCCGCATCTGGCAGGAGACGGTGCCGAACACTTACGTTCGGCCAGACGCCAAGCCCTACGAGCTGCCGGGCGCGGCGCAGATGATCTTCTCCGACCTCGGCACCATCAGTGTCGAGAAGTCGCGCGGCTTCTCGGCCTATCGCTGGATACGCGACACACTCATCGGCATGGGCGTTCCCCCGTCCGAAATCGCGTTCATGCAAGACTACAAAAAGTCCGAGGCCAAGCAGCGCCTGTTCGGCGACGTTCGCGCCGGCAAGGTCCGCTTCCTGATCGGCTCGTCCGACACGATGGGCACCGGCGTCAACGCGCAGCTTCGGCTGAAGGCGCTGCATCATCTCGACGTGCCGTGGTTGCCCTCGCAGATCGCACAGCGCGAGGGCCGCATCGAGCGGCAGGGCAATCAGCACGACGTCATCGACATCTTCGCCTATGCGACAGAGGGCTCGCTCGACGCGAGCATGTGGCAGAACAATGAGCGCAAGGCCCGCTTCATTGCGGCGGCGCTCTCCGGCGATACCTCGATCCGCAGGCTCGAGGATATCGGCGAAGGCCAGGCGAACCAGTTCGCGTTGGCCAAGGCGATTGCGAGCGGCGATCAGCGGTTGATGCAGAAGGCAGGCATTGAGGCCGACATCACGCGGCTGGAGCGCCAGCGCGCTGCACATATCGACGATCAGCACGCGGTCCGCCGGCAGGTGCGCGATGCGGAGCGCGACATCGAACTCGCGACACGCCGCATCACCGAAATCGGCCAGGACATTGCGCGGCTTGTGCCGACGGCCGGCGACGCATTCACGATGATGGTCGCCGACAAGCGTTACAACGAGCGCAAAAGCGCCGGGCGGGCGTTGATGCAGGAGATCCTGACACGCGTGCAGCGTCGGCAGGATGGCACGCAGACAGTCGCCGCGGTTGGCGGCTTCGATGTCGACTATTGCGGCGAACGCTTCGGTCGCGACGGCTATCGCTACACGGCGATGCTGATGCGCACCAATGCCGATTACGAGATCGAACTTCCGGTCACGGTCACGCCGCTCGGCGCGGTCGCGCGGCTTGAACACGCCGTGTGCGGATTCGAGGACGAGCAGGAGCGCTATCGGCTGCGGCTGGTCGATGCGCGACGCCGGCTCGCATCTTACGAGGCCCGCCAGGGCGCGGAATTCGCGTTCGCCGGCGAGCTCGAGGAGAAGCGGCGGCGGCTCGCCGAGGTGGAAGCCGATCTCGCGCGCGATCAGCCGGCTGACGGCGAGGCCGGAGATGCCCGCGCCGCCGCCTGACGAAAAGAAGGGACGGCGAAGAAGGTCGGTCGCAGAGCGCTCGGGCCGGCGACGAGTCTCAACCGCCGCCTCCGCAGTCCCGGCCACGGCGCCCTGCGCAGGGCCCAAGAGCCCCGCTTGGGCGGCCGGGCAGGGACGCTCGCCGGCAGTTGCGCCGGCCGCTCACGCCCTGCGGGCCGGGAGGGGTCTCCGGAAGGAGACGGAAAAGGACCGCCGGAACCGCGCGGTCCGCAACCCCTGCAATGGAGATCATCCCATGAGACTGATGAAGATCGATCCGCGCGCGCTTATCGAGAACCCCGATCCGACGCGCCTCACCAAGTCCACGCCGCAGAGCGACGCGCTGCTGCTTGCCAGCATCAAGGCGGTCGGCATCATCCAGCCGCCCATCGTCACCCCGCAGTCCGGCCGCGGCAACGGCCTCGTCATCCAGATCGGCCGGCGGCGTGTGGCGCAGGCGATCGCCGCCAAGCTCGACGAGATCGAGGTTCTCGTCGCCGATCCCGACGACGACAAGGACGCTCTGCGCAGCCTGATCGAGAACGTCGCACGCGAGCCGCTGAACCCTGTCGACTTGTGGCGGCGCATCGAGCGCCTGGTCGCGCTCGGCTGGACCGAGGAATCGATCGGCATCGCGCTCGGACAGTCCGTGCGGCAGATCCGCAAGCTCCGCCTACTTGCCAACATTCTGCCGGCGATGCTCGACCACATCGCCAAGGGCGACATGCCGAACGAACAGCATCTGCGCACGATCGCCGCGGCGACGCAGGACGAGCAGGCGCAAGTCTGGAAGAAGCACAAGCCGCGCAAGATCGATCCGCAGGTCTCGTGGAGCGAGGTGGCGCGTGCGCTCACCAAGACGCGGATGTATGCGCGCGACGCGAGCTTCGGCAATGATCTCGCGCAGGCCTACGGCATCGTCTGGCAGGAGGACCTGTTCGCGCCGGCCGACGAGGACAGCCGCTACACCAACGACGTCGAGGCGTTCCTCGGCGCGCAGCAGGAATGGATGACCAACCACCTGCCCAAGCGCGGCGCGGTCATCGAGGTGTCGACCTGGGGCGAGCCAAAGCTGCCGCCGAAGGCTGAGCGCGTCTATGGCAAGCCGAACAAGAGCGACTGCACGGGCTGGTATCTCGACCCGCGCAACGGCTCGGTACAGTCGGTCGCCTACCGGATGCCGCGCCCGAAGAAGGATGCGGCGAAGGGCAAGGGCGCCCGTGCCGCGGAAGCCGACAGCGTTGCCCCGACGTCGCGGCCCGACGTCACCCGGCGTGGCATGGAGATGATCGGCGATCTGCGCACCGACGCGCTGCACGAGGCGCTGACGCGCGCCCCGATCGAGGACGACACGCTGACCGCGCTGCTCGTCCTCGCCATCGCGGCGAACAATGTCACCGTCGCATCAGGACGCACGTCCGGATACGGCGCGTGCGCGAAGCAGGCGAGGCGCCTCCTCGCCGAGGACGGCACGCTTGCCTACGACCGCGACACCCTGCGCGTGGTCGCGCGCGAGGTGCTGAGTGACGTGCTGTCGTGCCGCGAGAACCGTTCGAACAGCGGCGTTGTCGCGCGCGTCGCCGGCGCAGCGGTCGGCGCCAACGAGTTCCTCCCCAATCTGGCGACGGAGGAGTTTCTCTCGTGCCTGTCGCGCACGACGCTCGAGGCCGCGCTGCAGGGAACGTCGGTCCTGCCGCGTCCGCGCGTGAAGGATACGCGCGCGGCGTTGGTCGCCCATTTCGCGGACGGCCGCTTCGTGCATCCCGCCGCGCTGTTCGCGCCGCAGGCCGACGCGATTGCGGAATGGACCGAAAGGCACGCCGACGATGGCGACGACGGCGAGTTCGACGAGGCCGATGCCGGCGACGACGAGCACGGCGACTACGCGATCGCCGCCGAATAGGCGCGCGTTCGAGCCACTTCAAACACTCCCGCCGCCGGCGTCCAGCCGGCGGCGATTTCGTTTCCACGCTCATCAACAGGAGGACATCATGTCCGCACGATCGATCTTCGACAGCGCGCCGATCGGCGCGATCATCCGCTATTCCGACGGCGCCCCGCGGCCACCTGCGCGATTCACGAAGAAGCTCGCCGGCTGGGAACGCCGCAACAGCGGCGGCCGACTGATCCGCAAGCAGGCCGAACGGCGCGTCGGCAACACGACATTGGCCGCGACCTTCACCCTGCACGAAGGCGCCGACGGCGGCGGCGGTGTCGTCGTCCTTCGCGTGCATCGCACGTTTTCGGTCGACAGTGCGCTCACCTTCGTCGTCACCGAGCAGCCCGCTGCCGGCGCCGTTCGCGTGTTCGACCGCTGCGGAGACAATGCCCAGCTCGTCCATCTCGCCGGCAGCCGTGCCGACGCCGAAACCTGGCTCAAGAGCCACGGCTATCCCGATGCCGTCCTCGACGAGGTGACGGCGGACACCCACGCGAACGAGAGCGTTGAGGGGAGGGCCGTCGCATGACAACGCGCGCTTCCACCACAATCGACGACGAGTCCATCTCTGCAATGCCGCAGGTGGAATTCGGACGCAGCGCCGAGGGCTTTCTCGCCGCTCGCGTCGGCGACATCGCACTCGCGATGCTGCCGGCGCATGATGGACGCCACTATCTCGCGAGCGGTTGGCGCATCGGCCGATCGATCGCGGAGTGGATGCGCTCCGACTTCTACGGGCACTTGGGCGAACTCGCGGAAGAGGCCGCTTTCCGCGCCAAGGTCGATGAAAACGCCGAGCACCAGCGCGAGAAGCGCGCGCTCGGCCGCCGCGAGATCAGCTCCACGGCGAACACGCCATGGGGCCGGTCGCAGGGCGCAACCGTCTATGCGGAGGGTGTCACCTGCCACGCGACGGCCGGTCACGGCGGCTTCCGCCTCTCGGCCGAGCGCAACCGTAAGGTCCATTCCGTGCTGCGCGCGAGCGGCGGCTGGTACGAGGAAGACGCGGCCTGGGCGATCGTCGCGCTGGCCTTCCCGCACCTCTTCACCAGCTATGAGCGGCGCTGCGCGGAGCGCACGGTCAAGGATAGCTGGCCTGATGCGTGGGAAACGATCTTCGGGACCGTGCTGCAACCCGGAGAATCCCGCGAGAAGGATCGCCGCGCCTTCGAGCGCGACCATGCCGGTGACTGGATCGTCGTCTCCGCGATCACCTCCGATCACGAGAAGGGCTTCGTCGAAGTCGTCGCCACGCTCGGCGGAAAGCGCGGCCCTGGCACCGAGGAGCGGCGCTTTCTCGTTCCCGCGGAGGAGTATCACGTCGGCCGGTTCGGCTTCGTCATCAATGAGGTTCGGCATCGCCTCTATGGCGGTCCGTCGAGCTTTATCGGCTGGCAGCGATAGGAGGCGGCGATGCCCTGGAAAATCATCGCCGCTGCCTTCGGCTGGAAGGCGGCGCATGACAACGATGAGGATGTGCTCGTCGTCTGGCATCCGAAGCTGCATCGCCATTTCACGGGCGCCGACGCGTGGAAGCGGGCCGTGCTGCTGTCGGTGCGCGCGCCGACGGCTTCGAACTTTCCTCACACGCGAAAGGAGCCCTCGCGATGACGACCTATCTCGTCGCGGTTCATCTCCTTGTCGAGGCGAACGGATCGCCGGAAGCCGAGGTCGCCGATGCGCTGCACGGCATCCTCACGCAGGACATGCGCAAATATGCCGGCGCGCACTCGTCCCTCATCGACTGGGCCGTCGCCGGCGACGACATCGCGGGCTCGATTGTCCCCGTCGCCATCGCTGGCGACTACCTACCCGACGCGACGGCGTTTCCGGCCTGGCCGCGGAGACGACAGCCATGACGCGCCACACGAACATCGGCGCCTTGCTCGCCCGCATGGACGCCGCGCGACGCGGCACCCAGCACCATCTTGCCATGATCGAGCGGCAGGTCGCCAGACGCGCCGAGCGGATGACGATCACGGCGCGGGCGAAACGGCGCCGTCGCCGATCTAGCGCTGGCGCCTGGACCGGTGCTGACGAGCGCGTCTATCAAGGCTATGTCGCCGACTTGATGCTCGCGCGCATGCCGGAAATCGACGTGTTGATCCGCCACCTCGCCCGGCAGGACGACGCCCTCACCGCCTTGCGCGTTCGATACGGCATCGCGGCCAGCGCGGCCATTGTCGAGCGCTGATCGTCGGCAACCGTGGTCGCTCGCGCTGATCGCCCGGTGCATCGGCATCTCCTCCGGGAGAAGCTGAACCGACACGCGGGCGTGGCGTCGGAGACGTCGCGACCATTCGGGAGAGCCCCGGACGGCCAAGACGGCGCTGGATGTGGGGACCGCGCGGCTATGTCACGCCCTTCCCGGCATCGCCAACCCGGCCCGCACCCTGTCGGTCCTCCCCTCGGGTTTGCTGCGGTCTGCGCCGCCGGCGGTCCGCTTCAAGGCCAAGTCGCAAGCGACCGGAGCCCGCCGATCTCGCCAAGGCCCGGCCGCGGCCTGCGCAGGGCGCGAAGCGCGCCCCGCTTGTCCGCAACCGGACCTCGCTCGCCTGGCGGCCCCCGGGCCTTGAAGCGGCCCTCAATCCGGCGGCGCCCGGCGACCGCACCCGAAGGGAGGTCCGGCAGGGGCCGGATCGAACCCGGCGGCGAAACCAGGAAAGGACTGCACATGACCAAGACCGCCCGCGCACCCCGCACCAGCGCCCGCGTCGTCCCGCTCCGTCGCGGCACCACCCTCGAAATGATCCGGCTCGTTTGCCCGGATGCCGCACAAGCCACCCGCATCGCGGAAAGCTTCGGCCTCACCGTCCTCGACAGCGACGGCATCAGCGATCTGCACCAGCGGCTCATCGTCGAAACCGCCGCGGCGCTCAACGAAGGCCTCAGCGAACGCGCGATGCAGATTCACCTGCAGCGCATCGTCGGGTCGTATGTCGGCTCCGCGCACGGCGCCGGGCAATTCTACAGCCGCGCCGTCACTGAAGCGCGCGAGGCCACGGCGAGACTCGCCAACGATGCGCGCGACGCGGACCTCGACGGTCCCGTCGGCTTCGACTCCGCGGCGCAACGCAAGCGCGAGTTCGCGGCTGAGGTCGCCCTTCAGGCACACGCGCTCCGGATGGCCGCCGAGGGCGCCGTGGCGGCCTACGAACACGCCGTCGGCGAGAGCTGGAAGCCGTTCGAGCGTCAGTCCGACCAACCCGGCGAAACCGTCAGCCGCAAGGCGGCCGAGGTGCAGATGGCGGCGTTCGGCTGACGCCGTCGGCGGGGCTTCGGCCCCGCCTTGCTCCATCACCATTCAATGCCGGCCGGCCCCGCCAGGGGCCGGCCTTTTTTTATGTCGCGCGCCGCAGTCGCGCAAACGCGCGAGGGGAATTGCACAAATAGAAATGAATCGAGCTTGAGCGCCCATCGCGGCCCGTCGCGGCTTTCGGTCCATGCTCCGGCCCGCGCGGCAGCGCAACGGCTGCGCCGTCCTCCACTGACGTTCCGGTCCGGCGTCTAAGCCGTCACCCCGCACAATTTCGCGACCGGATGCGCGGCCCCGCGGACCTCCGCCGCGGACCGCCGTGACGGGCCGCGATGGGCGCGGCCTCCAAACGGAGGTTGAAATCATGAGCCGGAAGGAAACCAAGCCCCGCGCCGATATCTATGCGCGGATCACCGATCGCATCGTCGCCGACCTCGAACGCGGCGTGCGACCCTGGGTCCAGCCCTGGAACGCGGCCAATACGGCCGGACGCATCACGCGCCCGCTGCGCCACAACGGCATGCCTTATCAGGGGATCAACGTCGTGCTGCTCTGGTCGGAGGCCGTGTCGCGCGGCTTCACGTCGCCGATCTGGATGACATTCAAGCAGGCGGCCGAGCTCGGCGGCAATGTCCGCAAGGGCGAGACCGGCACGATGGTCGTCTATGCAAATCGGGTGACGAAAACCGAAACCGATGAGTATGGCGACGAGGTCGAGCGCGCGATTCCGTTCCTGCGCGCTTATGTCGTCTTCTGCGTCGACCAGATCGACAACCTGCCGGATCATTATTACGGACGTCCGGTGCCGAGCGGCTCGCCGGCCCAGCGTATCGCACACGCCGACGCGTTCTTCACCAACACAGGCGCGACCATCCGACATGGCGGCGACAAAGCCTTCTTTGCGCCGTCGCTCGACATCATTCAGATGCCGCCGTTCGAAAGCTTTCGCGACGCCGAGAGCTACACGGCGACGCTCGCGCATGAAAGCGTGCATTGGACCGCGCCAGCACACCGCGTCAATCGCGACCTCAGCCGGTACGCGAAGGATCGCAGCGTGGCCGCCCGCGAAGAGTTGGTCGCCGAGCTCGGCGCGTGCTTCCTGTGCGCCGATCTCGACATAGCGCCCGAACTCGAGCCGCGCGCCGATCATGCGAGCTACCTCGCATCGTGGCTGGAGTAATGGCAAGCTCGCCATTATTCCAATAATCAGCAGCGGATAATAATGTGAAGGAGCACCACGTTTCCGGTGTTATGCGGGGGATGGTGTGTGATCTCCTCCACATTATTTCCTTGCCGATAAAGGGTATCGAGCCAGGCGAGAACGCTCTGGTCCTGTTTCCACGATGGTCGATCTGGCGGCGTTGCGGTTTTAGAGCGGGTGAGACACTCAGGAGTATCTAGGGGCTGCTCCTCACATTGTCGGTTCGTGGTTTTTAGGATTGCTCGGCGAACCGAATGCGACTGGCGAAGGGAATTCTTTCGTGCAGACTGCTCCACGACCGTACCGGTCGACCACCTCACTTACGCTCAAAGCATCTCGCCGATATCTGACGCGCCGCCGGGGTATGCGAACATGGTGGTCTTCAACTGCTCTGCAGTCAGCCCTTGCCTGATCGCCAGTGCAAAGATGTTGATCACCTCGTCAGCGTGCGGACCGACAAGATGGGCGCCGAGGATGCGGTCAGTGTCCGCGTCAACCAACGTTTTGAAGCCATATACCGTCTCGGCCTGTTGGCGAGCGGTGAACCAGTTGTCCACGCGCTCCGTCTTGACGCGAACGTTCAGGCGGTCCTCACGCGCCTTTGCCTCGCTCATTCCCACAGCTGCGATCGGCGGGATGGTGAAGGCGACGCTCGGAACGCCCGCGTAGTCGGGTGTGACCGTGTTGCCGTTGAGCAGGTTTGCCGCGACTACCTTCGCGTCATGGCTTGATACTGGAGTGAGCGGTGGTCCTATGCCGGCGGCGTCGCCTGCTGCGTAGACGGCTGGATTGGAGACGCTCTGCAAAAATCCGTTAAGCACCAGCTTCCCGCTATTGTGCTTTACGTTTCCGGCATCGAGATCGAGCGTCGCGAGCGCCGGTGCCCGACCAGCGGCATGGACGACCACATCTGCCTCCGTGATGAATTCGCCCTCGGGACCGTTCGCCCGGACGCGATAGCCGTCCGACATCTTCTCAATGGCGGTCACTCCTGCCCGTGTGCGGACGTTGATCCCTCGCTCGCGGAACTTGTCCATAAGCCAGCCGACGAGATCGGGGTCGAATTGCTTCAGCATTCGCTCCCCGTGCTGGAGGATCGTTACCTGTGCTCCAGCGCGCGCCGCGATGTGCGAAAATTCGGCGGCGATATAACCGCCGCCGACCATGACGATGCGTTCAGACAGGCTCTCCAATTCAAGGAAGTCTTCATTGGTGATCAGATGCTGCCCGCCCGGAATCCCGAGCGGCACGGCCTCGGCGCCGGCTGCGATCACGATATGGTCCGCCTCGATGCTTTCTCCTCCGAATTCGAGCGCGTTCGGCCCGATGAAGCGAACGTGACCATGGAAGGCGTCAATCCCTTTGTCGGCAAAAGCCTTCTCACGCTTCTGCGGCACAGGATCGGTGAAGCTGCGCTTGAAAGCCATCAGTCCCGTCCAATCGAGCCTCGCGTCTCCTTCGACTCCACGTCCGCTCATG
>JAFKKS010000118.1 GCA_017304555.1 Hyphomicrobiales bacterium
TGTGCAACCGCTGTCGCTCGACAAGTTCGGCGAGCCGCTGCATGGGTTTCCGGCGTTCACCTGCAGCATCTGCAACGTGCAGCCGACAAGCCGTGGTGCGGTGACCTTGCGTTCCGCCGATCCGGCGGCGGCGCCGGTGATCGCGCCGAATTATCTGTCCACCGACGAGGACCGTAAGGTCGCGGCGGACTCGATCCGCGTCGCCCGCCGCATCGCCGGACAACGGGCGCTGGCGCCTTATCGGCCGCGCGAATTTTTACCAGGCCCCGAGATCGACATCGACGACGAGTCGCTCGCCAAGGCCGCCGGCGCCATCGGCACGACGATCTTCCACCCTGTGGGCACCGCGCGCATGGGCCTGCCGAGCGATCCGCGCGCCGTCGTCGGCGAGCGTTTGCGCGTCATGGGCCTGGAGCGGCTACGGGTCATCGACGCCTCGGTGATGCCGACGATCACCTCCGGCAACACCAATTCACCGACCATGATGATCGCCGAGAAGGGCGCGACAATGCTGCAGGAAGACGCGCGCCGTTGATTGCCGCCGCGCTCTGCGGGAGCATGGCGGCGATTCGCGAATGTGCGCCGGGCGCATGCGCCGACCTGGAGGGGTGAGATGAATCTGTTGGAGCGGGTGAAAGCGCTCCTGCTCACGCCACGGAGCGAATGGCCAATCATCGAACGCGAGCCGGCCGACCTCGCGCATCTCTTCACGAACTATGTCGGCTATCTCGCCGTCATTCCCGCTGTCGCCGGATTCATCGGTGGATCGGTGATCGGCGTCACCGTCGGCGGGGTGGGCACGGTGCGGACCGGGTTCTTCTCCGGCCTGATGTTCGCGATCTTCAGCTATCTGATGACTTTCGTCGGCGTCTACGTGATCGCGTGGATCATCGAGATGCTGGCGCCGCGTTTCGGTGGACAGAAGAATTTCGCCAACGCGCTGCGCGTCGCGTCCTATTTCCCGACACCGTTCTGGCTCGCCGGAATTTTCTCGATCCTGCCGGGATTGAGTTTTCTCGGCATTCTCGGCCTCTACGGTTTCTATCTGCTGTGGCTCGGGCTTCCGGCGCTGATGAAAGCGCCGCAGGATAAAGCCGGCGGCTACACGGCCGCGATCGTCGCCTGCACGATCTTCGTCGCGCTCGTCATCGCCGTTACGCTCGGTGGGATGTTCGGGATTTCCCGCAGCCTTCTTTGACGAGCGAGCCGCAGTGCTCGCCCCTCATGCTGAGGAGCACGCCAAAGGCGTGCGTCTCGAAGCATGGCGCCACCCTCGGGGCCGTCCCGCCCTTCGAGACAGGCGCGTTCCGCGCCTTCCTCAGGGTGAGGCGGAACGAACGCCAGAGCCGAGTACAACAACGAGATCGCTACTGCGCGAGCAGCACCTGGCGACACTCGGCGGGCAGGTCGGCGAGCGTGATGGGAGGCTTCGGCTTCACCGGCTTGGTCGGCGGCTTCGGATGGATCACGCCGTCGCGGAACCACCACGCCAGGTCCTTGGCGGCGCAGCCGTCGCCGTCCGGCGGAGGCGGCTGGCTCTTGCAGTTGGTGCTGCCTTCCGGGCACTTGATGCGCACGTGCATGTGGTAGTCGTGGCCCCAATAGGGGCGCACCTTGTGCAGCCAACTATGGTCGCGTCCGGCGTCGCGACAGAGCGCCTTCTTGATCGCGGCGTTGACGAAGATGCGCTCGACCAGCGGGTCCTCCGCCGCGGCCTTGACGACGGCGACATGCGCCGGCGTCCACACTTTGGGATCGACGTCGAGGCGGCTCGGCGCGACGATCATGGTCGCGGAGATCGTCTCGCGTTCCTGCCGCGTCAGTGTGCGGTCCGGCATCGGGGTGAGCCAGATGTCGGCGTCGAGCCCCACCTGATGGCTGGCATGGCCGGTGAGCATCGGGCCGCCGCGCGGCTGCGACATGTCGCCAACGAGTAGCCCGCTCCAGCCGACCTTGCGCGCCTTCTCGGCGAGATGCTCCAGCATTGCGACGAGGTTGGGGTGCCCCCAATTGCGATTGCGCGAAAGGCGCATCACCTGCCACGCATCGCCGGTGATCGGCAGCGCCTGTGCGCCGGCAAGACAACCCTTGGCGTAGAAGCCGATCGCGCGCGCCTTCATATGCGCCGGCTCGGCCATCGCTCCGAACAGCGCCTTGGCCGGTTTTTCCGGATTCGCGGTGGGATTGATCGCGGCGGATTTGGCGCCGCCGGATTTTTTCGTCGTGCTTTTGCTTTTTGCGGCCGGTTTCGCGTGGGCGGGCTTGTGCGTCTTCGTGGTGGATTTTTGCGCTTCCGCAGGCGCGCTCATTGAAAACGGAAAAAGCGCGACGAGCGCCATGGCAAGGAGGCGGTGAGTGCCGGCCATTGTTCTCCCCTCAATCCGCCGGCGTTCTCCGTCGTGCCGGAGAAAGCCATTCAGGATCGTGCTTAGCGCGCGGGCTCGATCAGTTCCCGGCGCGATTCGGTGAGCCGCTTATGAATATGAACCATAAGCGCGGTTGCGAACAAAGGGGTGGCGAGATTGACGATCGGAATGGAGACGAACGCTGCGATTAGAATACCGGCAAGGAAGACGGTGCCTTGATGCCGCTTGCGCATGGCGCGCGCCTCCGCCGGCGGATGGAAGCGCATGGCCGCGAGTTCGAAATATTCGCGGCTGAGCAGGAAGGCGCTCGCGATAAAGAAGATGACGATGCCGAGCCCTGCGAACAGCAGGAACGGCACGGCGCAGAGATAAACGAGGATCGATAGAAGCGCGGTCTTCAGTCCTTCCATGAGCGCGCGCGGCAAGGGAAGCGGCTGCCCGGGCAGATCGGCGGGGTAATAGCGGCGCTCGACTTGGTCGGCGATCTCGTCGGCAAAGAAGCTCGCGACCAGCGCCGCGACCGCCGGCATCAGAAAGATCATCCCGGCGATGACGCCGAGGCTGGCGATGATGGCAAGGCCGAGTTGGACAAGGTCGAGCGCGGCATGCGAGCCGGTGCCGATGGTCGCTTCAGCCCAGACCGTTCCGCTGTGAAGAAGCGCGGAGAGAAGCCGCTGCAGCCCGATGCCGACGAGCACCAGGAAGACGACGGCAAGCCCGACCGATTTCCAAAGTACGGTGCGGAACGGCCGCGAGGCCATCTGCTTCAGCGCCTTCACGGCAGCTTCGATCATGCGTGCCTCCGGTTGCAAGGCCAGAGGTAAACGCGGGTGAAGGCGGGCACAAGGATGTCCCGGTGCGAAGGCGCCGATCAGGCGGGGACGAGGTCTCCTTTGTCCGCAAGAGTATCGCCGAAGGCCGTCGCCGGCTCGGCCGCGCGGCCGGGGGCGAGGCTATCGTCTTCAAGCGGCAAGGGCAGGTCGGCCCAGTGCAAGGTCTTGTAGGAGAAGCCGTGCTCGATGGTCGGCTTCACGACGGCGAAATAAGGCGAGATGTCGAAGTCGCGCGGCATGTAGAGCGAGTGGTGACGGATCTCCAGGATTTCGCGCCGGGCGGCGCGGCTTCGCACACGGGTCGCCTTGGCGAGGATCGGATAGCGCACCGCCTGGAAGGCCTGGGCGATAAGCGCGGAACAGATGATCTTGGTCGGGTCGCCCGAGCCGAGCGCGATCATGCGGCGGCGCCAACGGCGTGGGACCGGCAGCGGCAAAAGATAGCGCATCAGGTCGGTGATGTTCTTCACGTCATAACCCAGGCCAATGCGCTCGCGGGCATAGGCGCAGACATTTGCGCAGTCGTCGGATGAAAGGCCGACAGGCCGGCAGACGCGGGTATGGAACGGCACATATTTCGAGAGCGGCGCCGTCACGACGCCTTCGCCGAGATTGGCTTCGACGAGAACGTGCGGCTCGCCGTCGTCGGTGAAGCGGCCGGCGATCGGCCCGACATAGAGGGCGGCGTGCGACCAGGTCGATTGCGTGAGATATTTGATGATGCCGGAGACGCGGTTGTTGCCTTCGACGAGGAGGACATCGCCGGGCTGGAGCGAGGCGCTCAGAGCATCGGGCGCGCTCGGCGTGAAGGGCTCGTAGCCCTGCACCGGCTCTTGCAGGTAGCGGGAAAGAAAATTCCCGACATTCTCGAGAACCCAACCCATCGCTTCCATCCCTGACGCGGTGGTCCGCGCATGTTCTGGTTGCCTGACATTTTCGTCGAAGCGGATTGCGTATTGGTTCACATCCGCGCCGAGCCGGATGTGCGCTGCATCACAGGGAAGATGCGATTTCGTGCGGGTTTTTCGGCAAAATTCGAATTTGACCGGCATTTGATGCGATTTGCGCCGTCAATCCGCCGTTTGCAGGTTGATAGGCCGGTTCCCGATCGTGCAAGGTGGCCTCACGCGTTGAGGCCGCATTAACGATGAAACCATTCAATCGCCGCACCTTTCTGGCTGGAAGCGCCGCGGCTTTGGCGTGGCCCGCCTTCGCCGCGGTGCCGAGCGGCGACCTCGACGTGCTGATCATTGGGGCCGGAGCGGCGGGAATTGCGGCCGCGCGGCGGCTCATCGCGGCGGGGCGTCATGTCGCGGTCATCGAGGCGGCCGACCGCATCGGCGGGCGCTGTTTCACCGAGACGGCGACCTTCGGAATTCCCTACGACCGTGGCGCGCACTGGCTGCACGCTCCCGACGTCAATCCGGTCGCCAAGCTTGCCGGCGAAGCCGGGCTCGACGTCTACCAGGCGCCGACCGGCCAGAAGCTTCGCATCGGCCGCCGTTATGCGCGGGAAGGTGAGTTGGAAACCTATCTGGCTGCGCTTGTGCGTGCGACGCGCGCGATCGGCGACGCCGGGCGCGGCACTAAGGAATCGGCCGCCTCGCAGGTCATGCCGAAGGACCTTGGAGAGTGGCGCTCGACGATCGATTTTGCGTTGGGGCCTTTTGCATGCGAAAAAGACCTGCAGAACGTGTCGGTGCAGGATCTGGCGCGCGCGGCGGAGCGCGACATCGAGGGTATCTGCCGGGAAGGTGTCGGCGCCGCGCTTACCAAGCTGGCGGAGGGCTTGCCGGTGCGCCTCTCGACGCGCGCGACGAAAATCACCGCCTACGGCCGCGCCGGCGCCGATGTCGAGACGACGAAGGGACGTCTGCGCGCCCGCGCCGTCATCGTCACGGTTTCCACCGGCGTTCTGGCGTCCGGCAAAATTCATTTCGATCCCGCTCTGCCCAAGCGCCACGTCGACGCGATCGAACATCTTTCGCTCGGAAGCTACGATCACGTCGCGCTGGAGATCACCGGCAACGCGCTTGGCGTCGAGAACGACGATTTGATCTTCGACAAGTCGAACGGGCCGCGCACGGCCGCGCTCGCGGGTAACGTCGCGGGCACGTCGCTGTGCCTGGTCGACGTTGCGGGAAAGTTCGGCGCTGACCTCGCCGCGCAAGGTGAGGCAGCGATGACGGCGTTCGCCGGCGATTGGCTCGCCGATCTTTTCGGCAACGAGATCAAGCGTGCGATCAAGCGCACGCATGCGACGCAGTGGGGAAAGGATCCGCTCGCGCTCGGCGCCTTCTCGGCGGCGAGCCCTGGCGGCCATGGCGGACGCCGCGTGCTGACGGACCCGGTGCGGGATCGTATCTGGTTCGCCGGCGAGGCGGCGCATGAGACGTTGTGGGGAACGGTCGAGGGGGCGTGGGAATCCGGCGAGAATGCTGCCGATGCCGTGCATAAGCGCCTCGGACGCGGTCGTGAATTACCGGCGCGTTCGACCTCGAAGCGGCGGCAGCGGCTCGATGCCCCCGTCGCTCGGCAGACACGGGGTGTTATCGTCGACCCACGGCTGGGTGGCCAGGAGCGGCCCGACCGACTAAAATGAGACTTGCGGAGCTGCGGGGTGCGTCAGGAGCCTTATCCCCGGGGCCTTATCGATCTCGAAGGGAGCTGTCCCTGACCGGGCCCGTGGGCTCGGACATACGGCGCCCACCTACTTTCGTAGGGAACCCGGGATCGCGTGCTCCAACGGCCATTGCGGCTCCGCGCTTTATTTATTGATCGGATCGAGAGTAAGACCGACGCCTATGCCTATTGCCGATCCGATTGCAAAGCCCGATCCGACCATCGAACGGAAAGCGCAGTTGCGCGCTGAAGTGCTGGCGCGCCGCGATGCGATGGCGCCGGCGGCGCGCGCCGATGCCGTCGCTGCGGTGCTGGCGCATCCGTTTCCGGTCGCGGTCCAAGCCGGGCAGATCGTCTCTGGATTTTCCCCGATCCGCACCGAGATCAACCCGCTGCCGCTGATGCGCCGATGCGCCGAACAGGGCGCAATACTGGCGCTGCCCGCGATTGCGGGACGCGGCCGGCCACTCGCCATGCGCGTTTGGGAAAAGGACGTGCCGCTGGTGCGCGGGCAATGGGGCATTCGCGAGCCGCGCGCCGAGGCGCCGGAGGTCATTCCCGACATCATGATCGTGCCGCTGGCGACATTCGACCGGCGCGGCAATCGTATTGGCTACGGCGCCGGCTATTACGATATGACGATCGCGGCGGCACGGGCGCACAAGCCTGCCGTTGCCATCGGGCTTGCCTTCGCTACTCAGGAATCCGAGGACGTCCCGGCTTTTCCGCACGATCAGCCGCTCGATTTCGTGCTCACCGAGCGCGAAGTCATCGTGTGTCGCCGGTCTTAGGCGATGCGTATTCTCTTCGTCGGCGATGTGGTCGGGCGGACCGGCCGTGTGGCGGTGACCGAGCGGTTGCCGGGATTGATCGCAGACTGGAAACTCGATTGCGTCATTGTCAACGGCGAGAACGCGGCCGGCGGCTTCGGCATCACGGAAGCGATCTACAACGAAATGATCGAGGCGGGGGCCGACGCTGTGACGCTCGGCAATCACGCCTGGGATCAACGCGAGGCGCTGGTGTTTATCGAGCGGGCGCCGAATCTTGTGCGGCCGCTGAATTTTCCGCGCGGAACACCGGGGCGTGGCGCCGCGCTCGTCACCGCCAAGAATGGGGCGCAGGTGCTCGTCGTCAATGCGCTCGGGCGCATCTTCATCGAACCCTTGGACGATCCCTTCACCGCCATCGACCGTGAGTTGCAGGCGTGCCCGCTCAAGCAAGCGGCAGACGCCATCATCGTCGATTTCCACGCCGAGGCGACGAGCGAGAAGCAATCGCTCGGCTACTTCCTCGACGGCCGTGCGAGCCTCGTCGTCGGTACGCATACGCATGCGCCGACGGCGGATCACCGCATTCTGCCAAACGGCACGGCATTCATGTCGGATGCGGGAATGACCGGGGACTACGATTCGGTACTC
The DNA here is from genome assembly GCA_017304555.1 of Hyphomicrobiales bacterium. Taxonomy (GTDB): domain Bacteria; phylum Pseudomonadota; class Alphaproteobacteria; order Rhizobiales; family Xanthobacteraceae; genus JAFKKS01. The sequence continues at coordinate 7,243 of JAFKKS010000118.1, forward strand.
GGCATGGGCAAAGAGGAGCCGGTCGGCCGGTTCCTGCGCCGCATCCCCTCGGGGCGCTTCGAGCCAGCGCGCGGGCCGGCGACCTTGTGCGGCCTGGCCGTCGAGACCGACGATGCTACGGGAACGGCGCGGCGGATCGCGCCGGTCCGTCTAGGAGGGAAGCTGGAGCAGGCGCGCGCCACATTCTGGGACTGAAAACGCTTCTCACGTCCGCGTATCCTGCTTTATAAGGCCGCCGCCCCCCGCAACGGGCCTTGGCGCGGCGGCGGACAATCGATCACGCGGAAAGGGTAGCATGGCCGGTCATTCCCAATTCAAGAACATCATGCACCGCAAGGGCCGCCAGGACGCGGTCCGGTCGAAGATCTTCGGCAAGCTGGCGCGCGAAATCACGGTGTCGGCCAAGCTCGGCATGGCTGATCCGGCGATGAATCCGCGGCTGCGCGCAGCGATCTTGGCGGCGCGTGCCGAGAACATGCCGAAGGACAATATCGAGCGCGCGATCAAGAAGGCGCAGGGCGGCGACGCCGAGAACTATGACGAGATCCGCTATGAGGGATACGGCCCCGGCGGTGTCGCCATCATCGTCGAGGTGCTGACCGACAACCGCAATCGCACCGCCTCGGATGTGCGCTCGACCCTGACGAAGAGCGGCGGCAATCTCGCGGAAACGGGCGCCGTGTCTTTCATGTTCGATCGCCTCGGCGTCGTCGAGTTCGACGCCAAAGTGGCGGATGCCGATGCGATGCTGGAAGCGGCGATCGAGGCCGGCGCCGACGATGTGGTGTCGAGCGAGAGCGGGCACGAAGTGTTCACGACGCAGGACTCGCTGCGCGATGTCGCCAAGGCGCTCGAGGATAAGTTCGGCGATCCGCGCAAGGCGGCGCTTGTCTGGCGGCCACAGAACACCATCGCGCTCGACGACGAGCAGGGCGAGAAGCTCTTGCGTCTGATTGAGACGTTGAACGAGCACGACGACGTGCAGAACGTCTATGCGAATTTCGAAGTGTCCGACGCGCTCGTACAAAAGTTGAGCGCTTGATCCGATCGCCGGTGCGATGCGCCGGCGATTATCGATTTTCCTCTTGACGCCATTTCGAAAGAGGCTCAGGTCAATTGCACGCAACGGCGACATCGCGCCGCCTGCTCCATCGGAAACCATCGCCATTATGCCCAGCGACAGTCCCAGTCCAGAAACCATGCCGCACGCGGCTGACGTGGCCTGATCGCCGGATCGGTTCACCGTCGCCGCCGTGTGGCGGACGTTCAGGTGAACCATGCAAGACGCTACCCTTATCCAGGATGAGGCCTTCGATCCGGCTGCGTTCGCGCGATCGCATGGGAGCGATCACGTCGCCGATATCGTCGAGAAGCTCAATCAACAGCCGGCGGAAGCCGTCGCCGCCGTCCTGACCCAGTTGTCGCCTGAACGCGCGGCGGAGATTCTCGATCAGCCGTCGCTGACGGAAGCGGCCGAGGTGATCACGCTCGTTCCGACGTCACATGCGGGCCGGCTGCTGACCGCAATGGCGGACGACCGGGCGGCCGATCTTTTCCGCGAGCTGGAACTTCCCGATCGCACGCGGCTGCTGGCGCAGCTTGCGCTGCCGATCCGCCAGGCGATCCTTGGTCTGCTCGGGCATTCGCCGCATACTGCGGGCGGCCTGATGACGACCGAATTCGTCAGCGTGCCCGACAAATGGACTGTCCGCGAGGTGCTCGAATATATCCGCAAGGTCGAGCGCACACGGGAGACGATCTACGCCATCTATGTCCTCGACCAGAACACGCAACGGCTCTTACAGGCCGTGAGCTTGCGTCGGCTCATCATCGCCAATCCCGACGATCCGATCCTTTCTGCGGCACGGCAAATCACGCCGGTAACGACCTCGCCCGACGCCGACCGCGAAGAGGTGGCGCGCCTGATCACGAAATACGATCTGCTCGCCGTGCCCGTCGTCGACGACGTCAGCGGCCGCGTGCTCGGTATCGTGACGGTCGACGACGTGGTCGACGCTATTCTACAGGAGAGCACCGAGGACGTGCAGAAGTTCGGCGGCATGGAGGCGATCGACGAGCCTTATCTGCAGACCGGATTCCTCGAAATGATCCGCAAGCGCGCCGGTTGGCTCTGTATCCTGTTTCTCGGTGAGATGCTGACCGCGAGCGCGATGCAGCACTATCAAGCCGAACTCGACAGAGCGCTCGTGCTCGCGCTTTTCATCCCGCTGATCATGAGTTCGGGCGGCAATTCGGGATCGCAGGCGACGTCGTTGCTGATCCGCGCTTTGGCGCTGCATGAATTACGTCTGGGCGATTGGTGGCGGGTCGCGCTGCGGGAACTGCCGACCGGGCTGACATTGGGCGCCATCCTCGGCCTTCTCGGCATGACGCGGATAACGCTCTGGCAGCAGTTGGGCCTGTTCGACTACGGGCCGCACTGGGGCCTGGTTGCGATGACCGTCGGTTCGGCGCTGGTCGGCATTGTGACCTTCGGCTCGCTGTCGGGTTCGATGCTGCCGTTCATCCTGAAGCGCGTCGGGTTCGATCCGGCGAGTGCGTCGGCGCCCTTCGTCGCCACGCTCGTCGATGTGACCGGCTTGATGATCTATTTCAGCATCGCGCTGGTCTTCCTGCGCGGCACATTGTTATGAGGCTAGCCCCGTCTGCCCATTTGCGGCATTGACGGGCTGTGATTAGGCCCGCGATTCGCATTCTCGGCATCGACCCGGGGCTCCGCCATACGGGATGGGGCATCGTCGGCATTGACGGCAACCGCCTGACCTTCATTGCCTGCAACTGCATCCACACGAACGAGAAAGCGACGCTCGCCGAGCGCCTGGTCACGATCCATGACGGCTTGAGCCGGATCGTCGCCGAATTCGCGCCCGACGAGGCGGCCGTGGAAGCGACGTTCGTGAACCGCGACGCGGTCGCGACCTTGAAGCTTGGGCAGGCGCGCGGCATCGCTCTGCTGGTGCCGGCACGTGCCGGGCTTTCGGTCGCGGAATACGCTCCCAATCTCGTCAAAAAAACGATCGTCGGGGCGGGGCACGCCGAGAAGGTGCAGATCCGCAAGATGATCAGCGTTTTGCTGCCGAAAGCGGACCCCGAGACGGAAGACGCTGCTGACGCGCTGGCTATCGCCATCACGCACGCGCATCATCGGCAGAGCATGACGGCGAAGGCCATGGCGGCCAAGTTGGCGGCGAGAGTGGCGACAGGATGATCGGCAAGCTCAAAGGCGTCATCGACAGCTACGGCGAGGACTTCGTCATCGTCGATGTGCACGGCGTCGGCTACGTGGTGCATTGTTCCGCACGCACGTTGCAGTCGCTGCCGGCGGCCGGCGAAGCCGTGACGCTGGCGATCGAGACGCATGTGCGGGAGGATCAGATCCGGCTGTTCGGTTTTCTTGCGGACACCGAGCGGCAATGGTTCCAACTGCTGCAGACGGTGCAAGGCGTCGGCACGCGCGTCGCGCTCGCCGTTCTCGGAACGCTGCGCCCGGCTGATCTCGCGACCGCCATCGCGATGCGCGACAAGGCGGCGATCGCGCGCACGCCGGGCGTCGGCCCGAAGGTCGCGGAGCGCATCTGCACGGAACTCAGGGACAAGGCGCCGGCCTTTGCCGAGATCGATCCTGCGGTCGCGAAGCTTTCCGGCGATCTGGAAGACAAACGGGCGCCGCAGCCGGTGCGCGACGCTGTTTCCGCTTTGGTCAATCTCGGCTACGGCCAGCCGCAAGCCGCTGCCGCGATCGCGGCGGCGGCCGGCGCCGCCGGGGAAGGAGCCGATACGGCGCGCCTCATCCGGCTCGGCCTCAAGGAACTTGCCCGGTGACGCGGCGCACCGCATTCGATATCCGTCCGATGACGGATCGCGCGGCGCTCGAGGAGTTGTTGCGGCTGCGCTGGAGCGACGGCTCAATCTTCGTGCGCGGCCGGCTGATCACGCCGCCCGACGTCGAGGCTTTCGGCGCCTATCATGACAACAAGCTGCAGGGTGTCGCGACCTGGCGCATTGAGGACGGGTCGCTCTATCTTCTGACCATGAACAACATCACGGACCGCCGCGGCGTCGGCGAGGCGCTGCTCGTACGGATGCTCGGCCTTGCGCGCGAGAGAAAGCTGCCGCATCTGCGCGTGATCATCTCCAACGACAATGTCGGGGCGTTCCGTTTTTACCAAAAGCGCGGCTTCCGCATCGTCGCGGTGCATGTCGGAGTGGTCGACATGATGCGGAAGATGAAACCGTCGATTCCGGAGATCGGATCGGAAGGCATCCGGATGCGCGACGAGATTGAATTGGAGATCGCGCTGTGAGCACGCCGCCGCGCCTGGTCGCGCCTGAGAAGCACGAGGACGACGCGGATACGTCGCTACGGCCGCAGAAGCTATCGGAGTTTATCGGGCAGAAGCAGGCGCGCGCCAACCTTGAAATTTTCATTCGCGCCGCGCGTGAGCGCAAGGAAGCGCTCGATCACGTTCTCTTCGTTGGGCCGCCGGGACTCGGCAAGACGACGCTGGCGCAGATCGTCGCGCGCGAACTCGGCGTAAATTTCCGCGCAACATCAGGGCCGGTGATCGTGAAAGCCGGCGACCTCGCGGCGTTGCTGACCAATCTCGAGGATCGCGACGTTCTCTTCATCGACGAGATTCACCGCCTCAATCCCGCTGTCGAGGAGGTGCTCTATCCGGCGATGGAGGATTTCCAACTCGACCTGATCATCGGCGAGGGCCCGGCGGCGCGCTCGGTGAAGATCGATCTGTCGCGCTTCACCTTGGTCGGCGCGACGACGCGCGCGGGACTGCTCACGACGCCGCTGCGCGACCGCTTCGGCATTCCCGTGCGGCTCAATTTCTATACGGAAGACGAACTCGAAGAGATCGTGAACCGCGCGTCGCGTGTCCTCGGCATCGGCATGTCGAAGGATGGTGCGAACGAGATCGCGCGCCGTGCGCGCGGCACGCCGCGCGTCGGTGGCCGCTTGCTGCGGCGCGTGCGCGACTTTGCGCATGTCGCGAATGCGAAAACCGTCGATCGCGCCATTGCCGACCGGGCGCTGCGCGCGCTCGAAGTCGACGCGGCGGGACTGGACGCCATGGATCGGCGTTACCTTACGATCATCGCGATGAACTACGGCGGCGGGCCGGTCGGAATCGAGACGATCGCGGCCGCGCTGTCGGAGCCGCGCGATGCGATCGAGGACATTATCGAGCCGTTCCTCATCCAGCGCGGATTCGTGCAGCGCACGCCGCGCGGCCGCCTGCTGACCGGGCCAGCGTTCAAGCATCTCGGCCTTGCGGAACCGAAGCGCGAACTCGGGCAGTTCCAGCTTTTCGGGCAAAGCGACGACGACGCGTAGCGCCGTTAATTCGCTCATTCCCGCAAAAGCGGGAATCCAGAGGATATTGGCCCTGGGTCCCCGCTTGCGCGGGGACGAGCGGAGGAACGCAATGTTTTCCAGCTCCGGCGCGTCTAGAAACGGTTAACCGTTTTCCTCCACTTTGAGCTAACCACGACTTCAATCGGAACGATTGCGGTCATTCCTGTGTTGCGTTTCCGTGGGGCGGCGGCCCGCGACGATGAGGAGGGATGTCGTGAAAAAGCTTCTTGCAATGACGGCTCTGGCGGCGGCGTTGGCACTGACGACGAATGCGGCGTCGGCGGACAAGCTGGGCAACGGCGCGATGGGCACGCTCGCCGGCGGCCTCGTGCTCGGCCCCGTTGGCCTCGTCGCCGGCGGCGTCATTGGCTACACCGAAGGCCACAATATCGCGCGCGGCGCCGGCACGACGTCTCGCGCTGAATCCGCTTTGCGGCGGAGATGACATGACGCCCCGGCCTCCTGTAGACCGGAAGTCATGACGCCACCTTCGCTCGCCGGGGATCTGCACGACGGCCGCCACGTGCTGCATGTGCGGATCTATTACGAAGACACCGACTTCTCAGGCGTGGTCTATCACGCTAGCTATCTGCGCTTCATGGAGCGCGGCCGCACCGATTATCTGCGGCTGCTCGGCGTCGATCATCGCAGCCTGTTCGAAGAGACGGAGAAGGAGGCGCCGGGCTTCGCCTTCGTCGTGCGCGCGATGACGCTCGATTTTCTCAAACCCGCACACATGGACGACGTCCTCACGGTGACGACGACACCCGAGGAAGTGGCCGGCGCGTCGATCACCTTGCGTCAGACCGTCAGCCGCGATGGCGTCATGCTCGTCGAGGCGCGCGTGCGCGTCGCATTCGTTTCCGGCGGCAAGGCGCAGCGCATCCCGAAGCCGCTGCGCCTCGCGATGCGCGCGGATCAGGAGAGCGGCGGAAACGTTTCGCCGCGCTAGATCACGATGACTTTCGATCGAATCGATCCAAAGTCATGAGCGTGATCGATATTTAATATTTAGAGCGGGATGCGGGCGGAAAACCGCTACACACTTTTCCTCATCCCGCTCTAGTTTCTCAGCTCACGAAGAAGCTTTGCGTGCCGTGCGCTTCGATCGCTTCGGCGAGACGACCGAGTGCGTGGACATAAGCGGCGGTACGCATGGAGACGTTTTTGTCGTGCGCGATGTTCCAAACGGCGCGACCCTCGCGTTCCATGGTGGAGCGCAGCCGCTCGTGGATCTCCTCCAGAGTCCAGTAATAGCCCTGCCGGCTTTGCACCCATTCGAAATACGAGACGGTGACGCCACCGGCATTGGCGAGGATATCCGGGAGGACGATGGCGCCTTTCTTGGCGAGGATCGCGTCGGCCTCAGGCGTCACCGGCCCGTTAGCGAGCTCGAGGATCAGCTTCGCTTTCACCGTCGCGGCATTGCTCTCATCGATCATGTTCTCGAGCGCGGCCGGCACGAGCAGGTCGCAGCCGAGACCGATGAGCGCTTCCGGTGTCAGCGTTTCGTGGCCACCATGGCCGATGGTCGAGACAAGCGAGCGCCCGGCCGCCTTGGCCGCCAGCAGCGCATCGACGTCGAGGCCGGAGGCGCAGCCGACGGCGCCTGAGGAATCAGATGCGCCGACGATCTTATGGCCGTCGGCGGCGAGCAGTTGCGCCATGTACTGGCCGGCATTGCCGAAGCCCTGGATGACAACGCGCATCGGCCGGTTGAGGCCGAGGTCGCCCGCGAGATGCTGCACCAGGTAGTAGCCGCCGCGGGCGGTCGCGTCGTTGCGCCCGAGCGAGCCGCCGAGCGCCAGCGGCTTTCCGGTGATGACCGCAGGCTCGGCGCGGCCGACGATCTGCGCGTATTCGTCCGCCATCCAGCCCATGATCATCGCATTGGTGTAGACGTCCGGCGCCGGGATATCGCGATCGGGCCCGATGATGCGGGCGAAGGCCTGCATGTAAGCGCGCGAGAGCCGCTCGAGTTCAGATTTTGACAATGCGCGGGGGTCGACCTGCACCGCGCCCTTGCCGCCGCCGTAAGGCAGATTCATCACCGCGCACTTGAACGTCATCCAGAACGCCAGCGTCTCCACTTCATCAACGGTCGCCGAAGGGTGGAAGCGGATGCCACCCTTGGTTGGGCCGCGCGTGTCGTCGTAGCGGCAGCGCCAGGCGATGAAGGATTTCCGCGCGCCATCATCCATGCGGATCATCAGGCGGACCTTGGTCGTCTCCCGCGCGAATTTCAGTTTCTCGATGACGTCCGGGTCGACATTGAGGTGGGCCGCCGCCTCGTCGAGACGGGTGAGCGCGTCATCAAGCAAATTGGCATGGGACATCAAGGCACCTGAATTTTCGATAGAGCTTCTGGGGAAGCGGCAGGAGGGTGGAGAAGGAGGGGTGTCCGAAAACGGATGGCACAAACGCGCCCTCCGATTCAATGCCGGGCGGGGAAGATTGTGAGGCCTCCCTTTACGCCGTTTGGCTAAGCCGATGCCTGGCGGCGCGACCACCATAGCGCGAGCGGTCCGAGGAGGATTCCTGCCGCGAACAGGAAAAATGCGGCGCGCCAGCCGCTTGCGCTCAGTGGGCCGCCGGCGGCGTCAAGCGCCGCGCCAGTGCCCCACGCGCCGACGGCGGAAAGGCCGAATCCGATGGTTGAGTGCAGCGCCATGGTGGCGCCGCGGAAAGCCGGGACGGCGCTTGCCGTCATCCCCGAGGTCAGCGCGCCGGAATCGCCGTTCACGGTCAGCGCGTGCAGGAGGATGAGAGCGAGGAGAAGATAGGGAGAGCCGTCGGTCGAGAGCCCGATGGTGACGGCGAGGGCCGCGGAGCACACCATCACGGCACTGATGGCCCGGTGGCGGCCGA
>JAFKKS010000119.1 GCA_017304555.1 Hyphomicrobiales bacterium
ATGTGAGCACCGAACGCTTGATCATGTGAGTGATTTTTGCGCGTGGCCGTCGCGCTTTAGGAATCCGTTTACGTCTGACTCGCGGTGACGAATCGCAGCCTCGATTCGTTCTTCAGCAACGAAACGAGATCGAAAACGGAATAGTTGAGAACGCGGCGCGAGCGTGCGGCTTGCTCCGTCACCTCTCCCATAGGGAGAGGTCGGATCGTAGAGCGTAGCGAGACGACCCGGGTGAGGGGTTACGGTCTCTCGATGGGCTCTAACTCCTCACCCGCCGCCTTCGGCGTCGACCTCTCCCCATGGGAGAGGTGAAGAAACGCGAGACCGTCATCCGCATTAGGAATGCGTTTACGTCTGACAGGCGCGTGCGAATCGCGGTTGCGATTCGTTCTTCAGCAACGAAACAAGATCAAAAACGGAATGCGCGAGAACGCAGCGCGCGGGTGCGCGGTTTGCTCAGGTTCACCTCTCCCTATGGGAGAGGTGAACCGGCGCGCGGCGCGAAGGCGAAATAATATCTCTCGCGCTGTGCTCAGCCGTGGAAATCTTCGTCGCGCAACACGATCGGAACGCCGTGCGGCGTGCGGTCGGCGGCGTGATCCCATGCGTCGTGATAGCGTTTGAGCGTTGCCGCGTCGGTGACGTTCTTTTCCGCGACCAGGCGTTCGAGCGCCGCCAGCCAATGATGGTAGTAGGTCGCGCCTGTGTCCGGGTCACCGGCGGCCTGCGCCCGCTTGATCTCGTCCGCGAGCGTCGCCGCCCATTCCGGCCACGTGAACAGGCCGCGCTGATGCAGCGTGACCGCCATGGCGAAGGCTTGCGCCTCCCAAGGTTCGCCGAACACTGGACCGTCGGTGTCGCGCGGAATGTCCGGCATGGCGTCGAGTGCGGCGGTCGCCGCCGAATCGGTCATGGACATGCTGGTCGTCACGCCGGTTCGAGATAAGGCTCGAACGCATCGACGGAGACGCGCACCGCCGGGTCGCCGTCCGGCCCCCAAAGGTCGCTGCCCTCGAAGGCCACAGCATAGAGCCACTGCGGGTCTTCGCCGCCGCCATGCGCGTGCGCGTCGGGGTAAATATGCGCGCCGTAGATGCGCTCGACCGTTCCGACATGGCCGCGCACATAGCGCGGCAGGCGGGTATGCGTCGGCGGATTGATGTTCTTCGTGCGCACGCGGTCGCCAACCTTGAAGCGGGCCGGCTTTGTCGTTTCGCGCCGGCTCGGGCCGCCACGGCCCAGCGTCTCCGCGACGGCGGCCGCGGCGAGGGTGCGCTTCACCGGCTTCGGCTCGCCCATCGCGCGCGCCTGCGCAATTTCGTCGGCGGAGACCAGGTCGCGCTCTTGCAGCAGGCGCTTCAGTCCCTCAAACCAGATTTGGTAGTAGCTGCTGCTGAGATATCGCGCCGGCGGCATGCTCTCGCGCGCGTTGCGCGATTCGTCTTGGTTCCATTCGCCGGTTGCTCCCATCGCGACGGTGATCGCGAAAGCGCGCTTCTCCCAGTCGGCGTGGAACGGCGGTTCATTCGCCTCCGGCTTGACGGGGCCGAAGCACTGCATGCCTCCCATGTCGTGCGGGCCGTTCATGACGCGATATCCTGTGGCCGGAGCGGCAGACCGGTGCCGATCATGCTGTCACGGGTGACGAGGCGCTCCAATTGCTCGGCGCTCCAACCGTCGGTGCCGGCAGGGCGCATCGGCAGGACGAGGTAGCGGATTTCCGCGGTCGAATCCCAGACGCGGATCTCCATGCCTTCCGGCAACGTCACCTGAAAGTCGGCCAGCACCTTGCGCGGGTTGGACACGGCTTGCGAGCGATAGGGCGCGGATTTGTACCAGACCGGCGGCAGGCCGAGCACCGGCCAGGGATAACAGGAGCACAGCGTGCACACGACCATGTTGTGCAGCTTCGGCGTGTTCTCCAGCACCACCATGTTCTCGCCCTGGCGGCCGATGTAGCCGAGCGAAGCGATGGCCGCGCCGCCTTCGGTCAGCAGCCATTTGCGGTACTCCGGGTCGGTCCAGGCTTTCGCCACGACGCGGGCGCCGTTGTGCGGGCCGACCTTGACCTCGTAGGTCTCGATCAAGAGGTCCAGGGCCTTCGGGTCGACATAGCCTTTCTCGGTCAGGATGCTCTCTAGCGCGCGCACGCGCAGTTGCATCTCCGAGAGCTCCGAGCCGTGATCGTGATCATGGTGGTGGTGACCGCCATGGTCGTGGTCGTGATGATGATCGTGTGCCATGTAGGAAGGCTAACAGATCAATGACGCCTTGTGGAGCGGCTCGTCATTGGAAAAAAATGGCTGTAACGCCGGGAGGAGATGGAGACATGAAGGCCGCAGAACTCTTCAATTTGTCGGGTCAGGTCGCGCTTGTCACGGGCGCGTCCAGCGGCCTCGGGGTGCGCTTCGCCGAGGTGCTCGCGGCGAACGGGGCGGCCATCGCCCTGGTGGCGCGCCGAGCCGATCGGCTTGCCGATGTGCAGAAGCGCATCGAGGCGGCGGGCGGGCGTGCCGTCGCCATCGCGGCCGATGTCGGCGACGCGGCGGCGATGCGGGCGGCCTTCGATGCGGCCGAGAAAGCGTTCGGTACCGTGACCGTGCTTGTCAACAATGCGGGCATCGCCCATTCGGGACGCGCAATCGACCTCGACGAGCGCGCGTGGCGGCGCGTCCTTTCGACCAACCTCGATGCGGTCTTCGCGTGGGCGCAAGAGGGTGCGCGGCGCATGCTGGCGGCGAAGAAGGGTGGGGCGATCGTCAATGTCGCGTCGATCCTGGGCTTCGGCGTTGCGAAGGGTGTGATCGCCTATGCGACATCCAAGGCGGCGGTTGTGCAACTCACCAAGTCGCTTGCGCTCGAACTGGCGTTCAAGGGCATCCGCGTCAACGCCATCGCACCTGGCTACATCTCGACCGAGATCAACGCGGACTGGCTCGCAGGCGAAGCGGCCAAGATGACGCGCGACATTCCGATGGGCCGTTTCGGCGAGACGGGCGATCTCGATGGAGCGCTCCTGCTGCTCGCTTCCGACGCCGGACGCTATATCAGCGGCGCGACGATCGTCGTCGACGGCGGGCAGGTGACGCAGATCCGCGGGACGTAAGGCTGGTCAGCGGCCACGCTAAACTTCACATTCAAGCATTCCCGAGGGCTCCATGGATTTCACGATCTCCCCCGAACTCGAAGCGCTGCGCATGCGCACGCGCGCGTTCATCGATACGCATGTCATTCCGCTCGAGGCGGAGGCCGGCAACTACGATGCCTACGAGAACATCAAGCTCGATGTGCTGGAGACGGTGCGCGCGAAGGCGCAAGCCGCCGGCCTATGGGCGCCGCAGTCGCCGAAGGAGTTCGGCGGCATGGGGCTTCCGGTCATGGCTTGGGCGGTGATGTACGAAGAGGCGAACCGCTCGATCTTCGGCCCCAATGCGCTCAACTGCCAAGCGCCTGACGACGGCAACATGAACGTGTTGTCGAAGGTCGGAACTCCGGCGCAGAAGGAGAAATGGCTGCGGCCGATCGTCGCCGGAAAAGTGCGCTCGTCGTTCGTGATGACGGAGCCGCATCCGGGCGGCGGCTCCGACCCGTCGATGATCCGCACCAAGGCCGAGAAGCATGGCGGCAAGTGGTGGATCAGCGGTCACAAATGGTTCATTTCGGGCGCGGCGGAAGCGTCGCATTTCATTCTGATGGCGCGCACGTCGGACGATCCGCGCACCGGACTCACGGCGTTTCTGTTTCACAAGGATCAGCCCGGCTGGCGTCTCGTGCGCCGCATCGGCAATCTCGGTCCCGAGGAGCACGGTGGAACCTGCGAGTTGATTTTCGACGGCCTGGAGGTTGCCGACGAGGATGTGCTGATGGGCGTGGGCGACGGCCTGCGCATGACGCAAATCCGGCTTGGCCCGGCGCGGCTGACCCATTGCATGCGCTGGCTTGGCCTTGCCAGGCGTTGCATGGAGATCGCCCAGGACTATGTGTCGCGACGTGAGGGTTTCGGCATCAAGCTGGCGGACCGTGAGAGCGTGCAGATCAAGCTCGGCGACGTGGCGCATCAAATTCAAATCGGCCGGCTTCTCACCATGCACGCAGCCTGGAAGCTCGACCAGGGCGACAAGGCGCGTAAGGAGGTATCCATGGCCAAGATCCATGTGGCCGACACCTTGCACCGCGCCGCCGACGTCGCGATCCAGCTCAACGGCGCCCGCGGATACTCCAAGGATACGGTCCTGCAGTGGATTTATCGCTGGGCGCGCGCGGCGCGCATCGTCGACGGCGCCTCGGAAGTCCATAGCATGGTACTGGCGCGCTTCCTGCGTCAGGAGGGGACGGATTTCTGGCGCTGGAGTACCGACGGCGAAATCTAGTACTGTGACGTGCTCGCACCGGGGGATGAGTTCAGAGGAACGAGATCGTTTTGCACGCGCCAGACTCATCAGCCGCGCCTGCCGTAACGCCACCCGGATCGGTCCGCGCCCGCCGCCTCTCGACGCGCCATTACGTGCTGCTGCTCGTTTTGGCGGTGATGGTGCCGGTGCTGATGTTCTGCGGCTTCCTGATCTGGCGATACGCTATCTCGGAGCAGGCGCGGATAGAACTCGATCTGCGCGCCGATGCGCGACAACTCGCGCAGGCGATCGACCGGGATCTCGCCGGCCTCGAGGTCACGCTTCAGACCCTGGCGATTTCCGGTCGCGTGCAGGACGGCGATTACGCCGGCTTCTATGAGCAGATGCAGCGCGTCCGCAGCCTCGTCGGCATCGATCTCATCCTTCGCAACGTTTCCGGCCAACAGCTTGCCAATACGCAGCGTCCGTTCGGCACAGCGTTGCCGCTGACACCGCTCGCCGGCGACAAGGAAGTGATCGAGACCAAGCAGCCGTTCGTGTCCGACGTACTCTTCGACGTCGTGACGGGGGCAACGATCTATTCGATCACGGTTCCCGTTATTCAGGGCAATCGCGTCACGCACTTCCTCAATCTCAGCGCTCCCTCGCAGCGTATCGTCGATTTGATCAGTCAGAGGCTGGATGCCGGCGGACGTGCCGGTGTCGTTGGAGGGCATGGCCTCATCCTGGCGCGTTCCGAGAAGAACGATGTTTTCGGTGGCCGCCCGGCATCGCCGGATTTCCTGACCAATGCGAAAGGCCTCGAAGGGTTGTGGCGGGGCGTGAACACCAGCGGCGAGGCGGTGCGCACCGCCTATGCGCGATCGCGCCTCGCCAACTGGATTGTCTACGTCAACACCTCCGAGGATCGCGTCCAGGCTCTGTTGAGCCGCGCCCTCTGGGCGGTCGGCGGCGTCGGCATCGCGCTGACGATCCTGTCGTTCGGAATTGCTTATTTGTTCGGTGGCCGACTCTCACGCGCGAGCGAAGGGCTGACCGCGCAAGCGGCTGCTCTCGGGCGCGGCGAGATCGTGCCGCAGCAGCGGATGCCGGTGCGCGAACTTGGCGACGTGAGCCGTGAGATGGCGGCGGCATCGATCGCGCTGCGTACGCGCGAGCGTGAGCGCGACAAAGCCGAGCAGGAACTGCGCCGTCTTTCCGAAATGCTCGAACGCAACGTCGCCGACCGTACCAGCGATCTTGTCGCGGAGATGCGGCGGCGCGAGGAGACGGAAGGCGCGCTGCGGCAAGCGCAGAAAATGGAAGCGATCGGCCAGCTCACCGGCGGTATCGCGCACGACTTCAACAATATGCTGGCGATCGTGCTCGGCGGGTTGGAGATGTGCCAGCGCCGGCTCCAACGCGGTGAGGCAATTCTCGAGCGGCATATCGACACCGCCATCGCCGGCGCGCGCCGGGCCGCCTCGTTGACGGCGCGGCTGCTCGCGTTTGCCCGTCAGCAACCGCTGATGCCCGAGCCCCTCGACGCCAACCGGCTGCTTGCAGATATGTCCGACCTGCTGCGGCGCAGTCTCGGCGAGACGATCGAACTGGAAACCGTGCTGGCGGCCGGCCTCTGGCGCACCGTCGCCGACCCCAATCAATTGGAAAACGCCATCCTCAATCTCGCCGTCAATGCGCGTGACGCGATGGGAGAGGGTGGCAAGCTGACTATCGAAACCGCGAATACCTATCTCGACGACGACTACGCCGCGCGGGCGGGTGTCAAAGCCGGCCAGTTCGTCATGTTCGCGGTCACCGACACCGGCGTCGGTATGACGTCCGATGTCATCGCAAAAGCCTTCGACCCCTTTTTCACGACCAAATCCAGCGGTCTCGGCACCGGCTTGGGCCTGAGCCAGGTCTACGGATTCGTGCGGCAGTCCGGCGGACATGTGAGCATCTACAGCGAGCCCAGCCAGGGAACGACGATCAAGATCTACCTCCCGCGCTTGCTGGCGCAAACGCCGGGCGAGGGGGATGCCGCGGAGGGGCGCGACAGCCTGCCGACAGGCGATTCCGGGGTCACCATTCTCGTCGTCGAGGACGAGGAGGGCGTTCGCAAGAACACGACCGAAGCGTTGCGGGAACTCGGCTATGCGGTGCTGGATGCCGATGGCGGCACGGCGGCGCTTGCCGTGCTCGAAAAGGAGCCGTCGGTCACGCTTCTCTTCACCGACGTCGTCATGCCGGGAATGAACGGCCGCAAACTTGCGGACGAGGTGCTGCGGCGCTGGCCGACCACCAAGGTGCTCTTCACGACCGGCTATACGCGCAACGCCATCGTCCATAACGCAGTGCTCGACGCAGGCGTTCACGTCATTCCCAAGCCCTTCACACTCGACGCCCTGGCGCGCAAGATCGCCGAAGTGCTGAAAACGCCACCGACGCCGTCGTAGAGCCTTAACGACATCACTCTATTTTCCTTGCGCTGCCGCATTTTCGGCTGCTCCGTTTGCGAACACGAACAAGACACTGGAGGCGTGCGTGACGGATTTCGACGGCAGACCCGTGCGTTTTGTTTGGAACTACACGCGCGCTGAGATCATCGCCGATGGTGTCGTGCATGCGCTCGGCGTCGCGCTCGGGCTTGCCGGGGCCGTCGTCCTCATCGCATTGGCGATCAACTCAAGCCGCGGCGTTCATATTGTCTCCGCCGCGATTTATGCGTTCGGCCTGCTGGCGGTGCTGGGGCTGTCCGCCGCCTACAACATGTGGCCGATCTCGCGGTTGAAATGGTGGTTGCGCCGCTTCGACCATTCGGCGATCTACCTGCTGATCGCCGCGACCTACACGCCTTTCCTTTTGCATCTGAAGGGTGGGGTGCTTTCCTTCGGCATGCTCGCGGCGATCTGGCTGGTCGCGACCGTCGGGATCGTGATCAAGCTTGCGCTTCCGGGACGGTTCGATCGTCTGGCGGTGGCGCTCTACCTGCTGCTCGGATGGAGCGGCATCCTGCTCTACGATTCCATCGTGAGTGCACTTTCGCCGACGACCTTGGCGCTGCTCGCCGCCGGCGGCGTGCTCTATTCGGTCGGCGTGATTTTTCACGTCTGGCAGGGTTTACGCTTCCAGAACGCGATCTGGCACGGCTTCGTGCTGGTCGCCGCGCTCTGCCATTACTTCGCGGTGCTGGAGACGGTCGCTTTCGCCGGGTAGCTAGTCTTCTCGCTTGTCTTCCCACGCGGCGTCGATTTCGCGCACGCCGGATGCCTGGAAGGCCGCCTCCATATCGTGGAGTTCGAACAGCGACGTTCCGGCTTTGATGGCGGTCACGATCGCGCCTTCGCCCGCCTGTCTTCGCTCGGCCGCTTCGACGGCTGCCGCAAGCTGATCGCGCGGGATCACCAGAACGCCGTCGCCGTCGGCGCAAATGACGTCTCCGGGATTGACGCGCGCGCCGTCGCAGATCACCGGGACATTGACGGACCCCGCGGCCTGCTTGTTCGGGTGCGAAGGAGAGATCGCCGTCGCCCAGACCGGAAAACGCAAGGCGGTCAGCGCGTCGGCGTCGCGGATGCTGCCATCGACGATCACGCCGGCAACGCCCTTGTGCCGGGCGTAGACCGCGGCGAGGTCGCCCCACTGCGCGCCCTTCACATCGCCCACGGCGACGACGAGAACATCGCCGGCCTCGGCGTGGAGCAAGGCGCGATGCATCATGAGATTGTCGCCGGGCGGGCAGCGTGCCGTCACCGCCGAGCCGGCGATGCGCAGGCCGGGCACGAGAGGCCGCATGCGCGGAGACATCAGCGCGGCGTCCCGGTTCGGGAGCGCCTCGTAAAGGTCGGAGACCGGCAATGCCGCGGCGCGCGCCACCAGCGCCGGATCGGCGCGGCGAACGCGCCGATAGACGACGTTCTGATCCATGGTCAGTTGATGTGAACGCCCGAGGCCTTCACCACCTTGGCCCATTTCTCGGTGTCGGACTTGAGGATGTCGAGGAACTCGTCCGGCGTCGTGACCAACGGTTCGGCGCCCTGCTTGGCAAGAAAATCGATCACCTCCTGCGATTTCAGGATGTCGGTGATGTCGGCGTTGATCTTGTGGACGATCTCCTTGTCCATCCCCGCCGGCCCGAGAACGCCCCACCACGGGTTCACGTCGAATTGCGGGACGCCGGATTCCGCGATCGTCGGGATGTCGGGCGCAACCGCGACGCGGCGCGCGCTGGTGACGGCGAGCGCATGGATCTTGCCGCTCTTGATGTTCGGCAGCACCGAGGGAAGGCTGGTGAAGGCGAAATCGACCTGACCGCCGAGAAGATCGGTGATGGCCTGCGAAATTCCCTTGTACGGGACGTGGACGTAGCGGATGCCCGAATCCATCTTGAGCATCTCGCCGAGGAGATGGTTCACGGAGCCGTTGCCGGACGACGCGAAGCTCGGCGCATCCTTCGTTTCCCGCGCGAATTTGACGAACGAGGGCATATCCTTCGCTGGGAAGCCCGGGCGCACCACGAGAGCGAAGGGCGTTTGCGCCACGGTCGCGATCGTTTGGAAGTCCTTGATCGAGTCGAAGGGGATGGACTTGTAAAGCGCCGGGTTGATGGCCTGCGAACCGGCGTAGGTGACGAGCAGCGTGTAGCCGTCAGGCGCCGATTTTGCGACAGCGTCGGTGCCGACCACGCCGGCTGCACCGGCGCGGTTTTCGACCACGACCGGATGGCCCCAGCGCTCGCTCAATTTCTGACCGACCGCGCGTGCGAAGACGTCGGTGGCGCCGCCGGGGGTCTGCGGCACGACCAGCTTCACGACCTTGTTCGGGAACGTCTGCGCCGTGGCTGGCGGAGCCAGCGCGAGAGCGAGCGACGCGAGCAGGCCCATCGCCGGCGCTTTCGCCCATGACGTGATCGCAATCTTGAACATCGAATTCCCCCTTGAAACTTGGCGCCTTCAAGCGCCCGATTGTTTTGCCCCGGTACAAAAATTTGGATGGCGGCGGTCGTCAACCGACCGCAAGTGGAAAGCATTGCGGACCGTTCTCGGATGCTGCAGTGCGCCAAATTGCGCGCGCAAGCGCGAACGTGACATTTTGCTGCTGTCATTTAGAGCGGAAACGAAATTGACCCCAGCCGGTTGAAGTGTCAGCATTTCTGACGTTGTGGCCCCTCCGGCTCCGCGTGTCGATACCTTATATACGTCCATCTAGGATGCATGCGGGACGACATACGGCCGGACCGATGTGGCCTTGATGCGTGGGGCGCGGCGCCCCAAAGGCTTGCGATGACTTCGAACCGCGTTACCCTCGACGACAAATACGATCTGACGAAAAGCCGTGTCTTCGTGACCGGCTATCAGGCGCTCATCCGCATGTGCCTGATGCAGAAGGAGCGCGACAAGCGCGCCGGGCTCAATACGGCCGGGTATGTGACGGGCTATCGCGGCTCGCCGCTCGGCGGTCTCGACCAGCAGTTCATGCGCACGGCGAAGCTCCTCGTCCCGAACGACATCGTGTTCCAGCCCGGCATCAACGAGGACCTGGCGGCCACAGCAATCTGGGGCTCGCAGCAGGCGGAACTGCGCGGCGAAGGCAAGTACGACGGCGTCTTCGGCATCTGGTACGGCAAGGGCCCGGGCGTTGACCGCACCGGCGACGTCTTCCGCCACGCTAACTTCGCTGGCACGTCGAAGAACGGCGGCGTGCTGGCGCTGATGGGCGACGACCATACGGCGGAATCCTCCACCACGGCGCATCAGTCCGAATTCCATTTCGTCGACGTGATGATGCCGGTGCTCAACCCGGCGGGTGTCGAGGAGATCATCGACTACGGGCTCTACGGCTTCGCGATGTCGCGCTATTGCGGCACCTGGGTCGGGCTCAAATGCATTCACGAGACGGTCGAGTCGACGGCGGCGATCGACGCCAGCCTCGAGCGGGTGAAGATCGTCATTCCCGAAGACTTCAAGATGCCGGAGGGCGGGCTCAACATCCGCCTCGGCGACACCATCCTCGGGATGGAAGCGCGGCTGCACGACTATAAGCGCGACGCGATGCTGGCTTTCGTGCGCGCCAACAAGCTCAACAAATACATCACCACGGGCGGGCGCACGCCGAAGATCGGCATCATTACCACCGGCAAGAGCTACCTCGACGTCCGCCAAGCGATGGATGAACTTGGCATCGACGAGGTCCGCGCCAACGATCTCGGCATCCGGCTCTACAAGGTTGCGTGCTCGTGGCCGCTCTCGCGGCAGGAGCTGCAGGAGTTCGCTTCCGGCCTCGAGCTGATCATCGTGGTGGAGGAGAAGCGCTCGCTGATCGAGGTGCAGGTGCGCGAAGAGCTTTACGGCACGGCGAACCAGCCGGTCTGTATCGGTAAGCGCGACGAGACGGGTGAGTGGCTGTTCCCGGTGAAGGGCGCGCTCGACCCGAACGACATCGCGATCTGCGTCGGCGAGCGGCTCTTGGCGCGCGGCCATAACGAGGCGATCGCGGCCCACGTCGCGCGCCTCAAGGATGCGCAGCGCATGCTGGCGGAAACGCCGGACATCGGCGTGCGCACGCCGTATTTCTGCTCCGGCTGCCCGCACAACACATCGACCGTCGTGCCCGACGGGATGCGCGCCTATGCCGGCATCGGCTGCCACTTCATGGCGCAGTGGATGGACCGCAACACCGAAGGCTGGACGCATATGGGCGGCGAGGGCGCAAACTGGATCGGCGAGGCGCCGTTCTCGAAGCGCGGCCACGTCTTCCAGAACATCGGCGACGGCACCTACAACCACTCCGGCTATATGGCGATCCGCGCCGCGGCGGCGTCCGGCGTCAACATCACCTACAAGATCCTGTTCAACGACGCCGTGGCGATGACCGGCGGGCAGCGCAACGACGGCGGGCTTTCCGTCGACCAGATCGCGCGCCAGGTCGCGGCGGAAGGCGCGAAGCAGATCCGCGTCGTCACCGACGAGCCGTGGAAATACGCGAAAGACACGGACTGGCCGCGCGGCCTTACCGTGCATCATCGCGACGAGTTGATGAAGGTGCAGACGGACTTGGCCGCGGTGCCCGGCCTCACGGTGCTGATCTACGACCAGACCTGCGCAGCGGAGAAACGCCGGCGGCGCAAACGTGGCCAGTTTCCCGACCCGGACAAGCGCGTCGTCATCAACGATCTCGTCTGCGAGGGTTGCGGCGACTGCGGCGTGAAGTCGAATTGCGTATCGGTGCAGCCGCTGGAGACCGAGTTCGGCCGCAAGCGCCGCATCGATCAGTCGAGCTGCAACAAGGATTATTCCTGCCTCAAGGGCTTCTGTCCTTCGTTCGTCACCGTGCTCGGCGGCAAGCTGCGCAAGGGCAAAGGCATCGGCGCCGCACCCGACGTCACCGAGCTTCCCGAGCCGGTGCTGCCGGCGATCGACAACACCTACAGCATGATCGTCACCGGCGTCGGCGGGACCGGCGTCGTGACCATCGGTGCGATCCTCGGCATGGCCGCCCACATCGAGGGCAAGGGCATCGGCATCATCGACCAGCAGGGGCTCGCGCAGAAGGGCGGCGCGGTTTACAGCCACATCCGCTTCGCCGATCATCCCGACGACATCCACGCGATCCGCGTCGCCGCCCGCAGCGCCGACCTCGTGCTCGCGGGCGACATGGTCGTCGCCGGCAGCAAGAAAGTGCTTGCGGCGGTGAAGCCCGGCAGGACGAAGATGGTCCTCAATCTCGCCGAATTCCTGCCCGGCGACTTCACGCGCAACGCCGACTTCTCGCTGCCGATGGAGCGGCTCAAGCGCACCATCAGCGGCCTTGCCGGCGCGGAGAACTGTTCATTCCTGGATGCGGGGCGGCTCGCCGCGGCGCTGCTTGGCAATACGATCGGCGCCAACATCTTCCTCCTCGGCTTCGCCTATCAGCTCGGCGCGATTCCGATTTCGGATGTCGCGATCGAAGAGGCGATCGCGCTTAACGGCGAAGCGGTGGACATGAACATCGCGGCTTTCCGCTGGGGACGCCATGCCGCGCATGATCGCGAAAGCGTCGAAGCGACGGCGAAGACGGCGGAGCCGGTCGCGACGCGTGAATCGCTGCGGCCATCCGAGTCACTCGACGAGATGATCGCGCGCCGCGTCGATTTCCTGGCGGCGTATCAAAGCCGCCGCTACGCGAAAAAATATCGCACGGCCGTCGAGGCCGTGCGCGCGGCAGAAGCGGAGAAGACGCCGGGCGAGACCAGCCTGACCGAGGCGGTCGCGCGCTATCTGTTCAAGCTGATGGCCTACAAGGACGAGTACGAGGTCGCGCGCCTGCACACGGATCAAAGCTTCGGCGAGCAGATCAAGTCGATGTTCGAAGGCGACTACGAGGTGCGTTATCACCTGGCGCCGCCGCTGTTCGCGCGCATCGACCCGAACACCGGCCACCCGCGCAAGATCGAATTCGGCCAGTGGATGCTCAGCGCCTTCGGCGTTTTGCGGAAGTTCAAGTTCCTGCGCGGCACGCCGCTCGATCCGTTCGGCCGCACGCAAGAACGCAAGACCGAGCGAGCGTTGATCGGCGAATATCGCGTGCTGATCAGCGAGATCATCGCCAAGCTCGCGCCGGAGAACCACGCGGTCGCCGTCGCGCTGGCCAGCG
>JAFKKS010000120.1 GCA_017304555.1 Hyphomicrobiales bacterium
GGCGACGCTCGCCGCGGAGGCGCGTCGGCATGGCGCGGACGGCGTCATTTGCGGACACATTCACTCGGCGGCGCTGCGCGAGGAGGACGGCTTCACCTACGTCAATTGCGGAGATTGGGTCGAGAGTTGCACCGCGATTGTGGAGCACCATGACGGGCGTATGGAGTTGATCGCCTGGGCGCAGTTGGAAGCGGCGGCGTCCGGTCTGCGCCGCGGGCCTCAATCAATCGATCACGATAACGCCCCCATTGCTGCGTGAGCGTCGTCGGAATCCCGCCAATTGGTTGGGCATGATGCTTGCCGTGGCCTTTTCTGCGGTCCTCATCTCTCCCATATTCCGGGGATGTCGAAATCCCCGAAGAAGCCGCGCGACCCTGCCAAGCCGACGCGAGCCAAGGCGGCCCGCGAGCACCTTCCGCCGCTTGCTCCGGCGCTCGCCGAACTCCTCAATCCTGGGATCAGCCGCGGCACGGCGGGTGTCGGCTCGCAGACGGGTCAAGTCGCGCCAACCCCGGACGCCGCGTCGAAGGGCAAGTCGCGGCTGAAGCCGCCAGCGGATAATTCCTTTGATCGCCGTGCCGATTTTTCCGATGCGCATAAAGCGCGGCAGTCCACCGGCGAATTCGGCGAGGCGCCGCAGCATGGATACACGGCACGTGAGCCCTTCCGCGAAGAGAGAAAAGAGGGCCGGCGTGGCTCTCGTTCATCCGGATTTGGACCATTGGTCCGGCCGCTCGCGGACCGGACGGGAGGAGTGGGGCCGCTCGACCCCGATCTGGCGCGACAGTGGGGCATCGAGGATGACACGTCCGCATCCGGCTCCCATGAGGCGCCTACGACCGCCGGCGCCTTTCCGGGCAGCACGATCGCGCCGGGGCCGACGGCGCGCCGCAAGCGCTCGCAGGACATCGGCGGGCCGATTGCCGGCATCGCCAGTCAGGCCGCGCTCGACACGCTCTTGCGCGAGGGCCGCGCCGAATTCGCTGAAGCCGATAAGGTCTGGACGCCGCACCGTCCACCGCGCCCAGAGAAAAGCGAGGGCGGTGTCCGCCTCGTCATCAAGTCGGACTTCGAGCCGAAGGGCGATCAGCCGCAAGCGATCGACGATCTCGTCGAGGGCGTGAAGCAGCACGACCGTACGCAGGTGCTGCTCGGTGTCACCGGCTCCGGCAAGACTTTCACCATGGCGAAGGTGATCGAGGCGACACAGCGGCCGGCGCTGATCCTGGCGCCGAACAAGACGCTGGCCGCGCAGCTCTACGGCGAGTTCAAAGCGTTCTTTCCCGATAACGCGGTCGAGTATTTCGTCTCGTATTACGACTATTACCAGCCGGAAGCCTACGTTCCGCGCACCGACACCTATATCGAGAAGGAATCCTCGATCAACGAGCAGATCGACCGCATGCGCCACTCCGCGACGCGCGCACTGCTCGAGCGGGACGACGTGGTGATCGTTGCGTCGGTGTCATGCATCTACGGTATCGGTTCGGTCGAGACCTATTCGGCGATGACCTTCGCGCTGAAGACCGGCGAGCGCATCGACCAGCGCCAGCTCATCGCCGACCTCGTGGCATTGCAATATAAGCGCACCTCCGGCGACTTTTCGCGCGGCACGTTCCGTGTTCGCGGCGATACGCTCGACATCTTCCCGGCACACTATGAGGATCGCGCCTGGCGTGTGAATCTGTTTGGCGATGAAGTGGAATCGATCGAGGAGTTCGATCCGCTCACCGGCCGCAAGTCCGACGAGCTGCGGTTCATCAAGGTCTACGCGAACTCGCACTACGTCACGCCGCGCCCGACGCTGATCCAGGCGATGGCCTCGATCAAGCAGGAATTGCGGGGGCGTTTGGAACAGCTCAATGCTGCAGGGCGTCTGCTGGAAGCGCAGCGCCTCGAGCAGCGCACGCTGTTCGACCTCGAAATGATGGAGGCGACGGGAAGCTGCGCCGGGATCGAGAACTATTCGCGTTATCTCACCGGCCGCAAGCCGGGGGAGCCGCCGCCGACCTTGTTCGAATACGTTCCCGACAACGCGCTCGTCTTCGTCGACGAGAGCCATGTCACCGTGCCGCAGATCGGCGGCATGTATCGCGGCGACTTCCGCCGTAAGGCGACGCTCGCGGAATACGGATTCCGTTTGCCGTCCTGCATGGACAACCGGCCGCTGCGTTTCGAGGAATGGGACGCGATGCGGCCGCAGACGACGGCGGTGTCGGCAACGCCGGGGGGGTGGGAGCTCACGGAATCGGGTGGTGTATTCGCCGAGCAGGTGATCCGCCCGACCGGCTTGATCGACCCTCCGGTTGACGTGCGGCCGGCGCGCACGCAGGTCGACGATCTTGTCGGCGAGATTCGGCAAGTTGCCGCGAAGGGCTATCGCAGCCTCGTCACCGTGCTCACCAAGCGCATGGCCGAGGACCTGACAGAATATCTGCATGAGCAGGGCATCCGCGTGCGCTACATGCATTCCGACATCGACACGCTGGAGCGCATCGAAATCATCCGCGATCTGCGGCTCGGTGCGTTCGATGTACTCGTCGGCATCAACCTGCTGCGCGAGGGCCTGGACATCCCCGAGTGTGCGCTGGTTGCGATACTCGATGCGGACAAGGAAGGCTTTCTGCGCAGCGAGACGTCGCTGATCCAGACCATCGGCCGCGCCGCGCGCAACGTCGACGGCAAGGTGATCCTTTACGCCGACACCATCACGGGGTCGATGCAGCGCGCGATGGAAGAAACGGAGCGTCGCCGCGAGAAGCAGCAAGCCTACAACACCGAGCACGGCATCACGCCGGAATCGGTCAAGAAGTCGATCAGCGACATCATGTCGAGCGTATACGAGCGCGACCACGTCCTCGTCTCAACCGAAGGCGGGTTGGCCGGCATCGGCGACGACGAGGTCGCGACCATCGGGCACAACTTTGAGGCGGTGATTGCCGACCTTGAGAAGCAGATGCGTGAGGCTGCGGCCGATCTGAATTTCGAGGAAGCGGCGCGCTTGCGCGACGAGCTCAAGCGCTTGCGCGCAGCCGAACTCGCGGTGATCGACGACCCGACCGTCAAACGCATTCCTGCCGCGGGGCGGGGAGCGGGCGGTAGCGGAATGCGCTCTCCGGCGCCGCTGCCCCGCGGGCGCCCGGACTCACGGGGGCCGCGCAAACCGAATCTCGATGAGATGGGGCCGGGCACGGAATCGATCCCGTCGCGCCCGTCGCGCTCGACGCTGGGCCGTCCCGGCATGCGTGGTGGATGGAAGAAAAAGGGACGGTAGTGTTCCGGGTAATTTGGGAGAAAGGTCTCGGTGTCGCTTGCACGCCACACCTTTTATTTCGATGTGCTGCGTGCCATTGCTTGGCCGTTTTATAGCCGCTTTTGAGTCGGCATGTGCCGACTCCACAAGCCAAAGAAGGGCATAACAGTGAAGCTGAGGATTTTGTTTGCGGGCGCATTGCTCGCGGCGTTGGCGGCTCCGATCGCAGCGCAAGCCCAGGGTGTGCCGGGTGGCATCGCCCATGGATTCAATGAAGGCGCCCGCATGGCGGGTCCTGTCGGCGCGGTTGTTGGCGGCGCGGTCGGTGGCGTTGTCGGCGGCGTCGAGGGCGTGCTCGGTGTGAACCAGCAGGCTTACTACGCGTCGGATCGGCAGTATGGCGGCGGCCAGGTCTATGTGCATCCGCGTGCACATCGGTCCCGCGCGCACCGGCATCGTGCGAATCGGCATCATCATCGCGCGCATCGCCATCACAGCCGGCATCACCGCTCGCGTTACTGAGCGTCGCTTTCGACGGCTGAATGAAATTAAAAGGCCCGCTTCGGCGGGCCTTTTTTTGTTCGGTTGTTGTTACGCCGCCGGCGCGACCGTCGCTTCGCCCTGGCCGCTGCGCTTGAGACCATCGGCGACAAAGCCGGAAGCCTTCATCTCCTCGATGAAGCTCTGGAGGTATTTCGCCGCCGCGTTGCGGCCCTGCGGAACGCCCATGGCCTGGCGGATTTCCATGAAGCGCTCGGGGATCACGCGCGTGTCCGGATGCGCTTTCGCATAGCCGGCGATCGGCTGGCGTACGCCAGCCGCGGCGTCGAGCTTCTGCGCGCGGAATGTGTCGACGCCGTCCTCCTCGATCACCAGCTTGGCCGCCTTCAGCGTGCGCGTGAGAAACAGGGTATAGGCGGCGCCCTTGCTCACACCGATGCGGATGCCTTCGCGGTCGACATCGGCCGGCGTTTTCAGCGGCGAATCCTGCGGCACCAGATAGACACCTTCGATCAGCACATAGGGCGAGGTGAAGGCGATCTCGGCGGCGCGCACCGGCTCGATCGCGAGGAAGGCGATATCCCAGGCGCCGGCCTTGAGCGCTTCGAAGACTTTGCCGGCGGCATCGAACGGTACGAGTTCGAGCGGCACGCCGGCGCGCTTGGCGAGTTCGCGCGCGAGGTCGACAGTGACGCCGGACGGCGCCTGCATCGTCCCTTGCGCCAGCACGGGATTCCCAAGGTTGATGGCAGCGCGGATTTTTCCGGTTGGGGCGAGTTCCTTCAGCGCATCGGCAGGCACAACGCTCACGTTTTCTTCCTTTCGTGTTGATCAGGGCACGGATTTGGCGCGCGGACTGTGGGGCTGTCCAGCGCAAATGTGCTCAGCACTAGTGTGGCCAGTGCGGCGGGTGCGTTCCGAGGGGGACTGGCGGGCGCGCCCAGTGTGGCGGCGTATCGCTCATTGCCGCGGCGTGACGCGTGACGGCCAGGCGGCCGAAGGGCGAATCCATCGGCTGCAGATCCTCCTGCACATCGTCGAAGGACGGATCATGCGCGGCGAGGCCGTCTACGCGGCCAAGGCTGCGGAGCCACTGCGCCGTCTGAACGAGGGAGGTGCGCACGAGCCAGCTTCCGCCCTCGCGCGCGCGGCGCGCCAGCGCCGTCATTGCCGCGAACGCCATGAGATAGCCGGTCGCGTGATCGAGCGCCTGCGCGGGCAGCGGACGGGGCTCGTCCTTGCCAGCCGCCTTGCCCTCGGCATCATTGAAGCCGCTCGCGGTCTGCACGAGCGAGTCGAAGCCGCGACGGTTAGCCCAGGGGCCTTGATGGCTGTAGGCAGACAGTGAAACGTAAACGATGCCCGGCCGAATTCGCGCTACGGATTCCGGACCGAAGCCGAGCGCTTCGAGGCCGCCGGGCCGGTAGCCCTGGATGAAGATATCAGCGTCTTTGAGGAGCGCAGTCAGTGCGGCGCGGTCGTTATCGTCGCGCAGGTCGAGCGCGGTCGAGAGTTTGCCGCGGCCGGTGTCGATCACCAGCGGCGCGATTGCCGGCAGATGCGGGCTCGTCACTAGCATCACATCCGCTCCATGTGCCGCGAGCGTGCGCCCGCAAACCGGCCCGGCGATGATGCGCGTGAGTTCGACGACCTTGATGCCGCTCAAGGGGCGCGGCGCCGCTGTCAGGGGCGTCGGCGCGGCATCGCCGATCTTGTCGATCGAGAGGAGCGGCAGCCGCGCGACCGCTTGCCCTTGCGGATGCGCGTCCCATTCCGCGAAGCTGCGCATTGCGGCGACGACCATGCCGTTTCGGGCGGCAGTCTCCTCGAAGTCCTCGGCCTTCCAACCGCGCAATGCCTCCGCGACAGCCTCGCGCTCATAGGCGCATTTGAGAATGTCGAGAACGCCGTCGCGGTGATGCGGAAAATTCGTGTGCAGGCGAACCCAGTGGTTGTCGCCGCAGCGATAGACGCCGGCGATCTTGTCCCACAATTCCGCAGCCGGTCCGCCGTCGACACGGAGGTAGCGTTCGCTGCGGAACTCGGTCGCTGCGCTTTGCATGTCGACGCTGACCGTTTGCGACCGGCCGCCGCGCTGCCGCCAGATCTCGGCGGCAGCCAGGGCCGCGGCCGCGATGCTCGTTTGCGCCGCCGTGCCGACTGCGAACGAGGAGGGAAGAGCAGGTTCCACGCCGGTCAAGCTGACAGCGTTCAGCATATTCTCGGGTAGCTTGGCGTGACGCCAGATCTCAGCGAGGGCGTCGAAAGACAGGACGTTGGTCATGGGCACATTGCGAATGGTCTTGCGTTTCCGTCATGCCCGCGCTTGCAGCCAAGCTTGCGCAGGCTGCGTAAATTTGCCTGCGCGGGCATCCACGTCTTCCCTCCAACAAGTCCGGCCATGACGAGAGTAAACGCCACAGCCTCGAGGTCAACGCACGTGGTTGCCGGAAACGGTCAGTTGCGTGAAGCGGCCGACGCC
Organism: Hyphomicrobiales bacterium; assembly: GCA_017304555.1. Lineage (GTDB taxonomy): Bacteria > Pseudomonadota > Alphaproteobacteria > Rhizobiales > Xanthobacteraceae > JAFKKS01. Next base: position 6,237 of record JAFKKS010000120.1, read on the forward strand.
GTCTTTGGCAAGATCGCCGGTTGCGACATTCCTATAGTTCATGCCGACAATGGCGCCTTTACGCACCTCGGCAATGAGATTGCCGGTGACGACGGCCGAGCCGGCGTCTTTGCTGACCGACACCGTAATGCCGTAGGCCGCGCCGCGTACGGTGTTGCCCGACACGGTGACATCGCGCTGATACGGCCCCCAGCCGACAGAAATACCCGCGTTCGGCACGTTCTCGATGACATTTCCGGTTACGGCCACATCGGCCTCGACGCCGATGCCGATTCCGGCAGCGTCCCCCGGATCGGTTCCCGGTGGCCGCTTGGGCGTCAGATTCCGGATGAGGTTGCCCTGAACGACGGCGAGGCGGCCGCCCTGTTGGAAATTAGCCAACGCGACCCCGAACGCAGCGCCATCGACGACGTTGTTGGCGATGACGGCGCCTTGGTACTCGAACTCGGAATAGATCGCGACTTCTGCACAGCGCGTGCAATTATTACCGAGGATTTGGATATTGGACGCGGCGTTGCCGCGCACGGCGGAGAAGGCCGCGCCGGCGATACGATTATTAGCGACAATCACATTGCCGGCGCGAAAGACGTTGATCGCATTGCCGTACTGGCCGGAGCCGCCGTCGCGGGCGCGCGTATCTTCAATTCTGTTTTCAGTGACGATCGTGCCGTCGTAGCCGATTGCGGAACGCCAAACCTGAATGCCGGCATTGCCTGCGTCGCGGATCGTATTTCCGTTGATGACGAGATCGCGCGCGTCGAGAGAGCGGATCGCACCGTCGCCGGGCGCATTGAAGACGTTGCTGCGGACCTCGCCGGCGATGCCTTCGAGGAGGAGCGCCTGATTGGTCACAGAATCGAAGGTGCAATCGACGACGCGCACGCTCCGCCCGCCAGTTATACGGACAAGGCCGCGCGATTCATGCCGCTTGCCGCCGCCGTCGAGGGTGAGACCGCTCAGGACAACATCGTCGGCGCCCTCGGCAGCCAAAAGCGATGCAGCGTCGGAAAGCATAAGGCGTGACGCGCCGTGCATGCCGGCGAGCGCCGCGCCTTTGGGAAGCTTCAGATTCGCCGCGCGATAGACGCCGGGCGGAAGAACGAGCGGCACGCGCGCGGCGGCGGCGCGGTCGATTGCGCGCTGCAACGCAAGGCTTTGATCTTCACTGCTCGCGGGATTGACGCCAAGCTGTGTTGCATCCACGCCAAGCGCCGAGAGTTGTACGGCCGCGCGCGCCGGCGTCGCCGCAGCGGCGACCGTTGCAGCGGCGGACAGAGCGAGAAAATGCCGGCGATCGGTTCTCATGGCGGCAACTCATGTGGTGAATGCCGCCAGTGTCTCAAATTCTGCGCGTTTCGGGCGTTTGCGATGGAGACACGGTTAATGCTTGCGCGCCGCGCTCATGAGGATCGGCAGGAGCGCGTGACCGACGCGCACAAGGTCGGAAGCCGTGATGGCGGGGCGACGTGTTGAACGGCGGCGCGCCATGGCGCCGCGTGCGACCTTCGGCACATGCACGAAAACGGCGACCTTGGGCCTCTCCGCCGCGGCCGACTCTAGCGCGCGACGGTAAAGGTGATTGCACAAATAACGGCCGGCATTGCGAGAGAGGCGGACATCCATTCCCGTGCGCCGCGCCGCCAGGAGCAGCGGTACCATCGGCGCGCGGCCCGAAAGCGCCGGCAATGGCGGCACTGGCGTCGATGGCGCAACGGCGCCCAATGTGCCGTCCGCATCGGACAGGAGGCGCGAGCGCGCGGCACGTGCTTGCGTTTCGATCCGCACATAGGGGGTGCGCGCGGCAAGGCCGAACATCAGCAGCACATCGGGGCGGTGCTCGGCCAGAAGCTTCGGAAGCTCGCGATCGACTATCGCGTAGCTCGTGCGAAAGATGTGCGTCACAATTTTCGTATCGGCGAGCGCCGGGCGCCGCGTCCGCGCAAGCGCGGCGACGAGCGCTTGCGTCGGATTGAACGGCGCGGTCGGGAAGGGGCCAAAGCCGGTGATCAAAACGGTTAAGGGCCGATTTTTTCCCGACACATCCATCCTAAAGCCCGAGATGCTTGGCGATTTCCTCGACCGCCAGCGCCGGTGAAAGCGTGCCCGCGGCGACGGATGCTTCGAGTGTGCGCAAGCGCGCGCGCAATGTCGCGTCGGAACGCAGCCGGCTCGTCAGCCGATCGTCGAGCATCGTCCACATCCAGCGCACCTGTTGCTCGCGACGACGTTCTGCGTGCTCGCCACTCGCAGTCAACTTCTCGCGGTGCGCTTCGACCTGTTGCCAGAGTTCCGAAATGCCGTCGCCGGTGAGCGCCGAATAGGTCCGCACCGGCGGGGACCAGGTCGGCGAGCGCGGCCGCAGGATATGAAACGCGGCGCGATATTCCGCTGCCGCCGTTTTTGCGCGCTTGATATTCTCGCCGTCCGCCTTGTTCACGGCGAGCATGTCGGCGAGTTCCAGGACACCTTTCTTGATGCCTTGCAGTTCGTCGCCCGCGCCGGCGAGCATCAGCACCAGAAAGAAATCCGTCATGTCGGCAACGGTGATTTCCGATTGACCGACGCCGACCGTCTCGATCAGCATCACGTCGTAGCCGGCCGCTTCGCACAGGAGCATCGTCTCGCGCGTGCGCGCGGCGACGCCACCGAGAGTTCCGGCAGACGGGGAGGGGCGTATGAACGCCTTCGGATCGTTGACGAGCCGCGCCATGCGCGTCTTGTCGCCGAGGATCGAGCCGCCGGTGCGTCGCGACGACGGGTCGATTGTGAGTACCGCGACCTTGTGGCCCTCGCCGGTCAGAAAAGTGCCGAGCGCGTCGATGGTCGTCGATTTGCCAACGCCCGGCATGCCGGTAATGCCGACGCGGATGGCCTTGCCGGTCTCCGGCAAGAGCTCCTGCACGAGCGCCCGCGCCGCGTCCTGGTGATCGGGCCGCTTGCTCTCGATTAGCGTGATGGCGCGCGCCAGCACGGCGCGATCGCCGGCGCGAATGCCCGCCGCGAGTGTCTTGATGTCGGGTGAGGTCGTGCTTCGGCCGCCGCTTCCCATGCGGTTGCGATAGCCGAGCGGGGCGGATTCTGCTAGCGCTATTCGACGGGTTGCCGTCTTACGCTGTCGCGCGCGCTGTGGCTTGGCGCACCCGCTTGATCAACCAGAAGAACAGTGGCCACAGCAGGGCTGTGATGGCCATGACGGCGAGGACGGCCGAGATCGGCCGGTCGAAGAACGGCATGATGCCGCCGTCTGACTTGATCAGCGATGTGACGAGGCTCTGCTCGACCATCGAGCCCATGATGATGCCGAGCACCATGGCCGCCACGGGGAAGCCGTTCGCCTCCATGACATAGCCGATGATCCCGAACGCGGCGACGATGACGACAGCGAAAAGATTGTTGCCGACGGCGAAGGCGCCGACGGCGCAGCACAGCAGAATGAGAGGCATGACGGCCGACTGCGGCGCATTGAGCACCTTCGTCGTGATCCGGATCATGATGATGCCGAGCGGAATCATCAGGATGTTGGCGAGCATGAAGATCACATAGATGGCGTACATGCTCGACGCCTTTTCAGTGAAAAGCGTCGGCCCGGGGTTTAATCCCTTCATGTACAGCACACCGATGGCGATTGCGGTGATGGTGTCGCCGGGAATGCCGAAGATCAAAGCCGGCACCCAGGCGCCAGCAAGCGCCGCATTATTCGCAGCTCCCGACTCCACAAGCCCTTCTGGGTATCCGGTTCCGAATTTCTCCGGGGTTTTGGAGAAGCGTTTGGAGATTGCGTAGCACACCCATGCGGCCATATCGGCGCCGGCGCCAGGCAGAACGCCAACAAGCGTGCCGACAACGTTGCCGCGCGTCATTTGACGCCAATATTTTTTTGTCAATTCCAATTGGCCGGCGAGGATGCTGCCCAAGCTTTTATGACCGATCTTCGCTGCAGGTGGCCCTGCCATCGCCCGCATCACCTCCGACACGGCGAACACGCCGACGAGAGCGGGGATCACATCCACGCCACCGAGTAGATCGGTCACCCCGAACGTAAATCGCGGCGTGCCTCCCGGATTTTCCATGCCGATGCAGGCGATCAGAAGACCGATCAGCGCTGAGGCGACGGCTTTTACCGGAGAGGAGCGCGCGACCAGAGTCGCGCACATCAGGCCGAGAAACGAGAGCCAGAAATATTCGAACGTGGAAAAGCTCAATGCGAAATCGGCAAGCACCGGCGCGATAATCATCAGCGCGATGGTGCCGAAAATGCCCCCCAAGGCGCTGAACCATAGGCTGGCGCCGAGCGCGAGTTCGGCCTGCCCCTTTTTCGTCAGCGCATAGGCTTCGTCGGTGTAGGCCGCCGATGCCGGCGTACCGGGAATCCGCAGCAGGCAGCCCGGAATGTCACCGGAAAAGATTGCCATGGCGGACGCCGTGACAATGGTGGTGATGGCCGCGAGCGGCGACAAATAAAAGGTGATCGGCACAAGCAACGCGGTCGCCATCGTCGCGGTCAACCCGGGAATGGCGCCGATGATGAGGCCGTAGACCGCCGAGACCAACAAGGCGATAAGGACATCGGTCGCGGCGACGAGCTTCAGACCCTCGAGGATTGCGTCCATCAATTCACCACGGAAGCGGCAGTAGGCCTGCGGGCAGCGGCACACGCAGCAGCTTCGCAAAAACCAGATGGACAACGAGTGGGGAGGCGATCGCCATGGCGATCGCGATCTTGAGAGTGCCGCGCAGGCTCATCGAGGTAATGAAAGCGATGATGGCGCTCGTGAGAACAAATCCAAGCCACTCGACGGCGAACACATAGAACAGCAGCAGCAGCGGTGGGACGATGATCCACCACATCGACCGCGTGGCGACCGCGCTGCCGTCGGCTGTCGGCTCGATTTTCTCTTCCGCTTCGAAGTTATGGCCGATCCCGAAAGCGATGAGGAGGCCACAAATCGTCAACCCGACGCCAATGACGATGGGAAAGATGTTCGGCCCGACCGGCTGGCCGGGCACCGGAGGAAGGAGCGAGCCGCCATAGGCGGCGAGCACACCCAAGACGACAAGGAAACCGCCGTTAATACGATCAGAGAATTGCATGGTGCGAGTCCCGATAGGCGGCACCCGCGCAAGACAAGCAGCGCATCATGGCCGTTCCGTTCAGGCTTTGGCGAGGCCGGCGGCCTTCATGGCTTCGCCCATCTGCTTGTCGCCCTTGTCCATGAAGGAAGCAAAGCCGGCCGCATCCGCCCAGATTGTTCCGTAACCGCGGCCCGACATGAAGTCCTTGTACTCCTTGGAGTCGTAGACCTTCTTGAGGCTGGCGGTGAGTTTTTCCGCGACCGGCTGCGGCAATTTCGGTGGGCCGGCAAATCCGCGCCACGCGCCGGTGGAGTAGTCGATGCCCATCGCCTCTTTCAGCGTCGGCACATCGGGGAATTGCGGATTGCGCTTGGGAGCCATGATCGCGAGGCTGCGCGCCTTGCCGGCTTCGATGATCGCGCGCGCTTCCGGGATCGAGCAGGTGGTGAGATCGAGGCCGCCGGCGGCGAGATCCTGCATCGCCGGCGCCGCCCCATTCGACGGCACCCAGGCAACTTGATCGGGCTTGAGACCCATCGCGGTCATCCAGCCGACCAGCGCCAGATGCCAGATGCCGCCTTGCCCGGTCCCCGAGCATTTGAACTTGCCGACCGGCGCCGCCTTGATGGCGTCCGCGAGATCCTTGACCGTTTTATAGGGAGAGTCGGCCTTCACCTGAATGCCCGGCGGGTCTTCATTCATCAGCGCCAGCGGCGTGTAGCTGCGCGGCGTCAGAGGTGTCAGCCCCTGCCAGTGCATCATCGAAATCTCGACCGTGATGATGCCGAGCGTATAGCCGTCAGGCTGAGCCATCGAGATCGCGGCGTGGCCGACGACGCCGGACCCGCCGGTGCGGTTCACGACGTTGACGGGCTGCCCCATCTCCTTCTCGAGCAGAGCGGCGACGATGCGGGCCGTCGCGTCGGTGCCGCCGCCGGCGCCCCAGGGGCAGATCATCGTGATCGGCCGTGACGGATAATTCCCCTGCGCTGAGGCGGACCGCAACGCCAAACCGCCGGCCGCCGCCACCGCGCCGAATGAGAATGTGCGTCTTGTCAATCGTGTCATTGCGTTTCGTCCCTTGATGGTCGTGTTATCGTATGACCTTGCGTAAACCGTACCGTGTGGCTGCGGCGGATGACAAGTAGAGAGATTGGAACGTGAGTTGTGCCGGCGCGGCTCAATGCCGCGCGGCGGTCATACTTTAGAGGGGGAGGGCGGAGCGCTTATTCGCCGGCCGTCGCGGCGGGCGCCCCTTCGAAAAGCGCGGCCTTATCCGCCTTGAGATAGGGCTTCAGCGCGGCGCCGCTGACGAGCGCCGTATAGGCGCCCTCGACATACGGGCCGACGTCATAGGGCGAAAAATAAAACGAGAGGCCTGACGCTTTGCCCGCGACCGACGAGCGCGTCAGGGCCGGTGCGCCAAGTGTCTCGAGCTTCGGCTCGTCTGCGCGAAGCCACTCATCCTCCGCCGTGTTCTCGGCAACGTCGAGGCCGCGTTTTCTTTTCTCTGCGGCAAGGCTCTCGCGCACGAGGCCTGCGAGCGCGGTGAGCGTCGGGCCGCCGTCCGAAACATCGTTGAGAAACGTGTCGAGCCCCACAGACGTGCCGGCTTCATTGTCCCAAATGATGGTGCCGAT
>JAFKKS010000153.1 GCA_017304555.1 Hyphomicrobiales bacterium
CGTCGCGCAGACGCAGGACGGCATCGTCGTCGTCGACCAGCACGCGGCGCACGAGCGTCTTGTCTATGAGCGCATGAAGGCGGCGCTCGATGCGCGCGGCGTCGCGCGCCAGATTTTACTGATCCCCGAAATCGTCGAACTCGACGAGGCTGATGTCGAGCGCCTGGCGTCACGCGCCGATGAACTTGCGCACTATGGGCTGATCGTCGAGCCGTTCGGCCCGGGCGCCATCGCGGTGCGCGAGACGCCGTCGATGCTGGGTGAAATCGATGCCGGCGCGCTTCTCCGCGACCTCGCGGAGCATCTCGCGGAATGGGACGAGACCTTGCCGCTCGAGCGGCGGCTGATGCACGTCTCCGCCACCATGGCGTGTCACGGCTCGGTACGCGCCGGCCGCCGCCTCAAACCGGAAGAGATGAACGCGCTGCTGCGCGAGATGGAAGCGACGCCGAATTCCGGCCAGTGCAATCACGGCCGCCCGACCTACGTGGAATTGAAGCTCGCCGATATCGAGCGTTTATTTGGGCGGCGGTGACGCGCCCATCTCCTTGCATTCGCTAATTTTTGTGGATACATAAATTGCGGATCACATACGACCCGGCGAAGCGCGATTGGACGTTGCGCGAGCGCGGCGTGGATTTCGAGGAAGCGACAGAGGTCTTTGATGGCCTCGCGATCGATATTCCGGACCTACGGCGCGATTACGGAGAGCCTCGCATCCAAACCGTCGGCCACCTCCGCGGGCGCATGATGATCGTCGTATGGACACCGCGCGATGATGCGCGGCACGTGATCTCGATGAGGAAAGCCAATGACCGCGAAAAAGCGCGCTTCAGGAAGCGACTTGGCGAAGATTGACGCGCATGAAATCACGCCCGAGGAATACGAAGAGATTCCAGAGCTCACGGATGAGGATTTCGCACGCGGGGAATGGCACATCGGCGGCGTGCCGGTGCGGCGTGGGCGGCCGAAATCCGATGCGCCGAAAGAGGCGGTGAATATCCGTCTCGATCCAGATGTGCTTGATCACTTTCGGGCCGGCGGGCCCGGCTGGCAGAGCCGCATCAACACGGCACTGCGCAAGGCCGCGAAGCTGAAAGCGAAGGCGGGGTAGACGCTGCTTCCGTGCCGCCCGACCTACGTGGAATTGAAGCTCGCGGACATCGAGCGTTTGTTCGGACGACGATGATTGAACGGTTGAAGGAAGCGATCTTAAAACGCGACGAACGCGCTGTGTGGCAGATCGCGGCTGATTCCTGGGATGACGCGACAGAGCGGCCAGACGATGCATGGCCTCACATGATCGAGGCTCTTGCCGTTGCTGACGACGACTCGATTGGCGCGATCGCAACCTGCATTCTCGAGCATATCTTGGAGCACGACTTTTCTTACTTCGATCGTGTGGAGCAGGAGATCGCCACGGGAAACATAAAAATGCGGAGAGCTTTTCTCCTATGCTCAAGATTTGGACAGTCTAAGCTCCCGGAGAGCGAGCAACGGTGGAACAAGCTCGTTGCCTCCTTGCAGGGTCTCACTCCGGTAGCACCAGCCGTCCATCGTCGGTGAATCCCATGCCCGGCGCCCGCACCGCTTCCCACGGATGCCCGTCGGGATCGGCGAAGTAGCCGCGATAGCCGCCGTAGTCGGTCTTGCTTGCCGGGCGCAGCAAGGTCGCGCCGATCTTGAGCGCATGCGCCATCACGGCGTCGACCTCGTCATCGGTCTTGCAGTTGCGCGCGAGCGTCATGCCGCGGAACGCTTGCGGGCGCGGTGCGTCAGGCGTTGCAGCGTCCTCGGCAAGGAGGTGCCAGGAATAAAGCGCGAGCACCACACCGCCGGCATCAAAGAACGCGACCTCGTTCCCCGTCGCCTTCATTCTTCGCGTCAGCCCGAGCGCGGCGTAGAACGCGGCGCTACGGGCGACATCGGCGACGCCGAGCGTGACGACGGTGAGGGGGAAGGGATGCGGATTTGTTGCCATGGTTATCCGAACTCGGCCAAGCGATTTCTGCTCCCCTCCCCCTTGTGGGGAGGGGTCGGGGGT
>JAFKKS010000154.1 GCA_017304555.1 Hyphomicrobiales bacterium
AGCTGCAACGCCTCACCGACCCGATGGTCTGGCGCTATGGCCAGATGCAGCCGACGAGTTGGGACGATGCGCTCGATCTCGTCGCGCGCGTGACAGCAGCCGTGATCGCCGATCAGGGTGAGGACGGCCTCTTCGTCTCGGCCTTCGACCACGGCGGCGCGGGCGGCGGTTACGAGAACACCTGGGGTACTGGAAAGCTTTATTTCGGTGCGATGAAGATCAAGAACATCCGCATCCACAATCGCCCCGCCTACAACTCCGAAGTTCATGCCACACGCGATATGGGCGTCGGCGAGCTGAACAATTGCTACGAGGACGCCGAACTCGCCGACACACTCTTCGCCGTCGGCACCAACGCGCTGGAAACCCAGACCAACTACTTCCTCAATCACTGGATTCCCAACCTGCGCGGCACGTCGCTCGACAAGAAGAAGTCCGAGATGCCGGATGAGCCGCACGATAAGGCGCGGATCGTCATTGTCGATCCGCGGCGGACCGTGACCGTGAATGCCTGTGAGGTCGAGGCTGGTAAAGAGAACGTACTCCACCTCGCGATCAACTCGGGCACCGACCTCGCCCTCTTCAACGCGCTGCTGACCTACATCGCGGACAAGGGTTGGGTCGACAAGGATTTCATCGCCGCGTCGACCAACGACTTCGACAAGGCGGTGAAGGCGAACAAGACTTCGGTCGAGGACGCCGCCAAGATCACCGGCCTGAAGCCCGAGGACATCATCAAGGCGGCCGAGTGGATCGGCATGCCGAAGGAAGGCGGCAAGCGCCGCCGGGTGATGTTCGCCTACGAGAAGGGTCTCATCTGGGGCAACGACAACTATCGCACCAACGCGGCGCTCGTGAACATCGCGCTTGCGACCGGCAATGTCGGCCGGCCCGGCGGCGGCTGCGTGCGCATGGGTGGCCACCAGGAGGGTTACGTGCGCCCGGACTATCCCGGCGGGCGTCCAGCACCCTATGTCGACCAGCTTCTCATCAGCGGCAAGGGCGGTGTCCACCACATCTGGGCGTGCGATCACTACAAGACCACGCTCAATGCGATGGAATTCAAGCGCGTCTACAAGGAGCGCACCGACAAGGTGAAGGACGCCATGGCGAATGTGCCCTATGGCGACCGGAAGGCAACCGTCGACGCAATCCTTGGCGCGATCAAGCAGGGTGGCCTTTTCGCCGTTGACGTCGACATCATTCCTACCAAGATCGGACAGGCCTGCCACGTCTGGCTGCCGGCCGCGACCTCGGGAGAGATGAACCTTACGTCGATGAACGGCGAACGTCGCATGCGGCTGACCGAGCGCTACATGGACCCGCCTGGCCAGTCATTGCCCGACTGTTTGATCGCTGCCCGACTCGCCAACGCCATGGAGGGGGTCTTCCGCGAGATGGGCAAGAACGACCTGGCCGACAAGTTCAAGGGCTTCGACTGGCAGACCGAGGAAGATGCCTTCATGGATGGCTATCACGCCAACGCCGGCGGCGGGAAGTTCGTCACCTACGCCGCGCTGCGGACGATGGGCACCAACGGCTTCCAGGAACCGGCGGTCGACCTGAAGGACGGCAAGATCGTCGGCACCAAGCGCCTCTACGCCGACGGCAAGTTTGGCGGCAAAGACGGCAAAGCCACGTTCTTCGAAGCGCGGTGGCGCGGGCTGCAAGCGCCGGGCAAGGAAGAGGAAAAGAAGAAGTACGCCTTCCTCATCAACAACGGTCGCACCAATCACGTCTGGCAGAACGCTTATCTCGATCAGCAGGAGGAATTGATCGTCGACCGTTGGCCGTACCCGTTCATCCAGATGAACCCCGACGACATGGCCGATCTCGGCGTGAAGGAGGGCGACCTGGTCGAGGTCCACAACGAGGCGGGATCGACGCAGGCGATGGTCTATCCGACCGCCAACGCGAAACGCAAAGAGACGTTCATGCTCTTTGCCTATCCGACCGGCGTGCAGGGCAACGTCGTCGACAAGGGGGTCAACGAGCTCGTCATCCCGAACTACAAGCAGACCTGGGCTGACATTCGCAAGCTCT
>JAFKKS010000121.1 GCA_017304555.1 Hyphomicrobiales bacterium
GCCAGCTCGCGCAGGCGCTGCTGGTTGGCCGGATTCCGCGACATCCGGGATAGACGCGCGATGGCTGCCTTCATGATGCGATTGAGGGCAATGTCTCTCGACAACTCATCGAAGCGACAGGCAAGCCGCCCGGGATTCGCAGCATGGCGCGTGAACTGCCGCGGAACATCGAGAGCGCCGCGAAGCCTCGGCAGATCGTCCTCGTGGCCGATGTAGCGACGCGGTAGACCTCGGCGCACCGCCTCCGTCAGCTTGTCGCAGAAGATCCGGATCAGGATCTCCAGCAGCGTGTCCCGCTGCCAGTCGAGATCGGTCAATCGCCCCGTTTCGATCTTCAGATCGAGCGCCACCGCAAGCATGTGCACGAGACGCTTGCGGACCTCCCGCCTCTCTTCGCTGGAGCCCTCCTTCTGGCCGACCTCGATCTTCGGCAGTATCTCGAGACTGCACCCCTCGACGGCGAGGACGCCGACCACGCCCCGGGCCTTCAGTCCGTCGCGGTGATCCTCCAGCACCCCGCTGCCGCCGCGACCGGAGAATTGAGAAGCCTTCGCCAGCGCCGCGATCTGCCCGGCAAGGTGTGGCGGGATGCAGCCCTCGCCATCGCCGTGGGGCAGCGTCTTCCACTCGCTGAGGGTGTAGGCCCTCATCAAACTGCAAACTCAGAGAAGTCGAACCGGTCCTTGACCCGCCAGCGCAGCTTGTCCCCTGACAAACCGGTCTCGTCGAGACCGTTCGGTGCAGACAGCCGGCGCGCCTCCAGGAAGCGTGACGGGCCTTGCGCCGCATCGCCGAGAACGGCGGCGACCCTCGACCAGTCCTCGTAAAAATACTCGGCGAGCAGCGGGATGACCTTGTGGCGCATGACTTCATCGACCTCGTCGCGCGTCCTGCAGCCGGTGAAGTAAGCGTGGCCGATCTGATGCTCGCGATCGAAGAGATATTCGATGCGATCGTTGATCGTGGTCAGCAGCTTCTGCAGGTCGATTCCGTCCACATTAACCCGGAGCACGGATGGGTCAGGCATCAGTTCCCGGAAGATGAACCGACGGCGCAGCGCCGTATCGAGCAGCGCGATCGACCGGTCAGCCGTGTTCATCGTACCGATGATGTGCAGGTTGGCCGGAACGCCGAACGACCTCTTGGAATAGGGCAGTACGACGCGGATCTCGTTCGGCATGCCCAGCCGTTTATCCGGCTCCAGAAGCGTGATGAGCTCGCCAAAGACCTTGGAGATGTTGGCTCGGTTAATCTCGTCGATGATCAGGACGGCGTCCTGCAGCGTGTCCCCGGATGGCGACTTGTTGATCAGTGCTTCGATGCCCGCAACGTTCAAAACGCCGGACGATAGGCGATAGATTGTTTGCTGGGTGAATGCGCGATCGTAGACGTTACTGTAGCCGATTCCGTCAAAATCCCACCAAAGCCACCGGACAGCCCGTCGGTGGCTATATCCCGGAGTTCCACGGGGATGAAATTCATATGCACCCGTCACTTCTCCGATCGCTCGCACGAGACTGTTGCCCTTCGAGACAATCAGAATATCGCCGATCTCAAGCTTGTTGCGAAAGTCGTCGGTCATTCGCACAGCAGGGCTCGACTCAGTTGCGTCGGCGTTGCGAAGCCCGACCTCGCGCATAGCGCGGGCAATCTCAGCTCGGCCGGCAAAACGCTCATCCGACCAGTCAATGTCATCGAAACCGAACAATGCGTAGCCATCGGCGATCGCTGCCTGAAATAGCGCAGCATCTTCTGGCCATCTTGAGTTGCCGATTGACATCTTGAACACCTGGCGCCCATCCAGTCGGATCGCTCCATCGACTTCGGGGCCCTTCAGTGCCCGCTCAGCGGCTCGAACGAAGATCCCCTTTTCAACCTGTAGGCTGAAACCCGTGTGTTCATCACTGGTGCCAGCAGTTGGCCGCAACCCCTCCACAAACTCCTCGTAAGACATCGATTGGTGGAAGGTCACAAATTCGATGCGCCCTTCGTCGACCAGTCGCCGATATTCTGTCATCAGAGCGTCGCGTCGGCCGTCATCCGTTAGCGCAGCGGCGGCCTCCTCGCCGAGACAGAGGCGGACCGCCTCCCAGGCTGTCTGATAAGTCTTGCCGGTACCAGGCGGGCCATAGAGGATTAGGTTCGTGGCCGAGGGCGAAGTGCTGTTCTTGGATTCAGGCATGGTGTCCGCCGCCTTTTGCGCCGCGAGCTGATAGGTGAATGTGGTCGTGCTGCTGTTGTTGGGCTCGGTGTGAGTGGGGACCGGCACTTGGGCCAGTTGCTGGAACTTTGAGCCCCCCAGCGCGCTGCAGATGTTCGGAAACGCGTTCTTCAGCCCCATGTCCGCGGCAAGGTCGCCTGCCTTGACCGATACGTGAGACTCGCCGCGCTCGCGTGCCGGCTCGACGAAGTAGTTGAGCGCGCAGAGCCGGATGCGGTCCGCATCGGCGATCAGGTACTCGGCGCCTTCGGGAGGCGCGACCGGCTTGTCCTCATGATCGACGATGATGAAGCCTGCATTGTGCAGCCGCGCCGCGGCATCCGCTTTATGGCCCCAGCCGCCGTTCAGCTCGGTTTTCTTCAGCAAATAGCCGACGATCGGCTTGGTCGGATGGACGCGATTGCCGCGCGAGCGCGTCGACCGGACCCAGTAGTCGCGCGGGTCGCCGAAGGGAGCGAAGATCTCCTTGTTGTTTCCTGTGGATTGATAGTCGTCGAAGGCGTCCATCGCCGTCTCAACGGCGATGCGATCGAACTGTCCGCCTGTTTCTGCCGGCTCGTCCACGTAATTGTGAACGACCCACAAAGCGCTCTGAACGTCGATCATGTCCCGCGGGGCGAGGCCGCGGTCGCCAAGGGCTCGACGAACGGCGCGCATGAAGCGAAGTTCGTCGGCGTACGTATCGACCAAGGAAGCGTGCGCCGGAAACCGCACCCCCATAGCTTCCCGCCACAGATCCTCGCGTACGGAAAAGCGGATGTAGACAGCTTCATCCGGCCAGAGATGGAGAAACAGAAACTCGCCAATCTGGCGCGCGGCGTCGGCGGAGCCTTTCGGAACCGCATCCTTCCAAGCGTGCGAAAACGCCTCCAGCGCGGCACCGTGACCATCGGGAGAAGTAAGGGCGGCGCGCGCAAGGGCAGCAAGTGCCGGATCGAGCCGCGAACGATCGGCGCCACCCTTCGCCGTCAGCGGAAGGTAGGTGCGCCAGTCGAGAAGATTGCTTGCGCTCGCGGCTGAGAGGATGGCATCCGCCATCGCCCTGTCGCCGTCGGCGCTTTGCAACGCCAACTGCAAGGATTGCGATGTCTCGAGCTTGTACCCACGCTCGCTCGCATCAAAATCGGTATCCGGACGGTCAAAACGATCCAAACTCGGGAAAAATCGCCGAAGCCGTTCAATCCAACGCGTCACGGCGACCGGATCAAGATGCAGTTCGCCACCGCCAAGATGAACGGCAGAGAGCAGCTTTTGGAAGGCCTCCCGCGAGTCGATCGTCACTTGAACGCAGGAGGCACTTTCGAACGACCATGCGCGGCTAAGGTTCGAATGGCGGCCACCATCCTGCTTGCCGTCCTGATAGGGAAATTCCTTGCAGGCAAATCCGGCAGTCTCCAGCGATTGCTGCCACTTGCGACCCAAATAGAAGTGTCGGGCGCTATTCTCGATCTGCCATACGATGCGGTCGCCAGAACTTGCTTCCAGAGTAACCATCTTCTTGGCGCTACCACCGGGTTTCAGATCAGTCGCCTTGATCGCCTCGAATAAATCCCGACGCAACGGAACGAACTCATCGCGATCATTCTCCGCGACCCTGGCCTCAATCGCTTCCCACATTAGTCGTCTCCCCACGAACTCAGAGCACACAACACATTCACCAGCCGCATCTGCTCGATCGTTTCGCACCGCGCCTCGCGAAGGCGTGGGGCGCCGAACACCAGCGCCAGCCCCTTAGCGCGCGATACGGCGACATTGATCCGGTTGAGAGAGAACAGGAACTCCATCCCACGCGCGGTTTCATCGATCGATGAAGCGGTCATCGAAACGATGCAGACCGGCGCCTCCTGGCCCTGGAACTTGTCGACTGTGCCGACCCTGATCCCAGCGGGCAGTCCTTCGCGCAGCAGGTTCACCTGCGCATTGTAGGGAGCGACGATGATGATGTCGGACTGGCTCATTGGGCGGCGCCCGCCGTGCTTGTCCGTCCATCGACCTTTCATCAGCAGATCGGCTACGGCAGCCCGGATGGCGACCACCTCCTCGCCCGAGCTCTGCGCATTGCCCTCGTGCTCGACCGGCACCCACCAGGCCCCGGTCTCGGGGAAGGATGTCCCGGCTACCCGCTGATTTGCGGCGTCAAGGTGGCTTGTCAGCCGTCCCTCGTAGACCTGATCCGAAATGAAGCGGCAAACATCCGGATGCATGCGTCGGGAAACAGGCAGGAAGATGCCGCGGTCGGGCGGCACGGTGGGGTGGTCGCCGAGCATCCATTCGAGGGAGGAGAGGTTCGCCGGCGCGGGATGTGCGCCCTGGATGACCTGCGGCAACTGGCGAGGGTCGCCGACCAGCACGATATTGCGCGCAGCCCGCCCCATGGCGACCAGGTTGGCCAGACCGACCTGACCGGCCTCGTCAACGAACAGCCAGTCAAAGGCCTGCACATTCTCGTCTCGCGCAAAGAAGAAGACGGTGCCGCCCACGACATCCCCGCCGCTGGCGGCTTCGGAGTTATCGGTCGTGCGACGGACGGGACAGTCGTCGGGGTAGCCATCCTCGCTGCCCGAGACCTTGTGGACCAGATCCGGGCCGAGCAACCCTCCCGCCTCTTCGATGGCGCCGAGGCACGCCATCAAGACGTTGCGGATCGCCTCATGGCTATTGGAGGTAACACCGACGCGGTAGCCCTTCAGCACCAGCGACATGATCGCCCGGGCGGTCACATAGGTCTTGCCCAGCCCCTGCGTTTCGAGCGCGATCGGCGCAGGCGGTTGCGGCTCGCGATTCGGCGGCGTCAGGCTCGGCACGGAGCGGACCAGCATGCGCGTGTAGTCGCGCTGCGGATTGCGCAGCACGTCCTGTGCCGCGCCCTGTTCGACAACGTGGCCGCGTTGCATGACCACGACGCGGCTCGCGATCTCGGCGACGACGCCGAAGTCGTGCGTGATGAAAAGAACGCCGGTGTTGCGCCGTTCCATCAGCTCGCGCACGAGCTTGAGGATCTGCGCCTGCGTCGTGACGTCGAGCGCGGTGGTCGGCTCGTCCGCGATCAGCAGCACCGGGTCGAGCACCAGCGCCGCCGCGATCATGATGCGCTGGCGCTGGCCGCCCGAGAGTTGGTGTGGATAGACGTCGATCATGCGCTCGACATCGGGCAGATGCACGGACGCCATCGTCTCGAGCACACGCTGGCGGCGCGCCGCGGCGTCGAGTGAGGTATGGATTGTCAGCACTTCCTCGATCTGCTCGCCGACCTTCACCACCGGATTGAGCGCCGTCATCGGCTCTTGGAAGATCATGCCCATGCGCTGGCCGCGCAGCTTACGCAGCTCGGCGGGAGATTTTTTCAGGATGTCTTCGCCTTCGAGCAGAACGCGGCCGGCGGTCGGGGTCAGTTGGCCCTTGGGAAGCAGGCCCATGACCGTGTGCGCGGTCACCGACTTTCCCGAGCCCGACTCGCCGACAACGCAGACGATCTCGCCGGCGCCGACCGTGAAGGACACGTTTTCGACTGCGTTCACGCGATCGGCGTGCGCCGGCAGACGGACGGTCAATCCTTCGACGGAAAGTATGGGGGAGGGAGAGGTCATGTGGTGAGCACCGCGTCCTCCGATTTTCTCGGCGTCATGCCCGCACTTGTTGCGGGCATCCACGTCTTTCTTCGCCGCCGCAAGTAAGACGTGGATGGCCGGGACAAGCCAGGCCATGACGGTGGATAGGCCGAGATCATGTCATCACATCCGCTTCGCGATCTTGGGGTCGAGGCGGTCGCGCAAACCGTCGCCGAGCACGTTCACCGCCAGAATGGTGAGCGCCAGCGCCACGCCGGGTAGCAGCACGATGCGCGGCGCGATGGGGAAGAACTGCCGCCCCTCCGCCATCATGTTCCCCCAGCTCGGAATCTCGGGCGGCGTGCCGGCGCCGAGGAAGCTCAAGATCGCTTCCGTCAGCATCGCCGAAGCGCAGATGTAAGTCGCCTGCACGATCAGCGGCGGGATGCTGTTCGGCAAGACGTGGCGCACCAGAAGCTGTGGCAGCCGGGTGCCCGCCGCGATGGCGGCCTCGACATAGGGCTCCTCGCGCACGGTGAGCACGACCGAGCGGACGAGCCGCACCACGCGGGGGATTTCCGGAATGGTGATGGCGATAATCACCGTCGTCATGCTGGCGCCGGAGAGCGACACCAGCGCGATGGCGAGCAGCACGCCGGGGATCGCCATCAGGCCGTCCATCACGCGCATCACGATGGCATCGACAATGCGCATGTAGCCGGCGAGCAAGCCGATGAAGAGGCCGATGCTCAGCGACAGAATGGCGACCACCGTGCCGACCAGCAGCGAGACGCGCGAGCCGAAGACGACGCGGGTCCAGATGTCCCGGCCGTATTGGTCCGTGCCGAACCAGTTGGCGGCGCTCGGCGGGTGCAACCGGCCGATCGGGTTGAGCGCCATAGGATCCGTCGTGCCGAGGAACGGCGCGGCAATCGCGGCCAGCACCATCACCGCGATGACGGCGGCGCCGAAGATGAGCAGCGGCTGACGCGGCAGGCCGCTTCTGCGCTTTGCTGTCGCCGCTCCGGCTTGCTCGATCGCGTCGCTCAATAGCGTATCCTCGGATCAAGCAGGGTGTAGCTGATGTCGATCAGCAGATTGAGGATGATGTAGACGAACGAGAATAAGAGGATCAGTCCTTGGATGATCGGATAGTCGCGCTTGAGGATAGCGTCGACGACGAGGCGGCCGAGGCCCGGAATATTGAACACGCTTTCCGTCACCACGACGCCGCCGATGAGGAGCGCGATGCCGAGGCCGATCACCGTGACGATCGGCACGGCGGCGTTGCGTAGCGCATGGTGGAACAGCACCTTGCGTTCGATCTGCCCCTTCGCGCGCGCCGTGCGGATGTAATCCTCGTCGAGCACTTCGAGCACGGTGGCGCGGGTGATGCGTGCGATCAGCGCCACGAAGATGGCGGAGAGCGCCAAGGTCGGCAGCGCGATATGCGCGGCGAAAAGCCCGATGCCTTGCGAGGGGCTGCGGTAGCCTTGCACGGGAAACCAGTTGAGCCCGAGTGCGAAGCCGTAGATCAGGAAGTAAGCCATCACGAAGACGGGCACCGAGAAGCCGACCACCGCGAACACCATCACCGCGCGGTCGATCCAGGTGTTCGCCTTCCAGGCGGCGACAACACCCATCGGGACGGCGACGACGATCGAGAAGACGATCGTGGTGAGCGCCAGCATAAGTGTCGGCTCGACGCGCTGCGCGATCAGGGTCGAAACCGGCAGGTTCGAGAAGATCGAAACGCCGAGATTGCCGTGGGCCAATTGGCCGATCCAGGTGAAGAACTGCGTGTAGATCGGCTGATCGAGGCCGAGCTGCGTGCGGATGCGCGCGATCTGCTCCGCCGTCGCGTAATCGCCGGCGATTACCGAAGCGGGGTCGCCGGGCGAGAGGCGCAGCATCATGAACACAGCGAAGGCGACGATCGCCATCACCGGAATCGTGCTGAGCACGCGCCTGAAAATAAAGGCAAGCATGGGTACGTCCGCGCTGCTTGCGTGATCACCTCACCCCGATGACGGGGTGAGGCTCGATGGGCGGGGTCACGTCGTGGCGCCGCCCTATGATGTCTTCTCCATATTCCAGAAGAATTGCACCGGCGAGGGGATCATGCCCTTCACGTTGTCGCGGTAACCGACCGGCACGAAGTAAGTGCCGAGGTTGATGTATTGCGCCGTCTCGATCGAACGCTGCTGCACGGCGGCGGCCGCTGCCTTCTGCTCGTCGAGCGTCGCCGCGTTGGCGAAGGCCTGGCGCAGTTCCTCCATCTTCTTGTCGTTCGGCCAGCCCGGCCATGCCTTGTCGGGATTGGCGATCATCGCCGCGTTGGTGAGCGGATTGAGCAGGTCGCCGCCAATCCACCAGGTCGGGAACATGTTCCAGCCGCCCTTGTCGACCGGATCCTTCTTGGCGCGGCGCGATGTCACCGACGACCAGTCCATGGCCTGCAGGTCGACGTTCATGCCGATGTCGCGCAGCGTCTTCGCCGCGACCTGCGCGAAGGCGCTGCTGATCGGGATGTCGGTCGGCTGCAGGATAACGAGCTTGTCGCCTTTGTAGCCGGCCTCCTTGAGCATCTTCTTGGCTTCGTCCTTGCTCGGAGGCCGGATGAGGTCGAGCCCCGCTTTCGATTCCATCGGCGTGCCGCAGGGGAACAGCGACTCGCAGAACTTGTAATAATCCGGGTTGCCGACGGCGGCGGCGAGCATGTCCCGCTGATTGGTGGCGCGCACGATCGCACGGCGCACCATTTCGTTGTCGGTCGGCGCGACCATGCTGTTGAAGCGCATCATGCCCTGCGCGCCGATCGGATCGAGCACTTCGATCTTCACGCCCGGCGCCTTGGCGAGAACCGGCGCGAGGTCGCCCGGCACCTGCTCATAGTAGTCGATCTCGCCGGACATCAGCGCGTTCATGCAGGTCGTTGAATCCGGGATGTAGAGCCACTCGACGCGATCGACCTTGGCGATCTTGCCGCCCGCGGCAGCGGACGCCGGCTCCTTGCGCGGCACGTAATCCTTGTTCTTGACGTAGACGACCTTCGATCCCGGAACCCACTCTTCCTTCTTGAAGATGAAGGGGCCGGAGCCGACCGCGCTCTCGACCTGCTTGAAGGCGTCGGTCTCGGCGAGCGCCTTCGGCATGATAAACGGCACGTTCGAGGAGATCTTGCCGATCGAATCGAGCATCAGCCCGTAGGGCCTGCTGATCTTGATCTCGAGCGTCTTGGCGTCACGGCCCTTGCAGCTCTCAACGATGGAGAACAGCTGCTGGCCCATCGGGTCGCGCTTGCTCCAGCGGATGAGCGAGGCGGCGCAGTCGTCCGCCGTTACCGGCTTGCCATCGTGGAAGCTCAGGCCGTCGCGCAGCACGAAGGTCCAGGTCTTCTTGTCGGAAGACTCCTCCCACTTGTCGACCATCTGCGGCTGCGGCTTCAGGTTCGCGTCCATCGCGAACAGCGTGTCGTAGACCATGTAGCCGTGGTTGCGGCTGATATAGGCGGTGGTCCAGATCGGATCGATGTTCTTCAGATCAGCGTGCGGGATGACGCGCAGCACGCTGGCGCTGCCTTGGGCGAACCCGGAACGGGCAAGAAACGGCGCGGCGATGGCGCCGCCGACAAACGCACGACGATTGAGCTTCATGATCTCCTCCGTGTGAACGGCCGGCGATCTTGGGTGCCGCCGGCTGCGCCCGAGACTGGCTGCGCGATGCTGCTGTATTCGCACGGGAATGACAACGCCCAATCCGCGGGCAGCGAGGCCAATTTGTGCGCTGCCCGGTTGCAGGCGGATGCGCCGAAGGGCTGTTGCGGACTGTCACGACGGCTTTTGCGTACGGCGCGCAGCCCCATACCGGCAGGTGGCTTGTCTCGCGCCCGTGGGGGCTTCACAGTGTCGCATCGCAGGGGGATTCTTCGAATATGCCGCGTCCGCTCGCCGTTCGCCGCCATGACGAGATCGTTCGCCGCATCCGGGCCGTGGGCTCGGTCAGCGTCGGCGAACTCGCGGAGGCGTTCGCCGTCTCGCACGAGACCATCCGGCGCGACCTGAAATCGCTCGCCGATCAGGGGCATCTCGATATCGTGCACGGCGGCGCCGCGCGACGCGGCGTCATGGAGCCGGCGCTCTCGCAACGCGAGGCGGAGAACGCCGAGGGCAAGGGCGCCATCGCGCGTGCGGCGGTGAAGCTGGTGCCGGAAAACGGTACGGTGCTGCTTGATTCCGGCTCGACGACGCATGCCATCGCGCTGGAACTCGTATCGCGCCAGGGGCTCACCATCTGCACCAATTCGCTGACCAATGCCGGCGTGCTCTCGCGCGTGCCGGGCAACCGGGTCTATCTGCTGGGCGGCGAAGTAGACGGCAACGACGAGGCAACGATCGGGATCGACGTCGTGAACGCCGTGCCTAATTTCCGCGTCGATGTCGCGTTCGTCGGGGCTGGCGGTTTCGCCGAGGACGGTGATCCGACCGATTATTCGCGCAGCGCCGCCGAGATGCGGGGTAAGATGCTGCTGGCTGGGAAATCCTACCTGGTCGCCGATCAGCGCAAGTTCGCGCGCCGGACCCCGTTTCGCATCCCGAACCTCAAGCAGGCGGCGGGGATCATTGTGGACGTGCTGCCGGATAAGCCGCTGCAAGCCGCGTGGAGCACGCGCGGCGTGAAGGTGATTACCGTTTGATTTGGCATTTTGTGGTTTTTTGTGATATTTAAGCCCAGCATTCTCACCGCAGGGGCTTCCCGTGACTGACAATTCTTTTCCGCGCCACGCCCGCATCGTCGTCATCGGCGGCGGAGTGATCGGCTGTTCCGTCGCCTACCATCTGGCGCAGGCCGGCCAGAAGGACGTGGTCTTGCTCGAGCAAGGTCGCCTCACCGGTGGCACCACCTGGCACGCCGCCGGTCTCGTCGGGCAGTTGCGCTCGCATTCGAACATGACACGGCTGGTGCAGTACTCGGTCGAGCTTTATTCGCGTCTCGAAGCGGAGACCGGGCAGGCGACCGGGTGGAAGCAATGCGGCTCGCTGCTGGTCGCGCGCACGCCGGAGCGGCTGACGCAACTCAAGCGCACCGCTTCTGCCGCGACCGCGCAGGGGGTGCCCTGCGAAATGATCTCGGTGAAGGAGGCGGGTGAGAAGTATCCGATCATGCGCACCGATGATCTCGTTGGCGCCTTGTGGCTGCCGAGCGACGGCAAAGCCAATCCCGCCGATGTGACGCAGGCGCTGGCGCGCGGGGCGCGGCGCGGCGGCGTGCGCATCTTCGAGAAGACGCGCGTGACCGCGATCCACAGCAAGGACGGGCGTGTCAGTGGGGTCACGACGACGCAGGGCGAGATCGATTGCGAGATCGTCGTCAACTGCGCCGGGCAGTGGGCGAAACAAGTCGGGCGGCTCTGCGGCGTTACCGTGCCGTTGCATTCCGCCGAGCACATGTACATCGTGACGGGCCGCATCGACGGCGTCACGCCCGACCTTCCGGTGATGCGCGACCCCGACGGCTACATCTACTTCAAGGAGGAAGTCGGCGGCCTCCTGATGGGCGGCTTCGAGCCGGTGGCGAAGCCGTGGGGCATGGACGGCATCCCGGACGATTTCGAATTCGGAATGCTCCCCGACGACTGGGATCAGTTCCAGATCCTGATGGAAAACGCGCTCGTGCGCGTGCCGGCGCTCGAAACCGCCGACATCAAGACCTTCATGAACGGCCCGGAGAGCTTCACGCCCGACAACAATTTCATTCTGGGGGAAGCGCCGGAGCTGACGAATTTCTTTGTCGGCGCCGGCTTCAATTCCGGCGGCATCGCCTCGGGCGGCGGCGCCGGCCGTGCGCTTGCGGAATGGATCATCGAGGGAAAGCCGACGCTCGACCTCTGGCCTGTCGACATCCGCCGCTTTGCCGCCTTCAACGGCAACGACGCTTTCCTCAAGAGCCGCGTCACCGAAGTGCTCGGTCTGCACTACATGATGGCGTGGCCGAACCGCGAGCTCGAAAGCGCGCGGCCGCTGCGCTGCTCGCCGCTTTACGATCGGCTCAAGGCCAAGCACGCGCTGTTCGGATCGAAGATGGGATGGGAGCGTCCCAATTTCTTCGCACCGTCGGCGGCTGAGGCGCGCCTCGATTATTCGTTCGGGCGGCAGAACTGGTTTCCGTACGCGGCGGCGGAACATAAGGCCGCGCGCGAGACGGCCGCGGTCTTCGATGTCACGTCGTTCGCAAAGCTTCTGTTGCAAGGCCGCGATGCGGAGCGCGCGCTGCAATATCTCTGCGCCAACGATATCGCGGTGCCGGTTGGGCAGACGGTCTATACCGGGCTTCTCAATGAGCGCGGCACGTATGAGAGCGATCTCACCATCGCGCGGCTTGCCGCGGATCGCTTCCTGCTCGTCACCGGCACGGCACAGGCGACGCGCGATGCGGACTGGATCAACCGCAACATGCCCGACGATGCGCGCGCGACGCTGACCGATGTCACCTCCGCATATGCCGTCATTGCACTGATGGGGCCGCGCGCGCGCGACATCCTCGCGAAGTTGACGAACGCGCCGCTCGGCAACGAGGCATTCCCCTTCGGCGCGATCCGCCCGATCGGGATTGGCGAAGCCACCGTGCTCGCCTCGCGGCGGACGTATGTCGGAGAGCTTGGTTGGGAGCTCTACGTTCCGACGGAATTCGCCGCCGGCGTCTACGACGCACTCATGGAGGCGGGTCAAGCGGCCGGCGTTCGCGACGGCGGTTACTACGCCATCGAGTCGCTGCGGCTCGAGAAAGCTTATCGCGCCTGGGGGCGGGAGCTTACGCCCGACTACAATCCCTATGAGGCGGGCCTTGGTTTCGCGGTGAAGCGCGACAAGGGCGATTTCCTCGGGCGTGCCGCGCTTCTCGCCGCCAAGGCGAAACCGTTGACGCAGCGCCTCGTCAGTTTCGTCGCCACTGCGCCAGACACGCCGCTTGCGCATGGCGGTGAGTTGATCCTGCGCGACGGTGCGCCGGTCGGCGACGTCAGTTCGGCGGGTTATGGGCATTCGGTGACGAATGGCGCCGTGCTCGATGAGGCGGCGCTCGGCGCATCGCGCTTCGAACTCGACATCGCCGGCGAGCGCGTGCCGGTGCGCGCCTCGCTGCGTGCGCCTTACGATCCGAAAGGAGAGAAGGTGAAGGGATGACCTCGGGGAGGCATGACGTGCTCGATCCCGCTTTAGGGAAAAGAAGCTGCCGGCGACGCTGAATGGACCCCTTCGTCTTCGCCGCTGTCCTCGTCGGCGCTGCCTGCCACGCGGGTTGGAACGCGCTGGTCAAGGTGAGGCTGGAGCCGTTCACGGCGATGGCGCTGATCGCCATCTGCTCGTTCGTGATCGTCATTCCGATCGTGCCGTTCGTCGGGCTGCCGGCGCCCGCCGCGTGGCCGTGGATCGGCGCGTCGATCCTGGTGCATATCGGCTACTTCATCGGCTTGAGCGAAGCCTATCGCTACGGCGACATGGGGCAGGTTTATCCGATCGCGCGCGGGTCGGCGCCGCTGATGACGACGCTTGTCAGCACGACGGTGCTTGGCGAGGCGATCAGCCCGATGGGAATCTTCGGCATCGTGCTGCTCGCCTGCGGCGTGTTCGTGATGTCGTTCCGCGGCGGCGCGGCGATGTCGCGGATGAACAGCCGGGCTGTCGGCTTCGCGCTGTTCACGGCGGTCACGATCTGCGGCTACTCGATCTCGGACGGCACCGGCGCCCGCGTCTCGGGCAACCCGCACGCCTATACGGTTTGGCTCTTCATCGCCGACGGCTTGATGATGACGATGCTCGTGTTGATACGGCGCGGCCCCGCCTCGTTTCCGCAAATGGCGCCATTCTGGATCAGCGGGTTCATCGGCGGTGTGCTCTCGCTCGCGGCCTATTGGATCGCGATCTGGGCGATGACCAAGGCGCCGATCGCCATCGTCGCGGCGCTGCGCGAGACGAGCGTTCTCTTCGCCGCCGCGATCGCGGTCTTCATCCTCAAGGAGCCGTTGAGTGCGACGCGCATCGCGGCGGCGGTGCTGATCGTTGCAGGGCTGGCGCTGATTAGGTTGCAGTAGATGGGGTCGTCGTCATCCTGACGTGCCTGCGCGTGAGAGCCACCGTAGCCCGGATTGAGTGAAGCGAAATCCGGGGAACGCGCGAACGGACTGCTGATGGCCCCCGCGTTTCGCTGCGCTCAACACGGGCTACGACGACCTCGCCTTTGTCATTCCGGCCGAGCGCGAAGCGCGAGAGCCGGAACCCAGATTCCGCAACGAAGCAGGAGAGCACGGCGTGGCGTCATCGGAAGTTGTAGCGCCGTCGCCCATGGTCGAAAGCATGATGATTCTGGGTTCCGGCTCGCGGCGGCTGTGCCGCCTTGGCCGGAATAACGGCCCTGCGTTCAAATGACAGCCTTCATTCTTTCGTCATGCCCGCGCTCGTCGCGGGCATCCACGTCTTTCTTTTCTGAGCGGTCAAGCAAGACGTGGATGGCCGGGACAAGCCCGACCATGGCGGCGTAGAGAGTGCGCGAGCGCCTTACGGTGTGACCGGCTTGCCGGAGGCGAGGTCGGCGCCGGCGTTCTTGTGCTCGCGCAGGCGGCTGTCGCGCAGTTCACCCGCGACTTCGAGGATCGGATAGGCGACCGAGGTGAGGTGGCCGTTGATGCGCTTGAGGTCGCGCACCACGTCGAGATGGATCGACGACGTCTCGATCGATTCCGGCCGGCCCTCGCGCAGGCGCGCGAAATGGCTGTCGGCGGCGCCGAGTTCGGCGCTGCGCATCGCCGATTTTTCTGCCAGCAGGCGGCGCGCCAAGGTCACGTCACGCGTGGCGAAGACGTTGAAGGCGAGGCGCATGTTGTCCATCACCTGCCCGTGGATGTGACGGATATCGTTCAAGCCTTCGGCCGAGAACACGTACTGATTCTTGATCTTCTTGGCGGCGAGTTCCATCAGGTTCTTGTCGATGATGTCGCCGACGTGTTCGAGATTGGTGGTGAAGGTGAGGATTTCGGCGTGGCGCCGGCTTTCCTCGTCGGTCATTTCCGCCTTCGAGGCCTTCACGAGATAGAGTTTGATCGCCTCGTGCAGTTCGTCGACGACGTTGTCGGACTTCTCCACTTCCTTCACCAGCTTTGCGTCCGACTTCTCGAACACGACCAGCGCTTGGCGCAGCATGTCGGCGACACGGTCGCCCATGTGCAGCGTCTCGCGCAATGCGCAGGCAAGGGCCTCCGACGGCGTGTCGAGGACATGGGGATCGAGATGGCGCGGCTTGGTGCTGTCGGCTGCTTCCGGAATGTCGGGCAGCAGGTAGGTCGTCAGCTTCGAGAACAGGCCCGTCAGCGGCAGCAGGATCAGCGCGCCGGCGATGTTGAAGGCGGTGTGGAAGTTCACGACCATGCGCGCCTGGTCGGCCTCGACCATGGCGAAGAGGTCGGCGGCCGGCTTCACCAGCAGGATCATCGGAATGGCGATGGCCGCCCGCATGATGAGGTTGCCGACGGCGACGCGCTTCGCCGCCGGTGGCGAACTGGTGAGGCCGGTCATGGGGGCGACGGCGCCGCCGACATTGGCGCCGAGCACGAGCGCGAAAGCGAGCGGCATCGGAATGACATGACCCGCCGCCAGCGCCATCACCAGCAGCACCATGGTCAGGCTGGAATGCATCAGCCAGGTGGCGGCGGTCGCGAGGATGAAGCCGAAGATCGGATCGCCGGCGAGGCCGGTCAGCACCGAGGCGAAGACCGGCGAGTCGCGCAGCGGCTGCGCCGCGACGCGCAGATGATAGAGGGAGAGCAGCATCAGGCCGAGGCCGATGGAAATCCGCGCCACCGCGCGGACCTTGTCGCCTTCGGCCGCCATGAAGGTGAAGACCCCGATGCCGACGGCCAGCGTCCACAGCCAGATGATGTCGAACGAGAAGATCTGCGCCGCCAAGGTCGTGCCGACATTGGCGCCGAGCATCATGATCAGCGCGATCGGCAGGATGATCAGCCCGCGGGCGGCGAAAGAGGCGAGGAGGAGTGCCGTCGCGGTCGAGCTTTGCAGCAGGCCGGTGACGCCGAGGCCGGCAAGGAAGGCCGCGCCCTTGGTGCGCACGTGGGTCGTGAGGATATGGCGGAGCGCGGTTCCGAACGCGCGCGTCATCCCGGTCCGAACCATCCGCACGCCCCACAAAAGGAGGGCGACGCTGCCCAAGATCGATGCGAACAGTTCGGTCCCGAACATTCCTGGTTGTGTATCCTCGACCTAGCGATTTGCCCTGCTGCGCGATTCTCTAATGTAGTGCCGAATCCGTGGGGTAAAAAGTGGTATTCCGAAGGCTTTTGCGCTTCTCCCTTCCGCTTCAGATCAGCCCGTGGCTGCGCCTTTGCGCCCTATTTCCACAGGAGACCCCGTAAAATTACTGTCACATGAGACGATCAGACTGTTGTTGTTGACCGAATTTGTGGTATTTTGTGGGTGCATCGTCAAGAGGGAATTGAACGCATGACGCGCGCTGCCGCCCCCGCTGCCTCCGAGACCGGCGATCCGCTGCTTCTCACGCCCGGACCGCTCACCACTTCCAAACGGGTGAAGGAGGTGATGGTCCACGACTGGGGTTCGCGCGACGCGACGTTCGTGCGGATCAACGGCGAGGTGCTCGCGCGCGTGCGCGACATCGTCAACGGCGGCGACGACTTCGTCACGGTGCCGATGCAGGGCTCCGGCACCTTCGCCGTCGAGGCGATGCTGACGGCGTTCATTCCGCGCGACGGCGGCGTCCTCGTCCTGATCAACGGCGCCTACGGGCATCGCGCCAAGAAGATCTGCGATATCGCCGGGCGCAAGGCCGTCGTGCACGAGACGGCGGAGGATACGCCGCCCGATCTCGCCGCGGTCGAGCGCATCCTGCGCGACGACAAATCGATCACCCACGTCTTCGCGGTGATGTGCGAGACGACCTCGGGCATCCTCAATCCGATCGCCGAGATCGGGGCGCTGGCGCAGAAGCACGGCAAGCGCTTCCTGGTCGACGCCATGAGCGCGTTTGGCGCGCTCGAACTCGATGCGCGCAAGGTGCAGTTCGACGCGGTTGCCGCGTCATCCAACAAGTGCATCGAAGGTGTGCCGGGCCTCGGCTTCGTGATCTGCCGCAAGGCGGCGCTGGAGAAGACGGCCGGCAACGCGACGACGCTCGTTCTCGACCTGCACGACCAGTGGCGCAATCTCGAGAAGACCAAACAGTATCGCTTCACGCCGCCGATTCATGTGATCGTGTCGTTCCATCAGGCGCTGGAGGAATTCCTCGCCGAAGGCGGCGTCGCCGGCCGCGGCGGGCGTTACGCGGAGAACTGCCGCGTCCTTGTCGGCGGTATGCGCGACCTCGGCTTCGAGTCGCTGCTGCCGGAGCGGCTGCAGGCGCCGATCATCGTCACCTTCCATATGCCGGCCGATCCGCGCTTCGTCTTCCAGACGTTCTACGACAAGCTCAAGGAACGCGGCTACGTCATCTATCCCGGAAAGCTCACCGTGGCTGACAGCTTCCGCATCGGTTGCATCGGCCGCCTCAACGCGGAGCATATGCGCGGGGCGCTCGCGGCCGTTCGCGATATCCTCGCCGAGATGGGCGTCAGCTCGCCGAAACCGGCGAAGGCGGCATGATCAATACTTCCGAAGGGCGCGACGAGCGTTTCTTCCTTCCCTCTCCCCTTGTGGGAGAGGGTGCCCGAGCGAAGCGAGGGCGGGTGAGGGGTATATTCTTCGCGAGGATAAAAACCCCTCACCCGGCTTCGCGACCTTCGGTCACTCAGCCACCCTCTCCCACAAGGGGAGAGGGTTCTTCGCGCGCCTCACTTGCCCGTCAGCAGTTCCTTCACCAGGCCGCTCGCCTTGGCGAAGTCCATGCGCCCGGCATAGGCGGCTTTGAGCGCCGCCATCACCTTGCCCATGTCCTTGATGCTGGTGGCGC
>JAFKKS010000155.1 GCA_017304555.1 Hyphomicrobiales bacterium
AGGTCGCGGGCGCGGCAATTGTCGTCGATCGGCCGCCCCGCGACAAGGCCGCGCTGTTCGCCCGAGCGGAACGCGATGTCGCGTTTTCTTCGCGCAGCCCGGTGTCCACATCGCACGAAAACGCTATAGAGTGCCTAACCCTCCCCGATCATGGCATCCCCTATGGCTCGTATTCTGCTCACCCACACGCCCGAGATGCGGCGCAATTATTACGGCGACCGGCCGCTCGCTGCGCTGCGCAAGCATGGCGATGTGATCTTGCATGAGGGCGCCGAGACGCTCGCCGGCGCGCGCCTGGTCGAGGCCGCCAAGGGCTGCCAGTTTATCGTCGCCGATCGGGCGACGGCGGGACCGCCGGAGGTGTTCGAAAATTCGCCGGACCTCGTCGCGTTCCTGCGCGTCGCGGTCGACATCAGCACCATCAACGTGCTGGCGGCGAGCAAGGCCGGCGTCCTCGTCACGCAGGCGACGCCCGGCTTCATCGCCTCGGTCACCGAAATGGCGCTCGGCTTCATGATCGACCTCGGCCGCAGCATCACCGAGGCGACGAACGCCTATCGCGCAGGCCAGGAGATGGAGCCGCGCATGGGCAATCAGCTCAAGGGGGCGACGCTCGGCATCATCGGCTACGGCGCGATCGGGCAGAACCTCGCGCCGCTCGGCGTCGCACTCGGCATGACGGTGCTGGTCAGCGACCCGTTCCAAAAGATCGCGACGCCAGGCGTCACACAGACCGACCTCGACACATTGCTGGCGCAGTCCGACTACGTGGTCTGCCTTGCGATCGCCAACAAGGGCACCGAGAATCTGATGAACGCCGCGGCGTTCGCGCGCATGAAGCCGACGGCCTTCTTCATCAATATGTCACGCGGGCAGCTGGTCGATGAAGGCGCGCTGGAGAAGGCGCTCGATGCGAAGACAATCGCCGGCGCGGCGATGGATGTCGGCCGTGCGCCTGATCAGCGTCCCTCGATGCGGCTCGCCAAGCGCCTCGACGTGATCGCGACGCCGCACACCGCCGGCCTCACGCCGCAGGCGGCGGAGCACCAGGCGTTCGACACCGTGAAGCAGGTCGGCGAATTGGTCGCAGGGCGCGTGCCGCCGGGCGCTGTCAATGTCAAAGACGCGACGCGGCTGTCGCGGCTGAAATCCTGAATTCGCGTATTGGAGGATCCAACATGGACGCAAAAACGCAGGAGACCGGCAAGGTCGTGATCCGTGGACCGGACGACGGCGAGAGCTTCTGGCAGCCGGTGCCGGCCAATGGCTTTGTCCGCAACATCTTCAACGGCCGTGACCTCGGCGCACGCAGCAATTTCTCGATCGGCACGCAGACGGTGGCGCCCAACTCCTTCATCCGCGAACACACGCACGCGGATCATGAGGAGATCATCTACGTCGTCGAGGGCAAGGGCGTGGCGCGGGTCGACGGCGTCGACCATCCGCTCGAGGTCGGCTCCTGCGTCTTCATCGGCGTCAACCGCAAGCACCACTTCCTCAACCCGAACGACGAGCCGATGACCTTCGTCGTGCTGTTGATGCCGGGCGGCCTCGACAAGTTCTTCGCCGAGATTGGACGCAAGCGCACCCCCGGCGAGCCGGCGCCGGAGCCCTTCCCGCGTCCGGAGAACATCGCCGAGATCGAAGCGCGCACAGTGTTCGGCTGGGTCGACGCCAGCTTCAACCGCAAGAAATGAGCGCAACAGATAGCTCCGTCCTGGAGACGGATGACGGCGCCCGCCTTGCCGTTGACGTCAACGGCAAGGCGGCGGCGACACGGCCGGACTTGCTGCTGGTGACGGGCCTCGGCGGCACGTCGGCGTTCTGGGCGCCGCTGGTGGTCCCGCTCGCCGAGCGCTTCCGTGTCATCCGCCTCGACCAGCGCGGCGTCGCGCGCAGCACGCGCGGCGGCGTGGCGAAAGTCGACATCGACGTGCTCGCACGCGATTGCCACGCCGTGCTCAAGCATGTCGGCAGCGAGCGCGCCCTCCTGATCGGGCATTCGACCGGCGGCGTGATC
>JAFKKS010000156.1 GCA_017304555.1 Hyphomicrobiales bacterium
TCCGACGGCTGGACCGCCGTCACCCGCGACCGCTCGCTCTCCGCCCAATACGAGCACAGCGTCGGCGTGACCGAGACGGGCTGCGAGATCTTCACCCTTTCCCCGCGCCACGAGGCATGACCGGCCTAAGCGAATCCCGATCCAACGTTCCGCATTATCATGGGCATCGCGAGAGGCTTAAGGAGCGGTTTCGCGAAACGCCGTCGTCGCTACGCGACTACGAGCTCCTCGAACTCATCCTCTTCCAGGCGGTCCCGCGCCGCGACACCAAGCCGATCGCCAAAGCCCTCCTCGACCGCTTCGGCACGCTGTCGGAGGTCTTCGGCGCGCCCGAGGCATTGCTCACCGAAGTGGACGGCGTCGGCGAATCCGTCGCCCTCCATCTCAAGGTCTACCAGGAAGCCGCCCGGCGCTTCCCGGGCGGGGCCAAGCTCTTGGCCGGGCGACCGAATCAGTTCGACGATGATTCGCCAAATACCTGCTCTGTGCAGCACTTTCCTCTCGCCAAATCGGTCAAGAACGACTATTTTAGCCGTAGTTCTGGCGTGCGTATTTGGGTTTGTAGGAGGTGATCATGCATGATCACCGCCCGACAGACGCGGGCCGCGCGCGCGTTGCTTGGTTGGACGCAGGAGACGCTCGCTGAAAAGGCCCTGGTATCCCTGACCGCGTTGAAGCGCCTTGAGTCGGAAAGCGACGTCAAGGTGTTTGAGACAACGCGTGATCAGGTACGCCGGACGTTGGAGGGCAACGGGATCGTCTTTCTGACCTCCGACCAGGGGGAAGGAGTGATGCTTGTTCATTCGAAGGTGGATTCCCTCAGCTCGTCCTAGCCTCTCGCACGGACCAGCGTGGCGATGCTCCGCGCATGACGCGATATCTTTCCGAACCTTTCACTGCACGCCAAACCCAATATGGTTAACAATGGATGCAGAAGCAGTTATGATTAGCTGCGGAGGATCGGCGTGACACAAGAAGCTTTCCTGGACCAGCCACCGGAGAGCCCGGCGCTCACAAGCTACGATCGCGCGCATATGAAACTCTATCTGCGCCTGCTCGACGCAGATGCCGACGGTGCGGATTGGCGTGAGGCCGTGCCTATCCTCTTCGGCATCGACCCACACCGGGAGCCGGAGCGCGCCCGTCTCATCCACAACACCCATCTCGCCCGCGCCCGCTGGATGACCGAGCGCGGCTATCGTCAGCTCGTTCACGAAGGCCGTCACTGACCCGGGCGATGCCGCCGCGGCATCGTGCGATGCCGGCTCCGATAGTTCACGGACCCTCCTCAACCGGGAATCGTGTGCGTCCACGCATGCTCGTGACATGCGAGTCTGGAGGAGACGCAGATGACTCTGGATACATCCCGATGGAGGTCGTCACCGATATACGACTTTGTCGACGATCTCGTCGCCCCAGATCTCGCCTGGGAATGGTTGCGGCGCAACGCCGACTATCAGCGTGACTACGCTGAAGTCGAACGCCCCGACACCGACCGTCAGCGCCTGACGAAGATGGTGCGGATGCGCTGGGGGTTGCAATTTCCTTGTGAGCCCAACTTTCAGCGCCACCGAAACGACGGTGTTCTGGGCGCCGGAAGCCGACCCAGGCACAGTCATGCTCGCCGCGATCCCGCCATTGCCGGGCATGCAAGACGCTGCCCCACCTGATCTGGATATTGCGAACGCGCGCCTCAGCGAAGATGGGCTGAGTATGATCCATGGCGAAGGCGCCACGGCGATCCCCATTCTCCTGATCGGCGGCGCTCGGCCCGATCAGCCGCTCGCGGCCCTTGTTCCGCTCGACGCCGATGGCCTCGATCGCATCGACGCCGTTACGCGGCTCTGGCGGGTGCTGAACAACCGCCCTTTCCTCCCCGATACGCGCCTGACGGCTCAACAGCGCCGAAGGCTGCGTCACATGCTGCAAGCCGTCGACGGCAGCACAAACGGGGCGAGCTACCGCGAGATCGCCAACATCATCTTCGGCGCATCGCGCATAGCCGCCGATCCC
>JAFKKS010000157.1 GCA_017304555.1 Hyphomicrobiales bacterium
CGAGGCCGACGGTGGCGTCGCGCAGCGAGACGCGGCGGCGATCCTCGCTCAGAACCCACGCAATAAAGACAAGCGCGAAGACGCCGAGCGCCGACTGCAGGTTCTGCATTCCCCTTCGCGAACGATTCCATTCGCGCCCCCAATGGCCCACTGCAATGATGGCTGCGTCGCGCCACGCCCGCAACAGGGGCGCGCACTCATGTGACGCGGTCACCCTCCGAGCTGTTTCTCGAACCAGTGGTGCGCGTAAGGGTTGGCGTTGTATCGCGCGATCGCGTAGTAGCCGCGTTTGCGATAAAGCGCGTGCGCTTCCGTCAGGGCGCGGTTGGTATCGAGCTTGACGAGGCGGAAGCCGACGCTCCGCGCCTGCACCTCCAGCGCATCCATGAGTTTGTCCGCGAGGCCGCATCCGCGCATTTGCGGCGCGATCCACACGCGCTTGATCTCGCCAGTATCGGCTGTGAGCCGCTTGAGCACGCCGCATCCGATCGGATCGCCATCGACGCGCGCCAGGATCAGATAGCCGGCAGGAGACCGCATTTCCGCTTCCGCCAGCTCATTGCCTTGCGCCGGATCGAAGCCGCTCTCGAACCGTTCGGCAAGCTCGGCGTAATATTGATTGAGGCACCAGCGCGCATCAGACGTGTCGGGCGCTTCCACGGCAAGTTCGACGAGGTCGGCGCGCAGCAATCGTTCCACTTCGGCCATCGCGGCGACGAGGCGTTCCCGTCGTGCATTGCCAAGCGGCGTGAGGATCGAAACCGCGAGGCGATCCGACAGCGCGTCGTAGGCGGCGAATTCGCCTTCGCCTTTCTTCGTCAGGCGGACATGGCGGCTGCGCGCGTCATTCGCGCTCTTGCGCAGCTTGACCAGGCCCTGCGCTTCGAGCGAGCGCAACAGCCGGCTCTGATAGCCGGAATCGAGCCCTAGCTTTTGCCGCAGTGTCCGCAGATCGACGCCGCCGCGCGCGCCGATCTCGAAGATCATCCGCGCCTCGCCGAGCGGGCGGCCGCGGGAGAGGTAGCCGTCGTCCAGCGCGCCGATGCGGCGGGTCACGGTCCGATTGAAGCTCCGGATTTGCTCGATATGTCGTGCGTCCATTCTCTGACTTTAGTCAGAGAATGGAGTTGCGGCAAGGCTTGTTACGCGCGGCCGAGGAACGGCATCTTCGTCGCCATCACCGTCATGAACAGCACGTTGGCGTCGAGCGGCAGGCTTGCCATGTAGGCGACGGCGTTGCCGACATGGTCGGCGTCCATGCGCGGCTCCGGCACCATCCGCCCGTCAGGCTGCAGTACGCCGTTGACCATGCGGTCGGTCATCGGCGTCGCGGCGTTGCCGATGTCGATCTGCCCGCACGCGATGTCGTATTCGCGGCCGTCGAGCGCGGTCGATTTCGTGAGACCGGTGATCGCGTGCTTGGTCGAGGTGTAGGCGACGGAGCGCGGGCGCGGCGTATGCGCCGAGATCGAGCCGTTGTTGATGATGCGGCCGCCGCGCGGGTTCTGGTCCTTCATGATCTTGAAGGCTTCCTGCGTGCACACGAACGGCGCGGTGAGGTTGGTTTCGACCACCTCTTGCCACTTTTCGGCCGGCAGTTCGTGGAACGGCACCGGCGGCGCGCCCAGGCCGGCGTTGTTGAAGAGCACGTCGAGGCGGCCGAACTCGGACTTCACCTTGGCGAACAGCGCGCGGATCGCTTCGATGCTGCGCAGATCCGTCGGCACGGCGAGGTGCTTACCGCCGCCGGCTTCCTTGATCGTCTCCTCCAGCGGCTCCTTGCGACGGCCGGCGAGCACGACGGAAAATCCGGCCCGCGCCAGCGCCAGCGCCGCCGCTTTTCCCACACCCGTTCCCGCTCCCGTCACCAGCGCGACCTTCTGCTGCGCAGCCATTAGCAAAATCTCCTGTCAAATCCGTCGATACGTCTGTCGCCGACCGCAAATGGCCGTGCGTTTGCGGCGCGAATGTATGGGATGGCGCAAGGGGTGACTAGAGCGCTGGCGGCATGG
>JAFKKS010000507.1 GCA_017304555.1 Hyphomicrobiales bacterium
GGCGGCATCAACGGCCGCAAGCTCAAATACGTCGCCGAGGACACTGGCTACAAGGTCGACAATTCGGTGGCGGTGTTCAACCGCATCACCAGCCAGGAGAAGGTGAATCTCTACTACGGCGACTCCACGGCATTCTCCAAGACCATCAATGCCGAGTTGAACCGTCGCGGCGATATCATGCTCGCCGGCGCGTCGTTCGCCACCGAGCTGAACGATCCGAAGAACTATCCGTACCAGTTCATCGCCGGTCCGGACTATTCGGAAATGATCGGCATCCTTCTCGAATATATCGCCAAGGCCAAGCCGGGCGCCAAGATCGCGCTGGTCAATTCCGACACCGAATTCGGCCGCGACCCGATCGCGCCGACCGAGAAGCGGGCGGGGGAGCTAGGCCTCAAGATCGTGGAGAAGATCGTCACGCCGCCGACCAGCGTCGACGTTTCCACCGAGGTGCTGAAGCTGCGCCGGGCCGACCCGGACTTCACCATCTTCCACGGCTACATTCTGGCGCCGCTGCCGGAATTCATGACCCAGGCCAAGCAGCTCGGCCTTAAGACCCGCTTCATGGGCACTTTCTGGTCGATGGACAACGCCATCTGGGCCAAGTCGGCGGACGTGGCCGACGGCTTCATGGGCGTGATGCCGTATCGCTATTACTTCGACACCGAAGGCAAATCGCCGATGCTGGAGAAGATTCGGCAGATGCGCCCCGAATACCAGTCCACCGGCTATACCCAGGGCTTCCTCACGGCGATGCTGATGACCGAAGCGGTGAAGCGCACCCTCGACGCCAAGAAGGAGCTCACCGCCGCCAACCTGAAGGCCGCGCTGAATTCGATCAAGGATTTCGACACCGGCGGCATCATCGGCGTACCGATCTCGATCCCGGGAAACACCATTCCGATCGGTCGCGTCTATCAGTATGACGGCGCGAGCAAGCTGATGAAGCCGGTGTCCGACTGGATCCGGATCGCGAAGTAACGACGATGGCCGCCGAAGCGCTCCTCTCCGTGAACAATATCGAGGTCGTCTATAACAAGACGGTCCAGGTGCTTCGCGGCCTGTCGTTGACGGTCGAAAAGGGAGCGGTGGTCGCGTTGCTGGGCTCGAACGGGGCCGGCAAATCGACCACCCTCAAGGCCGTGTCCAACCTGCTCGAACTCGAGGACGGCCGGGTGACGGCGGGCGACATCCTGTTCAAGGGCGGCGCCATCTCGCGCCTGTCGCCGCATCAGCTGGTGCGGAGCGGGCTATTTCACGTCATGGAAGGCCGGCGGATTTTCGAGGACCTGACGGTGGAGGAAAACCTCACCGCCGCGACCTACGCCACCGCGGGGCGTACCAGTAACCGGACGCCGTTCGATCTGGTCTACAGCTATTTCCCGCGGCTGTTCGAACGCCGCACCGGCCGCGCCGGCTATCTGTCCGGCGGCGAGCAGCAGATGCTCGCCATCGGTCGCGCGCTGATCGCGCAGCCGGAGCTGATGCTGCTCGACGAGCCGTCGCTCGGCCTGTCGCCCAAGCTGGTGGAGGAAATCTTCACCATCATCGCGCGCATCAACCGCGAGCAGGGCGTCTCCATGCTGCTGGTGGAGCAGAACGCGGCGGTGGCGTTCGCGGTCTCGACCTATGGCTACATCATGGAGTCCGGCAAGATCGTCACCGACGGGCCGACGGAGCTGTTGATCCGCGATCAGGATGTCCGCGAATTCTATCTCGGCGTCGGCGCGGCGAATGCCGAGGCCAAGGGCTTCCGCGGCATCAAGCATTACAAGCGCCGCAAGCGCTGGCTGTCCTGATCTGTGGCGAGGCTGGCATGACCCCTGACATGTTCCCCGAAGCGACACTGCCGCAGACGCTGCGCGACAATGCGCGCCGCCATCCCGATCAGGTGGCCATCCGGCAGAAGGAATTCGGCATCTGGAATCCTTGCACCTGGCGGGACTATTTCGAGCGCGCCCGCCATGTCGGCCTCGGCTTTCGCGCGCTGGGACTGAGC
>JAFKKS010000508.1 GCA_017304555.1 Hyphomicrobiales bacterium
TGCCTCGCCTCGGGCGGCGTGCTGGTGACGCAGAATGGCGTGCCGTTTTTCCAAGCCGACGAGCTCGTCTCGTCGCTCCGTCACTTCAACGCATTGTTTGCTGATGCGGGCTGTTACGTTGCGGCGATCCCAACCTATATCGGCGGCCATATGGCGATGGGATGGGCGACGGACGATCCCGCGCTTCGTTTGACGTCACGCGACGAAATCTCCGCGCGCTATGCCGCGGCCGGCTCGTTCCAAACGAAATATTGGACGCCCGAGGTTCACGTTGCGGCGTTCGCCCTGCCGCGCTTCATCGCCGAATACGTCGCGGCGGCGAAGGCCTGAGCATTACGCCGCCTCTTTGAACATCTGTCCTGCAGCGAGCACGTCGGAGACTGTCGGCAGCGAAGCTTCGATGCCGAGGAAGCGCACCGAATGCGCCGAGGCTGCCCGCGCGAAGTGAAAGTGTTCCGACCAGCTTCGGTCGGGATCGGCGAGCCAGGAATACATGTAAGCGCCGTGGAAGATGTCGCCGGCGCCGTTGGTGTCGATGACATCGGCCTTGGGAACGGCGAGCGAAGGCATCGTGCGGATCGCCTCGTTTCCCTCGTACCA
Source organism: Hyphomicrobiales bacterium (assembly GCA_017304555.1). Classification (GTDB taxonomy): domain Bacteria; phylum Pseudomonadota; class Alphaproteobacteria; order Rhizobiales; family Xanthobacteraceae; genus JAFKKS01. The sequence goes on from JAFKKS010000508.1 coordinate 601, forward strand.
GACGAGCCCGCGCTCGCCGAGCGTGACGCCGCCCACCTTGCATCCCTTCGCCTTCAAGAGCTCGCAGAGTTCGCCGGCGCTGAGGTTGAGCTGTTCGCAAAACCGCTCGGAGCAGATCGCGACATCGATATGTTCCAATAGTTCGAGCGTGTTCACCCGCACGCCGCCGCCGTCGAGCGACGTCAGGATGCTGCGCTCTCGGCATTGCTTGGCGTAATACATCGCGGCGTCTGCTTGGTGTCCGTCGAGATGCAGGGCGCGGCATCGCGACAGGTCGAGCGGCGGCAGGGGATGCAGATAGTCATCGTCGCGACAGCGCAGGATGGCGCGCTTGCCGTTGTTCGGCATGACGAAGGAGAGCGAGGATTCGCGCACTTTGCGTCCGTGCACGGAGATCCCGTACTTCGCCGCCATGTCCAGGAACATGCGCGAGAGCCAATCGTCGGCCTGTGACGTCAGCAGATCCGGTGCGACGCCGAGCTTGGCGCAGCAGAAGGCGGCCGACACCGCATTGCCGCCGAAGCTGATGGCGTAGTCCTGTGCGACGGTTTTCTCGTCGCCGGTTGGAAAATGATCGGTCAGGAACGTGACGTCGATGTAGGTCTGGCCGATGAACAGTGCCTGCATTCTCGTGGTCCGGGTGAGTCCGATGAGTGGCAGCCTTAGCACAAGAGGCGTGGGAGCGTATGCTGGCGCATGAAGCAGGAAAGCGGCCGGATGCCACAGGATTATCGCATCGAGGGATACGCCATTGTCTCCGTCGAGGGGATGATCGCCGACGCGCAGGGAGAGTTCCCTCCGCAACTGAAAAATGATGCCGATCAACGCTTTTTCCGCGCCGCGCTCGATAGCGCCGCCGCGGTTGCGCTGGGCCGAATCACCCACGAACGGGAACGCAATCTCGGCCGCCGGCGGCTCGTACTCACGCGTAAGGTGGCGTCGCTGCAGCCGGATGCCGACGATCCTCAGGCGCTCTTCTGGAATCCCGCAGGTGCGACGTTTCAAGCGGCGCGCCTGGTGCTGGGATTACGGCAGGGTTCGCTCGCGGTGATCGGCGGCACGGAGGTGTTCGGGACGTTTCTCGCGATCGGGTACGACGCCTTTCACCTGTCGCGCGCTGCAAAGGTGCACGTGCCGCATGGACGGCCGATTTTCGACGGCGTCGGCACGGATGCGACGCCGGAGGAAAAGCTGCGCATGGCAGGTTTGAAAGCAGGACCGCCGCGACTGCTCGATCCGGCCGCTGGCGTCACTTTGACGACATGGTCACGATGATGTTTCGCCGGCGCCTTACGATGACGATTGTTGATGACGCCGAACCGCGCTAAGCGAAGCGCCGCGTTTCAAAGGGGGAGACTACGATGTCCAATCTGGTGATGCTGATCGCGCGCATCTG
>JAFKKS010000509.1 GCA_017304555.1 Hyphomicrobiales bacterium
CAGCATTTCAATCTGTTTCCGCACATGACGGCGCTGGAGAACCTGATCGAGGCGCCGATCGGCGTGAAGGGTGAGCCGCGCGCGGCTGCCATCGCTGCCGCCAGGGATCTGCTCGATCGCGTCGGGCTCGGTGACAAGGCGGACGCCTACCCATCCGAGCTGTCGGGTGGCCAGCAGCAACGGGTGGCAATCGCACGGGCCCTCGCCATGAAGCCGGCGCTGATGCTCTTCGACGAGCCGACCAGCGCGCTCGACCCTGAATTGGTCGGAGAGGTGCTCGCCGTCATGCGGGACCTCGCCAGGCAGGGCATGACGATGATCATCGTCACCCATGAAATCTCGTTCGCGCGCGAGGTCTCCGACCTCGTCGCCTTCATGCACCAAGGCGTTGTCGCGGAAAGCGGCTCCGTCGAGGACGTGCTGATCCGCCCCCAGAAGCCGGAGACGAAATCATTCCTCGCCCGCTTCCTGTAGCGGGAAATCAGCAACAGGCTTCCTGAACATGCCGCCCAAAGGGGATTTTCATGAAAACCGCCGCCCATCAGCTCGCCGATTACGTCACCACCTTCAAATACGAGGATCTGCCGCAAGCGACCCTGAACCACGCCAAGCTTTGCCTGCTCGACGCCATCTGCGTCGGCCTTGCCAGCACGGAGAAGCCCTGGTCCCATGCGGCGCTCGATTTCGCCCGCCATCAGGGCGGCAACCCGCATGCCACCGTCTGGCTCCACGGCGACAAGGTGCCCGACGTGAACGCCGCGCTGGTGAACGCGGTCTTCGTCCACAGCATGGATTTCAACGACGATCTGGCCGGCATCCAGGTTGGCGGCGTCATCCCGACCACGGCACTCGCCGTCGGCGAAAGCGTCGGCGCGTCCGGCCAGGACATTCTCGCGGCGATCATTCTCGGCTATGACGTCGCCACCCGCACGGCCATGGCCATGAACTCGCAGGGGCTCTACCTGCGCGGTCTCCAGCCGACCGCCGTGTGCGGCTCATTCGTCGCTGCCGCCGTGGCCGGCAGGCTGTTGAAACTCGATTCCGACCAGCTTCTCAATGCTTTCGGCATCGCGGGAAGCTATGCCGGCGGCACGATAGAGTTTCTGGAAGCAGGCTCCGATACCAAGCGCTACCATGTCGCCAAGGCGGCCCAGGGCGGCATCGTTTCGGCGCATCTGGCCAAGCGCGGCATGACAGGACCCAAGACGATTTTCGAGGGGAATTTCGGCGTCCTGAAGGCTTATTCAGGCTCGAACGATGCAGCCCGCCTGGCGGAAGAGCTCGGCCAGCGCTTCGATATCCTGCAAACATCGTTCAAGAAATACCCGTTCTGTGACGGTAACGCGGCGCCGCTCGAAGCCGCGATCCAGATAACGCGCGACAATGGCATCGCCATTGACGATATCGAGAGCATCAACTTCAGGATAAAGACCTTCCTCATTCCCTATACGATCGATTATTTCGGTGATCGCGTGCGGAAATTCAGGCCGCAGAACGAACTCGACGCTCAGATGAGCCTGCCTTACTGCGTCGCTGTTGGCCTGCGAAACGGCGGCACGGTCAAGCTCTCCGATTTCGATGCCGAACAGCTCGGCAATCCGGAAACACTGAAGCTTGCCGACCGGATGACGGCAGAAGCAGATGCCGAACTGGACAAAATCCCACTTCTGCCGATGTCGATGCCCTCGATCTGCACGCTCACGACCAAGGACGGGCGCAGCTTCGAGGCCCGCGTCGACTATCAGAAAGGCGATCCGCGAAACCCGTTTACCCTTAATGAGTTCCGCGAGAAGTTCGATACCTGCCTGCGGGAGCTGCTGCCTGAATCCCAGGGCGCCGAAATCTTCCAGGCCGGCATGGCGCTGGAAAGCCAGGCCGATATCCGCGCGTTCGTGCGGTTGCTTGTCAGGAAGGGCTAGATTGGGCGGAGAAAATGAAACGAGGACATGAGTTGCCGATGAGGCATTCGCCGCTCGAGCGGACCAGGCGGCGAATG
>JAFKKS010000122.1 GCA_017304555.1 Hyphomicrobiales bacterium
ACGCCGCGTGCGAGGCCGGTCACATCCTCCGCCGCCGAAAGCGCATTCAGCGCGCCGAGGATCTTTTCGATATGCGCTTTAACCCAAAGGTCGAGCCGCGCCTGAACGGCGTCGCGCGGCGCACCCGTCAAATGCTCGTCGGCGATGATGCGCACATGCGGGCGCAGCACATCGTCGCCTGGCGTCAGCTTGGCGACCGCATCGCCCAGCCAGCGGATCGTTCCATCCGACGCAAGCACAAACTGATCGTCGCCCGCCGCCGACAGGCGTGCGGAGCGCGCGTCGATCTCGCTCGCAAGAGCTTTCTGCGCGGCGGCACGCAGCGCCTTCGTTTCCGGACCGCTCGAGGTTGGATCCGCGGCGAAGCGGAAGCCCTCCAGCCTGCCGAGCGGATGACCTTCGACGAGTACCTCGCCGGTCTTACTGATTTCTGTTTCGAGCATTGCGTTCTCTCGCAGCCGCCGCATCAAAACGCTAGTGCGGCGATCGACAAAGCGGTGCAGCAGCCGTTCATGCAGCGCATCTGAAAGCTTGTCCTCGACACCGCGGGCGATGCCCTGCCAGTGCTCGGGGTCGGCGAGCCAGTCGGGACGATTTGCAACAAAGGTCCATGTCCTGATGTGAGCGATGCGCGTCGAGAGCGTATCGATATCGCCGTCCGTATGATCTGCAAGTGCCACCTGTCGCGCGAACCAGTCGGCGGGGACAGTACCGTCCCGCATCAGGAATCCATAGAGGGTTGTGACAAGCTCGGCATGCATGGCCGGAGAAATCTTTCGATAGTCCGGAACCTGGCAGGCGTCCCAAAGCCGCTCGACCGCTTCCGGCGAGCGTGCCAGAGCGCGCACCTCCTCGTCACGCACGGCATGGTCGAGCACGCGAATGTCTTCGGCGACGGGCGCACGCGTAAGCCCCGGCTGGGTCGGAACCATCGCAAGCGAGGTCTGCAGCGCGCCAAGCGAAGCGAAGTCCAACACGCTGTTTCGCCACTGCATGACCTTCAGCGGCTCGAAGCTGTGGCTCTCGAGAGCCTGCACCAGTTCCGGCTCGAACGGCTCGCAGCGTCCGGTCGTGCCGAACGTGCCGTCGCGCGTGGCGCGCCCTGCACGGCCGGCGATTTGCGCGAACTCGACCGGGTTGAGCCGCCGGAACTGATAGCCGTCATATTTGCGGTCGGACGCGAAGGCGACGTGATCGACGTCGAGGTTGAGCCCCATGCCGATTGCATCCGTCGCGATCAGATAATCGACATCGCCAGACTGGTAGAGATCGACCTGCGCGTTGCGGGTGCGCGGCGAGAGCGCGCCGAGCACCACCGCGGCGCCGCCGCGCTGGCGGCGGATCAGTTCGGCGATGGCGTAGACCTCGTCGGCAGAAAACACGACGATCGCCGAGCGTCGCGGCAGCCGCGTGATCTTGCGGTCACCGGAGTGCGTGAGTTGCGAAAGGCGCGGCCGGCTGAGGATGTGAGCGCCCGGCAGCAGTTTCTCGACCATCGGGCGCACAGTTTGCGCGCCGAGAACGAGTGTCTCCTCGCGGCCCCGGCGATGCAGCATCCGGTCGGTGAAGACATGGCCACGCTCGAGGTCGGCGCCGAGTTGAATTTCGTCGATGGCGACGAAAGCGACATCGAGATCGCGCGGCATGGCCTCGACGGTCGAGACCCAATAGCGCGCATGCGGCGGCTTGATCTTCTCCTCGCCGGTGATCAGGGCAACGGCATCCGCGCCGACACGCTCGACGCATCGGCTATAGACCTCGCGCGCGAGAAGCCGCAGCGGCAGTCCGATGACGCCGGACGAATGCGCCAGCATCCGCTCGATCGCCAGATGCGTCTTGCCCGTATTGGTCGGGCCGAGCACGGCGGTCACGCCAGCGCCGGCCACGACCGCATCGCGGCCGACAGATGTCGAGAGATGGAGATTCATTTATTTGCCGGCCGATTGAAGAAGGCAGCGGCCGGACGCCGGCGCGATCTGTTTCACAATGTGACGCCTTCGCCTTTGCGTCTTAAGAGACGGAACGAGTCTAGAACGAATCGCGGCCGAATCGCTGACTCGCCACATTTCGGATTTTGTTCACGCGCCATGTAGCGCGTCTACGCCCTCGTAATACTATATCCTGAATCCGAAACGACGCATTGCGGCGGCGCCGGTCATCTTCGTTAAGATTTGCGCCAGCCACTGCCGACCCAAGGAGTCAAGACATACGTCCGCCCGTTCGGCAAGATGGCGACACGGCTACTGCGTTTTGGCGCCGGTCGCGCCGGCCCGGACTGAAAGCGGCGCTACGACAAAGCGCTTCGCCTCGATCGCCGCGATCCCGAGTTGCGTCGGCAGCATGATCTTGTACATGGCGACGAAATGCGTGCCTTCGATCGGCGCGTACCAGATTTCGATATCGCGCGTTTCGCGCAGGAACCGAATCCCCGACTTGTGCGCCTCGTGCCCACCGATGGGATTGAACTTGACGGCGCAGATGACCGCCGGGCCCGCGTAGCCCTTTTCCGTCTTGACCTTGGCCATCTTCTTGAACGACAGCGCCAGGTCGAAGCGGATGCGGCCGTCGAAGATCGGCGCGGTGCGTTGGCACACTTCCGGCGTGAGACCCTTGTCTCCGACCGAGAAAATGCCTGAGCTGATCGGGTCGGTGATGCCGCGCTTGTTGGCGTCGGTCAGTGGAATCCGGTCCGGCTTCGGCTCGGGCGGCGGCTCGACCGACAATTGCTTCACGGTGCTGCTTGCCAGCGCCATGCGCACTTGGTCGGCCTTCCCGCCCGCCTTGATATTGATGGCATAGCCGGCCGGGAGGAGCTTGGCGGCGCTGATCGTGCCACGCACCGAGGCCGCACCCTCGCCGCTCGAGAATACCTTCATGATGCCCGCGACCTTGCCGGTCGCGTTCATGGTGTAGTGATCGCCGGAGAGTTCGACCGACCAAGTGCCGGAGCCGATCGGCAGCCCGAGAAGGGTCACCCCGTACTCCGCATCGAGCTTCGCCTGGGCCTGCGCTCCCGTCGCGGCAAGCCCCACCCAGCCGACGCCAAGCAGCGCAACGGCGAGCCCACGGCCCATGCGGCGATGAAGGGTCATCGGCGGCTTCAAGCGGAAGTTTTGCGGCATGAAACGATCGGCATCCCGGCCCTTGAGCGGAGGGCGAACGCGCCGTTCACTCCTCGCGATGAAAATAGGGGGCGGCTTGGGAGTTCGCGAGCGGTATCGTGCTGACCGCTCGTCCCTGTTATTTCAGCGTTAATTGCGCCGTTTGTGTGATACCAGAGGGCCGTCATGCTTGACGGACGCGAGCGCCCCAATTATAGGGTCGCCCTTCCTCATCGAGGATGTCGATACTGGCCGCGGGGCGAAGACGCCCGCGTATACGAGGTTATGATCATGTCACGGCGGTGCGAACTGACCGGCAAGACCGCGCAGGTCGGGCACAAGGTAAGCCACTCCAACCGCAAGACGAAGCGGCGGTTTCTGCCCAATCTTTGCGACGTGACGATGCAGTCCGACGCGCTGGGGCGCAGCGTGCGCCTGCGCATCTCGGCCAACGCCCTCAAGTCGATCGACCATCGCGGCGGCCTCGACGCCTTCCTGATCAAGGCGAAGAACGATGAGCTTTCCGACCGCGCGCTCGACGTGAAGCGGCAGATCCAGAAGAAGCTCGCCGAAGCGAGCTGAGCCTTTCCGATCTTGCGTGCGTTGTGGCCGGGCTAGCCCGGCCATTTTCGTTTGAGGACGAGGACGTTTAGAAATCCCACTCCGCCTGATTGCCGGGCGCACCGATGGTTCGATAGTCGAGGTTTGTTTCCCTCCGATTTCGTGGAATGCTTCCATCTTCCGGACAGCCAAGCCACGGCGGACCATGATCCCTGACATTCGCGACTACGACGCGCTGACCCGCGCGTTCCGCTGGCAGGTGCCGGCCCAGTACAATATCGGCGTCGACGTCTGCGACCGCTGGGCGCTGAAGGATCCGCGCCGCCTTGCCATTCTGCATGGGCATCCCGACGGGCGCGTCGACGAGCTCACTTTTGGCGGGCTGAAGGAGACGTCCGACCGTCTCGCCAATGTCCTGACCGCGCATGGCGTCACGCGCGGCGATCGCGTCGCCATCCTTCTCCCGCAGATGCCCGAGGTCGCGGCCGGGCATGTCGCGATCTACAAGGCAGGCGCGGTTGCATTGCCGCTCGCGGTGCTGTTCGGCGTCGACGCGCTGAAATATCGCTTCGAGAACTCAGGCGCAAAAGTGGTTGTGACCAATGCGGCGGGTGCGGCGAAGCTTGCACAGATCCGCGACGCGTTGCCCGACCTGAAGCTCGTTCTGTCGATCGACGGGCCGAGCGACGGCGCCGAAGGCTTCCATGAATCGCTCGCGCGCGCTGCCTCCACCTTTACGCCCGTCGCCACCTCGCCTGACGATCCCGGCTTGATGATCTACACCTCCGGCACGACCGGCCAACCGAAGGGCGCGCTACATGCGCATCGCGTACTGCTCGGCCACCTGCCCGGCACAGAAATGCCGCACGACTTCTTCCCGCAGCCCGGCGACCGCTTCTGGACGCCGGCAGACTGGGCGTGGGCCGGCGGATTGCTCGACGCGATGCTGCCGAGCCTGCATCACGGCGTACCGATCGTTGCCCGCAAGTTCGACAAGTTCGATCCGGAAGACGCATTCGCGCTGATGGCGCGTCTCGGCGTGCGCAACGCCTTCATCCCGCCGACCGCGCTGCGCATGCTGCGCGCGGCCCCGCATCCGAAGGGACGTCACGCACTCAATCTTCGCAGCGTCGCATCAGGCGGCGAGACGCTGGGCGGCGAGGCGATGGAATGGGGACGCTCCGCGCTCGGCGTCGACGTGAACGAAATTTACGGCCAGACCGAATGCAACCTCGTGCTCTGCTCCTGCGCATCGATCGGCGTTTCGCGCCTCGGGTCGATGGGCAAGCCGGCGCCGGGCCACGTCGTCGGCGTCCTGCGCGCGGACGGCACTCCCGCGGCTACAGGCGAGATCGGCCAGATCGCCGTGAAGCGTCCCGACCCCGTGATGTTCATCGAATACTGGAAGCGCCCGGAGGCGACGCGCGAGAAGTTCATCGGTGACTGGATGACGACCGGCGACCAGGGCGTCATCGACGACGACGGTTACTTCACCTTCGTCGGCCGCGACGACGATGTCATCACCTCGGCCGGCTATCGCATCGGACCCGGTGAAATCGAAGACTGTCTCATCGGCCATCCCGCAGTCGCGCTCGCGGCCGTGGTCGGAAAGCCCGACCCCGTGCGCACTGAAGTGGTCAAAGCCTTCATCGTGCTCAAGCCGGACCAGAAGGCGAGCGACGCACTCGCCGTGGAAATTCAGAACTTCGTGCGCACGCGGCTCTCTGCCCACGAATATCCGCGCGAAGTCTCGTTCATCGACGCCATGCCGATGACGACGACCGGCAAGATCATCCGTAGGGCGCTGCGCGAACAGGCATAACGCGCAATGGCAAGAGCCGTGTTCAGCGCAATCGATCGCGCAGACGTTTAGCCATCGTAACCGCCCCGCGCCGCAGCGTCTCAAGATGACACGCGAAGGTAAAGCGTGCTTTGCCGCCGGGGCCGATCTGCAACAGATGATCGGCAAGCTCCAGCCGTTCGAGCCACAACCTGTCGATCATCGGGTGGCCGGCGGTCGCGCATGAATCCGTCTGTTCGAGCGTTGCGTCGGCAAGCAGCGAGCGCGTCAGTTCGATCGTCAACTGCACGCCGGGTGACGCGCGCGCCTCCGTCTCATCATAGGCGATCTTCCAGAACCAGGCGCGCTCGCCGCTCCGCAGCACGATGCCCGCCGCGATCGGCCGATCGGCGACCGAGAGCAGAACGAGCCGCGCACCGCCGCGTGCCGACAAATCATGCATGGCCTGGCGCATGAACGCGCCGACGCCTGCCTGCATTATTGCAGCGCTTCCCGTGCGCCCTTTCCAGCCTTTCGCCTCGAGCGCCAGGAACGCCTCGAGCGCCGGGCCGATTGCCTCGGGCGTCAGAGCCTGGGAGACGACAAGCGCGCCGCGTTCCGACAAGCGGCGCAACTGACGCCGCAACTCTTTACGCTTGCCTCGAGAAACCGAGCGGTCGAGATACGTTTTGCGATCGCCGGGCGGCGCCAGAAGCGCCCGCCGATGTTGATCGAAAAGCGCGACACGGCCGCCACGGCGCACCAGCGCCGCCGCCAGCGCGTTGGCCCAGCGCCCCTGCGTCGGAGCCAGTGGGAACAACATCAGGCGTGGCAAGTCCGACGATGCCGCAACATAATCGAAGAGGGCCGCGACCACGGCCTCCGGCGCGTCGCCATCGACGAGCGCCGTCCCGAGCGGCGCATAAGGATGCGTCCAGCCGACAAGCACCGAAGGGAAAAGGCCATAGCGCCGGTGCGAAATCTGGAAAGGAAAGAAGCCGACAAGCCGCCGCGGCTCCTGTCGCGACCAGACGAGAAGAACCTCCACTTTCGGCCCGAACACCGGCGCCGTCGCAAGCGCGAACTCCGGTTCGTAAAATACATTGGGTTCCAGCGCTCGTCGCGCAAGATCGCGCCAGGCCGGCGCGATGTCCGCCAAATCAGCAAGCGCGCGTTTCTCGACGTGGAAACGTCCGTTGGCGCAGTCTTGTCCGTCTTGCCGATTAAATGACGCGAAGCGCGGCGCGATGGAGTTTTGGCCCTCACGCGAGCGGCGTTCCAAACCGTCACGCGGTCGCGGAGTGACGCGACGCAGGCTGCTGGCGATGCTCATTGCGCCGCCCCTCGCGCGCGGGACCAGATGAAGACATGCAGTCCCAGTCGCCGCTTGGTGACGACGAAAAGAAGGATCGATTCCACGACCAGCGCAAGTGATGTCGCCGCAGCAGCGCCGATCGTACCGATGAGCGGGATGAGAATCGCGCAGCCGATGATGTTGATCGCAAAGGAAAGGGCATAGACCAGAGCACAGATGTTCTGCTGCCCGAGCATATTGAGCAGCCGCTCAACGGGACCGACGGCCGCGCGCGCGAGCAGACCGATCGCGAGCACGAACATGATCGGATAGCCGTCGACGAAGCCTTTGCCGAACAGCCACAGGAACGGGCGGCCCACCGCAAGAATGATCGCCATCGCCACCAGCGACGGCCAGAAGGTCCAGCGAATCGATTCGGCGAGAAACGCCGACAGCCGCTCACGGTCTCCACTCACGTGATACTCGGTGAAGCGGTGCGCGACGGCGGCGGAGACAGAGAAATTGACGAAGGCGACGAGCGCCAAGGTTTTTGCCGCCGCGTAATAGATCGCGATGTCTTCCGGCGAGCGGAAATGCTTCAGCATCAATAGATCGGTATAGGTCAGCAGCAAATAGAAGCTCTCGACCAGGAAGATCGGAAGCGACGTCGCCAACCAGATCTTCGGTTGATGCAGCTTCGGGCCTCTCTCCACCTCACGGCCGAGGCGCCGGTTGAGCATCACCAGTTGCAGCAGCGCCGTCACCCAAGTCGAGCCGACGGCGGCAAGCATCGCGGACGTCGCATCGACCGGCAGGCCGGCGAAGAAAGCCGCGCCCATGAACACGATCAACAAAACCGGACGCAGGATGTAAGGCGGCGTCAGCCCGATATGCAGCCAATTATAGGAGCGCGCGATGCCGTCCTGTACGCCGCTCACCGCGTAGAACGGCAGGCAGAGGCAGGCGAGGAACAGCGGCAGGACAAGCACCGAATCCATCCAGCCGCGCAAGAGCAGGACGGCGAGCGCCGCCAACGCCGCAGCGAGCGTCGATGCGCCCGCCGCGATCCAGCGGCTGCCGGCGAGGAACCCGCGCAGCAGATCGAGGCGGCCGAGTTGCAGATATTCCGGGATGAAGCGTTGCGCCGATTGCGCAAGGCCGAGATCGAAAAGACCGCCGATCAGAAGCACCCACGTCCACACGTAGATGTAGACGCCGAACTCGTACGATCCCATCCAGCGCGCGAGAACGACTTGCGACAGATAGAGGATGCCGGCGCTGGCGACACGGATCAGGAAGGCCGCGCCGGCCATGCGCTGCGCCAGCGACGAATGGCTCGCGTCCGAGAGCCAGTGGCGCACGCGCGCAACCACGCCGGCCCATCCACCGGCCGATGCCGCACGCTCGCTTTCGGAACTCGTCAACGCCACGTCCTGCCTTGCCCCCCGGCTTTTGGCGACCATGGCAAAAAGCACTTAATGTTCGGTTCGGACAGGCGATGAATCCCGTGTGGCGGCGCAATTGCCGCAGCCGGGGATACTGCAAAGAGGTGGCAACACCGACAGCAGAGTTAAAAGATCGTTAACGTCGAAGAGCGTCGGCGCGCACCATCCACTCCGCAGCGGAGGATGAACGCTCTAGAAAATCCAGAGCGCGTCGGGCGGAAATTCAACGTGGTGCTCGCCTTCCGCGAGCGGTGCGTGCGCATAGGCTCGCACGGTCGTCGCGCCGCGCGTGAACACGACCTCCCAGCGTTCGCCGAGATACATCTGCGTCGCGAGCGTCATCGTCAGGCCGTTCCCGCCCGACGCTCCATCGACCCGCACCGCCTCGAGACGGATGACACCCGTTGCCGCCGCACCCGGCGCAGCGCTGCCGCGATCGACGCCACGTAGCCGCTGGCCTTCCACCTCGATTTCCGCTTGCCCTCCCTGACGCGACGCCAGCGTTCCGTTGAGCTGGCTGTTCGAGCCCATGAACTCCGCGGCGAAGAGGCTACGCGGCGCGGTGTAGAGCTCGGTCGGCGTTCCCTCCTGCTCGACCACGCCGCCGTTGAGCAGGATGATGCGGTCGGCGAGCGCCATCGCCTCGACCTGGTCATGCGTGACGCACAGCGCCGAAAGGCCGAGGCTGGTGATGAGCTGGCGCAACCAGGCCCGCGCCTCCTCCCGCAGCTTGGCATCGAGGTTCGATAACGGCTCGTCGAGCAGGATCACCGGCGGCTCGTAGACGAGCGCACGGGCGAGCGCGACGCGCTGCTGCTGCCCGCCGGATAACTGATGCGGATAGCGCGCCGCGAGATGGCCAAGTCCGATCTGCTCCAGCGCCTTCGCGACCCGCGTCTTGATTTCGTCGGCGGCGACGCCGCGCAACTTCAGCCCGTAAGCGACATTGTCCTGCACCGTGCGATGCGGCCACAGCGCATAGGACTGAAAGACGAGACCGAGGCCGCGCTGCTCCGCCGGCATTTCGAGGCCGCGCTCGGAATCGAACGAGCCCGGCGACGGCGCGCAAAAGCGTCGTCTTGCCGCTACCGGACGGCCCGAGCAGCGCGACCACGTTGCCGACCGGGATCGTGAGCGAAACGCCCTTGAGAATCTCGTTGTCGCCGAGGCGCAGCGAGAGGTTCTGGATTGCGAGATCAGGCATGCAGGCGCACCCCCAGCCGCACGGCGATGGCAAGGCCAATGCCGATCATGGCGACGTTGATGACGGACAGCGCGGAGACGAGATCGACGTCGCCCGTGCCCCAGAGAGAAACGAGCAGCGAGCCGATCACTTCCGTCCCCGGACCGAGCAGGTAGATGCCGGTCGAATATTCGCGCACGAAAATGAGAAAGATGAGGAGCCAGCTCGCGATCATGCCGTAGCGGATCAACGGCACGCTGACGTCACGCATGACGCGCGCTTCGCTCGCGCCGACGGTGCGCGCCGCCTCCTCCAGTTCCGGCGCGACTTGCAGGAGCGTGCCGGAAATGAGCCGCATGCCGTAAGCGAACCAGACGATCGTGTAGGCGAGCCACAGCGACACGAGCGTCGCGCGCAGCGGGCTGATCGGCTTGAAGAACAGGAACACCCAAAGAAGCGCCAGGCCGGCGACGATGCCGGGCATGGCGCGCGGCAGCATCACGATGTAGTCGACGAAGCGCACCCAGCCGGAGTTCCAGCGATGGATCGCGAGCGCGACGAGCGTATAGCCCACGACCGCGAAGGCGCCGCCGATGGTCCCGATGGCTAGCGTATTGAGAATGCCGCGCTCGATGTTCGGGAAATTGAGCAGCGCCCGATAGTGATCGAGGGTCAGCACCTCGGTGAGCTTCACGCCCTCGCCCCAGGTGACAACGAAAGAGCGCAACGTGATGCCGGCGATCGGCAGCACGACGGTGACGAAGAACCACAGCGCGATGAACGCGAATGCCGGCCAGCGCCAATTCCCAAGGCGCAGCGGCGCGGCGCGCTGCCCCTTGCCACGCATCGAGACGTAACGTTGTGACTGCCGCAGCAACCGGCGCTGCAAGTAGATCAGCGGCAGCGTGACGACGACGATGGCGACGACGACCACCGCCATGAGTTGATACGACGGCACGCCGAGCAGATTGGTGAGCTTATAAAGGTAGGTCGAGAGCACCAGGATGCCCTGCGGGTCGCCGAGCACCAGCGGAATGCCGAACAGCTCGAAGCCGAGGAAAAAGACGAGGACCGCCGCGAACAGGATCGCCGGCATCACCATCGGCAGGCTGACGTGGATCGCGACCCGCCAGGGGTTGGCGCCGATGACGCGCGCGGCTTCTTCAAGATCGGTGCCGAGCCCGCGCAGCGCCGCCGCCGTATAAAGATAGACGTGCGGCACATGCATCAGGCCAGCGACGATGGCGATTGACGCGAGCGAATAGATGTTCCACGGCACGACGCCGATCCACGACTTCACCATGATCGAGAAGATGCCGACCGGGCCGAGCGCGACGACATAGCCGAACGCAAGGACGATCGCGGAGACGAAGATCGGAACGAGGATCACCGGCTCCAGCCAACTGCGCCCCGGCAGATCGGTGCGCACGATGAGGAACGCGAGAATGGCGCCCAGAGGAACCGCGATCGCCGTCATACCGGCGCCGATCAGCAGCGTCGTGACGAAAGCGTCCCAGAAATCGCTCTCACTGAGGATGAACGAATAGGCCTCGAGGCTGAAATGCGTGACCGGCTGGAAGAACGGTGCGTCGAGGAAGCTCTGATAGAAAACGAGTACCAGCGGCGCGAGCACCGCCACCGCCGCGACCGCAATCACCAGGAACCGATACCAGCCGAACCGCATGTTGAACGCGCCCCCGCGCTGGATTGAGGCCGGGATCAGGACGGTCCCAGCCTCAAAGCCGCGCGATTACTGCCCCTTCATCGCCGCTTGCCACTTCTTCAGGAAGGCCAGACGCTTGGTCTGGTTGAGCGCTTCGAGAAGGTCGGCATTGATCGGCACCGGACGCGCTTTGTCGCCGATGAGCTCCTCCACCTTCTTCAGCGTCGCTTCGCCGGTGACGTCCGACCGCAGCGAGTAGAGCTCCGCTTTGTTGGCGATGATCTCCTGCCCGCGCTTGGAGAGGATGTAGTCGAGGAACAGCTTCGCCGCGTTCGGATTCTTCGCCTTGGACGAGATGGAGGCGACGCGCGAGGTGACGAGCGTGTAGTCCTTCGGCATCACGATGCCGAGGTTCGGATCCTTGTGCGAGCGGCTGAGCGCATAAGAGCCGAAGATGCCGTAGGCGACGAGATGCTCGCCGGAGGTGACGCGCTCCATCATCGCGCCGGCGCTGGTGTAGAGCTTGATGCTCTCCTTGCCGAACGCCTTGAACAGATCCCAGGCCTGCGGCCAATTCGCCACGTCTTGGTTGACGAAAAGGTAGCCGACGCCGGAGCGCTCGGGATCGTAGGCGGTGATCTTGCCCTTATAGAAATCCGGCTTGGCGTTGAGGAGCTTCACGAAGTCCGCGTGCGACTGCGGCACGTCTTCCGCCGGCACCAGGCGCTTGTTGTAGACGAAGGTGATCGGCTCATAGGTGGTGCCGAACGCCTGGTTCTTAAATACCGCCCATTTCGGCAGCGACGGGATTTCAGGCGAGTCATAGGTCAGCGCGTAGCCGTCGGCGGCGAGCTTCACCTGCAGGTCCATCGCCGAGGACCAGGTGACGTCGCCCGTCCCGGAGCCGGAAGCTGCCTCCGCGATGAAGCGGTTGTAGAGCTCGGTCGAATTAAGGTCGGAATATTCGACCGTGACGCCCGGATAGAGCTTCCGAAAATCCTGGATCAGCGCGTTGGCGGAAGCCGAGTCGGTGGTGGAATAGACCACCACTTTGCCTTCCTTCTTCGCCGCATCGACGATCTTGGAATAGTCCGCCGGATAGCCCTGCGGGACCTGTGCCTGCACTTGGGTCACGGAGGGGATGCCAAAGGCGACGGCGAGGGCGGCCGCAAGGGCCGCCGTGGTGAACCTGACCATGAGTGTTCTCATTTCATAATGACGAAGAACGCGAAGGACGTCGGTACCGCGATGGCAACCGCGTCTTCTCCAGGGCTGCGACCTTACGCCGCGCCGGGGAAAAGGAGGAGTCCGACTTATCGCTACCCACGCCCCGCCATCAGCGGATCGCGATTTCGTGAATGAGCGCCGATAGTTAGCCCGAGAAGCCGCCGGCATCGAGGAACGCCTTTTCCTCCGGCGTCGAGTCTCGGCCCAGCACCGCGTTACGGTGCGGAAACCGGCCAAAGCGGCGGATGATGTCGGCGTGGAGCTGCGCCCACTTCAGCAGGTCGTCGTTGCCGAGCCCACGCATCAGCGCGAGACAGCGCTCCTGATCTTCCATCGCCTCGGAATGCTCGAACGGCAGATAGAAGAAGACCCGGTCGTCCACCGACGCATGCTGGTCGAAACCGCGTTCGATGGCACGGTCGGCGATCCCGCGCGCCAACTCATCGGCGACAAAGGCGCGCGCGTCGTTGCGGAACATGTTGCGCGGAAATTGGTCGAGTAAAATCAATAGCGCCAGCGCGCCGACCGGCGAACTTTCCCAGTCGCTCAACTCCCCCGCCGCCGCCTGTTCGTAGAGCGAGAGGAAGCGCGTGCGGATTTCCTTGTCGAACGCGTCGTTCTTCGCGAACCACTTCTTCGGCCCCGCGGTATGCCAAAACGCCACCACCTCGCGCGCCGTCGCCGACGTCGCCGCTCCCTCTACATTCACAGCCTCAGCCCTCCGGACACGAGGCGATCATACCCTGCCTTGTCCAGCCGAACGAAGCTCTGTGCCTGTGGATCGTTGAAAAATATTGCATCTGTGACAACGGAGGGATTGTAGCCCTCACGCACCAGATCGATCTTCTTCTGCTTGAAAGTGCCAGTGACGTCGATCTCCGGCGTGAAGCGTAGGAGAAGCGGCCGCGCATAGTCGGGAAGCTCTTGCTGCAGGTGCGTCCGCAGTACCGCGAGGTCGAGCCCCGGCGCGGCGACCAGAGCCGCCATGCCCGCCTTGCCCTCGTAGCCGGGGATGCGCACGCCATAGACGTTGGCGTCCTTGATGCCCGGGAAGCTCGTCATCGCCTGCGAGACTTCCGACGTCGACACGTTCTCGCCCTTCCAACGGAAGGTGTCGCCCACCCGGTCGACGAAATAGAAATAGCCTCGCTTGTCCTTGCGCATGAGATCGCCGGTGCGGAACCAAGCGTCGCCCTTCTCGAACACGTCGCGCAGCACCTTGCGCTCGCTCGCCGCCTTCTCCGCGTAGCCCTCGAAGCGATTACCCGGCTTCGACGGGTCGTTGATGATCTTGCCGATCACCTCGCCCGGCTCATCCGTCGCCGCCTCGACGCAGAAACCGTTGGCGTCGCGCACCGGCTGCTCGGCCTCGACGTCGAAACGCACGACCTTGATCGGGAAGCGGTGCTCCATGAACCACGGGAGCCGGCCGACCGCGCCCTCCTTGCCCTCGAAGTTGAAGAGCGAGCAGTTGCCTTCGGTCGCGGCATAGAACTCGATGATCTGCGGAATCTTGAAGCGCTGCTTGAATTGCGGCCATACATCCGGGCGCAGCCCGTTGCCGCAAGCAAGACGCAACCGATGCTTGGTCTCGTTGGGGCTCGGCGGCGAGTTGACGAGATAGCGGCAAAGCTCACCGATATACTGGAACACGGTGCATTCCCAACGCACCATATCATCCCAGAATTCGCGCGCGGAGAACCGCTCGCGGATCACCACACAGCCGCCGGCAACGAGCATCGCGCCGGTCGCCACCACGCCGCCGGTCGTGTGGTACATCGGCAGGCAGTTGTACATCCGGTCGCTTGCGCGAGCGTCCATCACCCCGGCGAAGGCATGCGCGGCGAGCATCAGCCGGTAGTGATTGATGTTTGCCGCCTTCGGCAAACCCGTCGTGCCCGACGTATAGATGAACAGCGCCTTGTCCTCGATCGTCAGCGCCGGCTTTTCCGCCGCCGTCAGCGGATCAGGAGCGCGCGCATCGACATCGCGATCGATGCGCAAGGTTTCGCCCGCCGTCTCGCCGTGCACCCAGATCGAAGGCGCGCCGGCAAGATTCGCGCGCACGGCCTCGACGGCGCCAAGCAACTCTGCTGCGACGATGACGTGCTTCGGCGTCACGATATTGATGCAGTGCGCGAGCGACGTCCCGGTGAGGTTCGTATTCACCAGCGCGGCGATGCCGCCGGCGCGCGTCACGCCGAGCCAGGCCGCCATGTAGTCCGGTCGGTTCGGCATCAGGAGACAGACCGTGTCGCCCTTGCCGACGCCGTGCGCCAGGGCCCAGCGCGCATAGCGGTTGGCGCGCGCGCCAAGTTCCCGATAGGTGAGACGCTCGCGATCGGACAGGAGCGCCGGCGCGTCGCCGTACTGAACGGCCAAGTCCTCGATCACATCGGGGAAGACGCGGTTCGGATGCTTCAGGATCGGCGTCGAACGGCGCAAGGCGCGTAGCGCGCCACTGACATAGACAAAGTCGTCCCTGAGATTCTCAAGAAAGCTCATGGCCCCAGTTCTGGCCCCCGCCGCGGCACCGCCCGCCTTTCCATAGCCGCGGCCATCTCGCTTCGCCAGTCTAATCACTTCGCCAGTCCAATCGCGCGCGGCGGCACTTACTTTAGCGATCACGGCCACCGAACGGCACGAGAGGGTTATCCGCTAACGCCGCCGCATCCGGGCGGTCGACCATCGGCACGTTGAGAAAGGCCGACAACAGGTTCTCGATAACCGCGGGCTCAATATCCCGCGTGATGAAGACGAGGCGCGTGCGGCGATCATCGTCCGGCCATGCCGGCAGCGTCGCCGGCGGATGCAAGACATGCTGCACCCCATGGATGACGACGGGGTTTTCCGGCTGGTCAGCAAGTCCGACGATCCCCTTCATGCGCAGCAGATTGGGGCCGTGCATGGCGCGCAGAAGGTCGAGAAACATATCGAGCGTCGCGTGCGGAATGAGCCGTTCGGTTGAAACGGTGAAGGCGCGGATATGGTCGTCGTGCCGGTTGCGGTCGTGATGGTGGTGATGCCCGTGATGATCATGATCGTGCGCATCATGATTGTCGTGCGCTGCAGCGATCGCCTCGTCGGCCAGCCACCGGCGCACATCCGGCGCCTTGCCGTCCGGGTCGTAAAGCCCGCAATCGAGCAGTTTCTCCGGTGTCGCCTCACCAGCGGCCGCATCAAGGATCGGCGCACCCGGATTAAGCGCATGCAAGCGATCGACGAGTTCCGGCGGACCACCATCCGATAGATCCGTCTTCGTCAGCACCAGACGATCGGCGACCGCCGCCTGCTTCACCGCTTCGGGGTGCGCGTCGAGCGTCGCCGCGCCGTTGACCGCGTCGACCAGGGTCACCACGCCGTCGAGTCGGAAGCGCATCACCAGATAGGGGTGCGCCATGATGGTGTGCAGCACCGGCGCCGGATCGGCGAGCCCCGTCGTCTCGATCACCACGCGGCGGAAGGCGATGCGGCCGTTGTCGCGATCCCGCAGCAGCTTTTCGAGCGCGGTGACGAGATCGCCGCGCACGGTGCAGCACAGGCAGCCGCTCGACAGCATCACGATGCCGTCATCGACCCGCTCGACCAGCAGGTGGTCGAGCCCGATCTCGCCGAACTCGTTGATGAGCACGGCGGTGTCGGAAAGCGCGGGGTCTTTCAGCAGCCGGTTGAGCAGCGTCGTCTTGCCGGCGCCGAGAAAGCCGGTGATGACGGTGAGCGGAATGGGCGCCGGAGGCCGGCGCGTCGCCGCGCTGCTCCGTTCCGCCATGCCCACTTCAGGTTCGCGGCTTGGCGGGAGAAGCGTCTGCGGCGGCTGGCTTCTTCTTGTGAGCCGCCGGCGATTTCGGCTTTTCCGCCGGTGGGGCGGCGGCTTTCGCGTTGGCTTTGTGCTTCGCAGGCTTCTTTGCCGCAGCGGGCGGAGTCGATTCCTTGATCGTCGCCGTCGTCTCCGGCTTTTCGGTCTTTTGCTTATGGGTGCGCACGATCACCGTTTTGCGCCCCTTCTTCTTTTTCTCGACGACCACCGGAGAACCGTCAGGCTCGGTCTTGATGCCTTTGACGGGAATGACGGAAACGGCAATCGGCGGCATCGACGGCGGCAGGTCCTGGAGAAGCGTGCCCTTGTCCTTCGAGCGGAAGTTCGGAATGAGGCTTGCGTACGCAGCGCTCGTCGACTCGCCGTTGCCGGCGCTCGCCGGTTCGTCGTCGTCCTCGCCGCGATGACGCCGCCCCTTGCCGCAGATCTGATCTCGCAAGTCTGGCGGCGCGGCGGCGATCGGCGTCAGGGCGTCAACGGTGCCGAGCGACGGCATGAGCCACGACAGAGCGCCCGTCGCGCCGCTATCGAAGCCGTTCTCCAGCATCTGTGCCGCGGTCTCGGTTCGCGCTCTGCCGGATGGCGCGCCGAGCACGATGGCGATCAAGCGCTTGCCGTTGCGCGTCGCCGTCGAAACGAGATTGTAGCCGGAAGCGCAGATGAAGCCGGTCTTCATCCCGTCAGCGCCGGGATAGTGACCGATCAGCTTGTTGTAATTGCGGAAGATATGGCGTCCGAACTTGATCGCCGGGATATGCCAATAGAGATCGTATTCCGGGAACTCGCGGATCAAGGCGCGCGCGAGGATCGCCATGTCGCGCGCCGAGGTGATCTGCTGGTCCGCCGGCAAACCGTTCGGATTGACCCAACTCGACTGCGTCATGCCGAGACGCGCCGACGCCTTGTTCATTTCATCGGAGAATTTTTCGATCGAACCGCCGACGCCCTCCGCCAGCACGACGGCGATGTCGTTCGCGGATTTCACCATCATCATCTTGATGGCGTTGTCGACGGTCATCTGCGTGCCGACCGGGAAGCCCATCTTCGACGGCGCCTGCGCGATCGCGTTCTCGGAGACCGACACGAGCGTATCGAGCCCGATGCGGCCTTCTTTGACCGCATGCAGCGTGACGTAGAGGGTCATCAGCTTGCTGATCGACGCCGGATGCCAGGGATAGGTCGCGTTCTCCGCGTGCAGCACCTTTCCGGTGTCCGCCTCGACTAGCAGCAGCGCTTCCGCGCTCGCCGAACGCCCGCCGAAGCCGGCGGCAAAGCCGATCGCCAAAAACAGGGCGACGGCGCGAAAGATGGGCGACGCGAAGCGTGACGGCACTGAGCGCAATCCAGATTCTTGAGGTCCGCCAAATCAAGCGCGGATCGTGGCCGGAAACCTATCTAACCAGAACGACACCCGGGCGCAAAGCCGACGGCTCCCCCGGTTGGGCAAAACGGTCGCGGATCAGTCACGCGTTTGATATTGTGCCGTGCAATAGACAGATTAATAGCTGCGGCGCGACCGCAGTCATGCTTTCGCCCGGGAAAGCGTCGAAAGTTCGACGGAGGAGTAGCAAATGACCGCTTGCATCGTGGGTTGGGCGCATACGCCGTTCGGTCGTTTGACCGACGAATCCGTCGAAAGCCTGATCGTGCGGGTCGCGACCGACGCGCTCAAGGACGCAGGTATCGCACCGGCCGATGTCGACGAGATCGTACTCGGCCACTTCAATGCCGGCTTCTCGGCCCAGGATTTTACCGCTTCCCTGGTCCTGCAGGCATCGCCCGATCTGCGCTTCAAGCGCGCCACGCGTGTGGAAAACGCATGCGCGACCGGCTCGGCCGCCGTGCATCAGGGCATTCGCGCCATCGAGGCTAAGGCGGCGCGCGTCGTTCTCGTCGTCGGCGTCGAGCAGATGACGACGACCCCTGGCCCCGAGATCGGCAAGAATCTTCTCAAGGCCTCCTATGTTCGCGAGGAAGCCGACATCGAGGGCGGCTTCGCCGGCGTCTTCGGTAAGATCGCGGGCGCCTACTTCCAGCGCCACGGCGACCAGTCCGACGCCCTCGCCGGCATTGCCGCCAAGAATCACAAGAACGGCGTAGCGAATCCGTACGCGCAGATGCGCAAAGACCTCGGCTACGACTTCTGCCGCAACGAAAGCGAGAAGAACCCGTACGTCGCCGGTCCGCTGAAGCGCACCGACTGCTCGCTCGTCTCCGATGGCGCCGCAGCGCTCGTCCTCACCGGCGTCGAAACCGCGCTGACAATGGACAAGGCCGTGATCTTCCGCGCCGCGCAGCATGTTCAGGACTATTTGCCGCTCTCCAAGCGCGACATCCTCAAGTTCGAAGGCTGCGCGCTCGCCTGGAAGCGCGCGCTGGCGCAGGCCGGCATCACACTGAACGACCTCTCGCTGGTCGAAACGCACGACTGCTTCACCATCGCCGAACTCATCGAATACGAGGCGATGGGGCTCGTTCCCGAAGGCCAGGGCGCCCGCGCGATCAGCGAAGGCATCACCGCCAAGGACGGCGCGCTGCCGGTCAATCCCTCCGGCGGACTGAAGGCGAAAGGCCATCCGATCGGCGCGACCGGCGTTTCGATGCACGCGCTCGGCGCCATGCAGGTGACCGGCAAGGCCGGCGACATGCAGGTGAAGAACGCGAACTTAGCCGGCCTCTTCAACATGGGCGGCGCCGCCGTCGCGAATTACGTCAGCATCCTGGAACGGATCAGGTGACCCCTTCGCAAACGCTGCCGGCCGCATCCGATCCATGAATCGCGTCGGCCTCTACACCGCCCTCGTCATCGGCCTGATGACGGGGGTTGTCTTTGCGCTCTACCCGCAACTCGACATCGCGCTATCGCGCCTCTTTTTTCAGGACGGCGCCGGCTTCGCCCTGACGTCGAGCACCCTGTTCAGCGCGCTGCGCGACGGCAGCATGGTGATCGTCGGAGTGATCGTCGCGCTCCCCATTGGCGCCGCGATCCTAAAACTCCTCCGGCCCGAGACGCGCATGCTGATGCCGGGCCGCGCCGCCGTCTTCCTCATCGCGACCATCCTGCTTGGGCCGCTTCTCACCGCGAATATCGGCTTCAAGGACAACTGGTCGCGGCCGCGGCCACGCGACGTCGCCGCTTTCGGCGGCACGCAAGTGTTCGTCCCGTGGTGGGACCCGCGCGGCACCTGCGAGGTCAATTGCTCCTTCATCGGCGGCGAGGCGGCGGGCGCTTACTGGACGATCGCGCCGGCCGCGCTCGCACCACCGCAGTGGCGCGCGCTGGCCTACGGCGCGGCGCTCGCTTTCGGCACCGCCGTAAGCCTTCTGCGCATGGCCTTCGGCGGGCACTTCTTTAGCGATGTCGTGTTCGCCGGCGTCTTCATCTACCTGATCATCTGGCTCGCCTACGCCATTCTTTACCGCTGGCGGCTATTCGGACTTTCCGACGCAACGATCGAGCGCGCCATCGCATCCGCCGGTCGCTGGCTCCGCCGTCTGTTCAGAGGCAAACCACGCCCCCGAACGGGCGCAGCGAGACGGCGCGACGTTAGATCATGAGCAACATCGACGCTTCGTTGACGGCCTACGCGATCGGCGACATCCATGGCTGCCTCGTCAAGATGAATCGCCTTCTCGACCGCATTGCGGAGGAAACCGCCGGGAAGCCCGTGCGCCTCATTTTCCTCGGCGACTATATCGACCGCGGCCCGGACAGCCGCGGCGTCATCGAACGCCTCATGACCCTTCAGCGCGAGCGGCCGGATGACGTCATCTGCCTGCGCGGCAACCATGAAGCCATGGCGCTCGCGGCCGTCGCATCCCCCGACGATTATGAAGAATACTGGCGCGCCAACGGCGGCGCTGCGACGCTGACAAGTTTCGGCGTGTTTCACGCGCGCGAGCTGCCGCAAGACGTCGTCGCTTGGATGGAGACATTGCTCTACGCCTACGACGACGGTCTGCATTACTTCGTCCACGCCGGTATCGACCCGTCGAAGCCGCTCACCGAGCAGACTGAGCACGACCGCATCTGGATCCGCGAGCCGTTTTTGTCATCGAAAGCTTCGTTCGAACGCCTGATCGTTCACGGCCATACGCCGCAGATGACGGCGAAGCCCGATGTGCGCTCGAACCGCATCAACCTTGACACCGGCGCGGTTTACGGTGGGCCACTCACGGCGGCGGCTTTCACGGCGGATCGACGGGAGCCGATCGCGTTCCTGACGGACTGATCGCTACTCCGCCGCCTCATGCAGCAGCGTCTCGCCCGGGCGCACGCGCGTGAATGACACCGGTTCCATCGCAACGTCGACGGAATCGTCTTGCAGCCGGCTGACCGTATAGCGCGACGTCGCAAGGTCCGACGCCGTCGGGAAGTCCTCGCGGAAATGCGCGCCGCGGCTGTCCTCGCGTGCCTGCGCGGCCGCACAGATCGCGCGCGAGACGAGAATCAGGCTTTCGAGGTTGAGCCGATCCATCCAGGTGAGATTATAGCGACGATCGCCGTCGGCGACACCCATGCCGGCGAGATCGACCTGCAGCGCCGCAAGACTTTCGGCGCCGCGCGCCAGCCCTTCGGCGGTGCGCAAAATTCCGACGTCATCCCACATCACGTCGTAAAGCCGCCGCCTCACGCCATCGAGATCGCCTGAAGGCTTGCCGAGCGGCGTCATCGCGCGCGCCAGCGCCGCCTCGATCGTGGCAGAGTCCGGCTCCGGGAACGCGCCAGCAGGCTTCACGCGCACGCCCATGACATCGCCGGCGATGCCACCATAAACGGTGGAATTCGCGACGCCATTGCCCCCAAGTCGATTGGCGCCGTGGACGCCGCCGGTGTCCTCGCCAGCGGCATAAAGGTTCGGCATCGGCGTGGTGCAGTCCGTGTCGAAGACGGTGCCGCCCATCATGTAATGCGCGGTCGGCACCACCTCGACGCGGCCGCCCGCGAGATCGAAGCCGCAATCGGCGCAGCGCTCGACCATGCCCTTGAATTCGCGGCGCACGCGGTCCGGCCCGAGATGCTTCATCTCGATCCACACACCGCCATTCGGCGTCGCAAAGCCTTTGCGGATGCGATCCTGAATCGAGCGGCTGACGATGTCGCGCGTCGCGCGCTCGCCGCGCTTGTCGTAAGCGAACATGAAGCGCTCGCCGGTCGAATCGAGAAGATAGCCGCCGGCGCCGCGCAAACCTTCTTCCAGCACGGTGCCAGTCATGCGCGTGTCCGGTCCGGCGAGCAGTCCTGTCGGATGGAACTGCACCATCTCCATGTCGCGCAGCGGCAAGCCCGCACGCAGTGCCATCGCCATGCCGTCGCACGACTTGTCGCCGGAAGGTGTGTGGTAGCGATACATGGTTGGCCCGCCACCGGTCGCGAGCAAGGTCGCGCGCGAACGCACCATCAGCGGCTCGCCGGTGCGCATATCGAGCATGAGGACGCCGGCAAGCCCTGAGCCGTCCGTGGCCGGAATGAGATCGAGCGCGCGGTGATCCTCGAGACGCTTCACGTCGCGCCGCCATACCTGCTCGGCGAGGCGGTTGATGATCTCGATACCGGTGAGGTCGCCCTTGTGCACCGTGAAAGAAACAGCCGAGATCGGTCTCCAGTTCGCGAATGCGTTTCGGCGCCGTCTCGACGAGGAGCCAAGCGAGGTCCTGATTGTTGAGCCAGGCGCCGCCGGCGATCGTGTCCATGAAATGGCGCTCGACCGAGTCGCCCTGCGCCAGCGCGACGTTGTAGCCGCCCTGCACCATGCGGGTACAGCCGCATTTGCCGAGCAGCCCTTTCACCGCGATCGTCACGTCGAGATCGGGGTTCGCCTTCTTCGCATGCAACGCAGCAAAGAGCCCCGCTCCGCCGGCGCCGAGGATAAGGATGTCGGTGGTGAGCGCCCTCACTCATTCGCCCCGATGCTGGCGAGCACCGCCGCACGCTTCGCCGCGGCGCTTTCATTCACGTCGCGATGCAGCGAGTTGCCGTGCGAATCCATCGTGACCAGTAGCGGCCCGAAACCATGAATGCGGAATTGCCAGAGGCTTTCAGGATGCAGATCGTCGAGGTCGACATCCTCGATCTCGTCGATCCATGTCGTCTCCAGCGCTGCCGCGCCGCCGACGATCGCAAGATAAGCGCCGCCCATCTCGCGGAACGCATCGAGCGTCGCCGGCCCCATGCCGCCCTTGCCGATGATGATGCGCACGCCCTCGCGCTGCATCAGCGGCTTGGTGAAGCGCTCCATCCGCATCGACGTCGTCGTGCCGATGCAGAGCGGCTCGTAGCGTGGCTCATTCGTCGGATGGCTTGCCGCCTTGCGCACATTCGGCGCGGTGTGGATCACCGCATGCCCTTTAAGGTCCATATGCGTGCGTCGATCGTGATCGAACATGTGGATCAGCGTCGCATCGCGGATGCCGAACAGCCGCTTCTCCAGCGTCACGGTATCGCCGACCCTGAGCGCGCGCACCTGCGCCTCGTCGATCGGCATCTCGAGCGTGTGATGCGTGCTCATTGAAAATCGATCCCGCCGGGTGTGATCGTCGCCAAGGCGCGGCGCGCGGAGTGGCATTGGATATTCACCGCCACCGGGTTCATCGTGATGTGCGTCGCCGCGACCTCGACATGCACACGGAACGACGTCGAGCACCCGCCGAGCCCCTGCGGCCCAATGCCGAGCGCATTCACGGCTTCGGAGAGCTCCGCCTCAATCTTGGCGCCCTCCGGGTCGCTGCAAGTCGTTCCCAAGGGCCGCGTCGCCGCCACCTTGGCATTGTGCATACAGAGGTCCGATGTGCCGCCGATGCCGACGCCGACGATGGTCGGCGGACAGACGCGGCCGCCGCACTCGATCACCCGGTCAATGACGTAACGCTTCACCGCTTTGACGCCGTCGGCAGGAATCAGCATCTGCAGGAACGAGCCGTTCTCGGACCCCGATCCCTTCGGGATCATCTCGATCGCGACCGTTTCCTCGCGCGTATCGAAATCGACATTGATCAGCGGAACCCCGATGCCGCACGATGTCTGCTCGTTCTTGCGCGTGATCGGATGCACCACAGAGGAGCGCAGCGGATGCTCGCGCGTCGCACGCTCGCAGCCGCGCCGGATCGCCTCCTTCATCGCCGTGCCGTCGAAGGCGACGTTGCGTCCGATGACGACGTTGTAGATCGGGATGCCCGTGTCCTGGCAGAGAAGATTGTTGGTGCGCTCCGCAACCGCGACATTCTTCACCATCGTGTCGAGCACCGAGCGGCCGGTCGCGTCGGTCTCGGTCGCGACGAGGCGTTCGAAACCGCGCTTGATGTCCGGCGGCAATAGCTTCAAGGCGCGAATGTAAAGCGTCTTCGCGAGTTCCTCGACTTCCTTCACATCGAGCTGCATGGCGACAACTCCCTTTAGACTACCAATGTAAGGCCGGACGCGACCAAAAGAACAGCCAGCATCTGGCGGAAACGGCGGTCGTCGAGTCGCCCGTAGATCATCCATCCGACCCAGGCCCCGAGCACCATCGGCGGCAGCGCGATGATAAACAGCAGGGCCGCCACCGTATCGAACGTGATGAAGCCGATCATCACCAGGGTGACGAACTGCGCAAAGATGATGAAGGGCTGGTAGACGCCGCGTGCGACGTCCTTCGGCCAACCACGCAACTGCGTCCAGATCGTCGGTAAGACGCCGGAGAAGCCGCCGAGGCCGCCGAGGATACCGCCGGCAAAGCCGACGGCGGCATCGGCGCCGCGGCCGCCTGCCGTCACGACCGGCAGGCGCGGCGCAAGAAGAGCGTAAAGCCCGAACAACGTGAGAAAGCCGCCGAGCCCGACCTTCACCACGTCCGCACGCGTATAGGCAAGCAGCACAACGCCGATCGGTATCCCGATCAACCCACCGGCCACGAACGGCCAAAGCCGCTGCATCTGGATGTAATGCCGCAGCGGCCAGATGGTGAAGAGCTGCAAGAGCAGGCTGCATGCCACAAGCAGCAGCGCCGCGCGGATCGGATCGAGGACGTGCAGCCACAGCGCCGCCGCCGTGATGGCGAAGGCGAAGCCCGCCCCACCCGACGCAACCGCGCCGAGAAACGCGCCCGCCCAGATCGTGCCCAGCACCGGCAGCGTGAACAGCACGGCCGTATTCGGATCAGTGAACATTCAGAGCGAAGATGAGACCGGCGGCAAACGTGACCGCGAGGCAAGCGGAGACGACCGCAAGCGTGCGCTCGCGGACAGCGAAGAATTCGATGGCGAGAAGACGCAAACCAAGCGTCATGTGAACCGTAAGCGCTAGCACGAGGCCGCATTCGGCGGCCTTCACCAGCGGCGTATTGGTCGCCGTGAAGAAGCTATCGAGCGCGTCGGCCCCACGCAGCGCCGTGCCGAGCGCGAGGAAGTGCAGCGGCAGGAAGATCGCGAGTGCAATGCCCGAGAGACGATGCAGTGTCGCCGCAACGAATCCCGGCTGGCGGTGCGAGGCGCGCATCATACCGCATACACCGCGAAGGCCGCGCGCAGGCCCAGCGCCAGCAGCAAGAGCGCGAACAATGCGAGCGCGACGTCGAGTGAACGCCCGCGCCACGCCGTCCATTCGCGCAGCACGTTGCGCAGACCGATCGGCGCATGCACTGCGACCGCAATGACGAAGACGACATAGATCGCGAGGAAAATCCCGTTGCCGCGCGTGCGCCCAAGCACCTCCGCAGCCGTCAATCCCCCGCGCACGGCATAGAGGATCGTCGCGAGATGAATCGCGACGGCAAAAGCGAGCACGAAGGCGCTGAGCCGTTGGGCGATGAAAAGCTTGGCGCTCACGCCTCGCCTCCCAACGCGCGCCGCATCATCGCGCGCTTGAGCCCGGCGATCGCATAAGTCGGCGCGATATGCTTCGGGCAAAAATTGGTGCAGCTCATATGCGTGTGACAGGCGAGACACCCCGAACCCTGCGACACTGCCTGCATGCGTGCCGCCTGCGCCTGGTCGCGCACGTCATTGACGAGCGTCCACGCCCGATTGAGCGCAGAGGGGCCGAGATAGTCCTTATCCCACGCAACGACATCGCAAGCGGAATAGCAGACGCCGCAACCGATGCATTCGATTCCCTCGTTTGCGGCTTGCCGCTGAGGTGAGGCGGGCGGCACCACGGCGAAGTCTTCCGCCGGCTGCGGCCCGCTCTCGAAGTAGCCCTTGGCGTCGCGCCACTTGTCGAAGAATGCGACCATGTCGACCGCAAGGTCCTTCACGACGGTGAAATTGCGCAGCGGCTCGAGTTTCAGCGCATCACCATCACCAACGACCGCCGCGACGCGCGTGCGGCAGGTCCAGCGCGGCCGTCCGTTCACAACCATCGCGCACGACCCGCACATGCCGACCCGGCAGGCGAAGCGGTACGACAATGTCGCATCCTGCGCGCGCTGGATTTCGGTCACGACGTCGAGAACCGTCTGGTTCTCGCGCCGCGGCACGTCGAACCTCTGGAAGTGTCCGTTCGCCGTTCCGCGCCACACTTCGACGCGCAAAGGCTTATCGTTTTGTCGTTGGATCATTAGTTTGGTTTCACGCGCATATCGCCACGACGTCCACTGCGCCTCTTTCGGCTACCTTAAATCCAAGTCCGTCATGACCGCACTTGTTGCGGGCATCCACGTCTTCGCTTCAGCTGAAGAAAGATGTGGATGGCCAGGACAAGCCCGGCCATGACGGCCGTCGGTTCGATCACGACGCATAAACTCAGCTCCCCGGCAGTTTGTGAATGTCCTCGAAGTAGACATCCTTCCAGCTGTCAGGCTTCTTCGCGATCATGCCGGCACGCGACATGTAGTCCGCGTATCCCATGACGTTCTTGGGGACCATCGTCCACTCGTTTTGCGGGTCGCGAACGATCTTTTCCGCATACGCGACGGGCAGCTTGGAATTTTCAACTCTCACCCATAGCGCGGCAGCAGCGGCCGGATCCTTCTTGATGAAGGCAATCGCTTCGTCGAGCGCGGCGTTGAACGCCTGCACGACCTTGCGATGCTCGGTATGGAATTTGGTCGATGCCCACACGCTGTTGAACGTGTGCGGCCCGCCCAACACCTCATAGCTGTCGAGCACCTTATGCACCCGCTTGTCGTCGAGCTCCTGATACTGGAACGGCGCCGACGTGAAATGCGCCGTGATCTCCGACTTGCCGCCCATCATCTGCGCCATGCCGTCCGGATGGCCGAGCGACACGGTGAGATCGTCGAGCTTGTTCTGCTGGCCTTTGCCGAAGGCCTTCTCCGCTGCCATTTGCAGCGTCACCGCCTGGATCGACACCTTCACGGCCGGCAGCGCGATGCGATCCTTCTCCGTGAAATCCTTGATCGTCTTCACGTTCGGATTCGTGGTGTTGAGGAAAAGCGGCATCGCATTCAGCGCCGCAACGCCTTTGACGCCGACATTGCTCCGCGTCTTGCCCCAGATCGTCAGCAACGGACCAACCCCGCCTGATGCGAAATCGAGCTGCCCGGACAGAATCGCCTCATTCATCGGCGTCCCGCTGGTGAACTTTACCCATTCGGTCGTGAGGTCGAGGCCGAGCTTCTTGCCCTGCGCCTCGAGGAGTTTTTTGTCCTCCATCACAGTCAGTGGTAGATAAGAAATTCCAAACTGCTTCGCGAGGCGGACCGTTTGCGTCTCCGCCGTCGCGTTAGTGGTACCGAAAGCGAGGATTCCCATCGCAAGCATCGCAGCCTGCACGCTCAATCCAGATACGGAGTAGGAATTGCGAGTAATCACGTCGTTTCCCTCCTTCACTTTGTCGCGTTGCGGTTTGCTTTTGTGTTGCAGTCGAATCTAACGCTCTTTCAAACTCCTCAATCGTATCGCCGGTCTTCTTATTGGGTGTGCGTCACGTCGAAGGACCAGCTTTCCTTTCGTGGCACCGGGCCGTCATCGTAAATCGGACAAGTAATGCGTCGTGTCGGTGAGGCACAGCGAAACGCGCCATTCCGCCGCCTTGCCGTCGATCCCGAAAGCAACGCGATCCACTTGCAGCAACGGCGTTCCAGCGGCGACATCGAGATGCTTGGCGACGCTACGCGTCGCACCAACCGCTTTCAATTTCTCCGTCGTGCGCACGATGGTGACACCGAACACCGACCGATAAAGTTCATAGAGATTGTTCGGCAGCGCCCGCTTCTCGATGCCAGGGAACATCACCTTCGGCAGCAGGATACGTTCGAAGATGCAGAGCTTCTCACCGACTGAGCGCACCCGGTCGAGCCGCACCATGCGCGCACCGGCTCGTACCGCCAGCCGCTGCACCGCATCGCTGTCGGCATCGACGATATCGACGGAGAGGATCCGGCTTTCCGGGAACCGGTGCTCACCGGTGTCCGCCACGATCTTGAAGAACTGAAACAGAATGCGCGCATCGTCATGCGAGGCAACGTAAGTGCCGCGCCCCTGGCGGCGCAGAACCAGGTTTTCCGCCGCCAATTCGTCAAGCGCCTTGCGCACCGTGCCATGCGAAACACCAAGGTCCGCCGCGATCTCCGGCTCGCTCGGCAGTGCGTCTCCAGGCTTCCAGACGCCCTCGGCAATGCGCCGCACGAGCACCTCGTAGACCTGCCGATACAACGGCCGGAAGCCCGGCACTTCCTCGGCCGCAGCCTTGTCGGGACGCACCGCCGTTCGCACAGACCCGCTTGCCATACCCCTCCGCGCGCCTCCGCGAGGCGTCTCATTGACTCGACATTCTTATGTCTTATAGAAGACTACGGCAAGCCAAATCGGCTGCGACCTGCTGAACAATCCGCACGAGGGCTATCGATGAGTACGCCGCATCTGCTCGTCCACGATAAGAAGGACACCGTCGGTGTCGTGGTGATCGAGGGTTTGAAGGCCGGAACGAATATGTTCTGCGTCATCACGCATGACGACTCCTCCTTCAAGCTGAAATCCAAGATGGACGTGCCGATCGGGCACAAGGTTGCTCTCACCGACATCAAGAAGGGCGACACCGTCATCAAGTACGGTCAGGACATCGGCAAGGCGGTCGCCGACATCAAGAAGGGCGAGCACGTGCACGTCCATAACCTCAAGACGAAGCGGTGGTGAGCGTCATGGCCAAGAGCAAGGCAAAGAACGGCAAGTCGAACCTGCGCTTCCAGGGCTGGCGGCGCGAGAACGGCCGCGTCGGCGTGCGCAACCATGTCGTCATCCTGCCGCTGGATGACCTCTCGAATGCTGCCTGCGAGGCGGTGGCGAACAACATCAAGGGAACGCTCGCGATCCCGCATGCCTATGGGCGGCTGCAGTTCGGCGAGGACCTCGAACTCTTCTTCCGCACGCTGATCGGCACAGGCTCGAATCCGAACGTCGCGGCGGTCGTCGTCATCGGCATCGAGGAGCAGTGGACCAACCGCGTCGTCGAGGGCATCAAGAAGACCGGCAAGCCGGTCACCGGCTTCGGCATCGAGCTGCACGGCGACATCGACACCATTGCCCGCGCCTCGCGCGTCGCGAAGGAATACGTGCAGTGGGCCTCGGAGCTGAAGCAGGAGGAGTGCGGCATCGCCGATCTTTGGGTTTCCACGAAGTGCGGCGAGAGCGACACCACGACCGGCCTCGCGTCGTGCCCGACCGTCGGCAACATGTACGACAAGCTGATCCCCAAGGGCATTCACGGCGTGTTCGGTGAAACATCGGAGATCACCGGCGCTGAGCATCTCGCGAAGGCGCGCGCGGCGTCGCCCGCAATCGGCGCGAAATGGATGAAGACCTGGCAGGCTTACGAGGACGACGTCATCCAGGCGCACAAGACGAACGACCTGTCCGACTCGCAGCCGACCAAGGGCAATATCGCCGGCGGCCTCACCACCATCGAGGAGAAGGCGCTCGGCAATCTCGAGAAGATCGGCCGCACCTGCAAGTATATCGACGTGCTCGAACCGGCCGAAGCGCCGGCGAAGGGCGCCGGCCTCTATTACATGGACACGTCATCGGCGGCCGCGGAGTGCGTGACACTGATGGCCGCCGCCGGCTACGTCATCCACACCTTCCCGACCGGGCAAGGCAACATCATCGGCAACCCGATCGTGCCGGTGATCAAGATCACCGGCAATCCGCGCACCGTGCGGACGATGTCGGAGCACGTTGACGTCGACGTCTCCGGCATCCTTCGCCGCGAAATGACGATCCCGCAGGCCGGCGACGCGTTGATCGACATGATCATGCGCACGGCGAATGGCCGGCTGACCGCAGCGGAAGCGCTCGGGCATCGTGAGTTCGTGCTGACGAAGCTGTATCGGAGTGCGTAATCCGTCGCTCACCGCGACCATCGGATTGTCGCGGTGACAATTGCGTAAAGGCACGGCATGGATGGCATGCGGG
Source organism: Hyphomicrobiales bacterium (assembly GCA_017304555.1). Taxonomy (GTDB): domain Bacteria; phylum Pseudomonadota; class Alphaproteobacteria; order Rhizobiales; family Xanthobacteraceae; genus JAFKKS01. The sequence goes on from JAFKKS010000122.1 coordinate 29,419, forward strand.
GCGTCGCGTTCATTTTGGGCTCGACGCCGCCGCTTGTTCCGTTCACAAGAGCGCCGATCCCGAGGCTGGCGCCGTGGCGCAAGCCTCGGTTCCGAACAGATTCCAACTCTGAAACCGGCATATCCGAACCCATCCGATGACCAATCTCCGCGCTGCTGAACGTCCGTCGCGCGCCATCATGGTGCTCCGCGATCTCGCACCCGGCATTCTCCTCTCCCTTGCCGTTGCGGTCGTTGGCGTCGTCGCCGCGCCCTACGTCGGAAAAGTCGTTCCGATCCCGGCGATGGTCATCGCGCTGCTCGTCGGCATCGCGCTGAACCCGGTCGCGGCGCGGCCGGTGTTCAAGCCCGGCATGACGTTCTGCGTGAAGACATTGCTGCGCTGGGCCGTCGCCCTTCTCGGCCTGCGCGTCGCACTGAGCGAGATCATCGCGCTCGGCCTGGGGCAGGCCTCGCTGGTGATCGTTGCGATGACGGCGACCATCATCACCGGCTTCGTCCTTGCCCGCGTGTTCGGACAAAACGAAGGTTACGGCGCGCTCGCCGGCGCCGGCACCGCCGTCTGCGGCGCGTCGGCGACGCTCGCAACGTCAACGGTGGTGCCGAACTACGTCGACGCACAGGAAACCGGCGTGATGCTCGGCGGAACGATCCACGATGTCGCCCAAGTGGTCGGCGCCGGTTACGCCGTGTCGGATGCGGTCGGCAACGCCGCCGTCATCGTGAAACTGTTCCGCGTGTTCCTGCTGCTGCCGGTGGTGCTCGCCATCGGCTGGTGGTTCACGCATCGCGGCGCGCGCGCCGGCGAAGCGAAAGTGCCCGTCCCGGTCTTCGCACTCGTCTTCCTTGCCCTCTGTGTCATCAACAGCGCCATGGCGGCGCTGCCAAGCCTCGCGCCGCTCTATGACCCGATCAAGAAGGTGTTGGTGGAAGCGTCCACCTGGGGCCTTCTCATCGCTATCGGCGCACTCGGCCTTGGCACCTCACTGACTGCGATCGGCGCGCTGGGCTGGCGGCATATCGCGACCGTCGTCGGCACGACGTTCACGATTTTTGTCATCGTCACCGGCGGGCTGCTCCTGCTCCACTGAAATCGATGCCGACGCTCCCCCTCGCGGACGCAGAGAACCTGGTTGCAGCGACTCTTGTCCGCTGCAACACGCGTGAGGACAATGCGCGCAGCGTCGCGCGCGCCCTGGTCCGCGCGGAGGCCGATGGCCTGAAGGGACACGGTCTCTCCCGCGTGCCGAGCTACGCCGCGCAAGCGAAAGCCGGCAAGGTTGATGGCTTTGCAACACCGGCGCTCACGCAGCCGCGCGCAGCTCTCCTTTCCATTGATGCGGCCAACGGCTTCGCCTTCCCGGCACTTGATGCCGCAATCGCTACGCTACCAGACACAACACGGAAGACCGGCGTCGCGGCGGCAGCGATCCATCGCTCGCACCACTGCGGCGCCGCCGGCCATGCTGTCGAGGCGCTCGCCGAGGCCGGGCTCGTCGCCATGATGTTCGCCAACACGCCGGCCGCGATTGCGCCGTGGGGCGGGTCGCGCGGCATCTTCGGCACCAACCCGATCGCCTTCGCTTGTCCTCTTCCCAGCCGCGCGCCCATCGTCGTCGACATGGCGCTCTCGAAAGTCCCGCGTGGCAGTTTGCTTGCCGCCAAGCAGCGCGGCGAATCCGTACCGGAGGGCTGGGCGCTCGACGCGCAAGGCCGCGCGACGACCGACCCCGCCGCCGGACTTGCCGGAACCATGGTGCCGCTCGGCGACGCCAAAGGAGTCGCGCTGGCGCTGATGGTCGAACTTCTCGCCGCAGGACTGACGGGCGCAAATTTCGCGGCCGAAGCCTCATCGTTCCTGGATGCGAAAGGCCCGCCGCCGGGCACCGGCCAGCTCATCGTGACGTTCGACCCTTCCGCGTTCGGAGAGAACAGCACGGCGCGCTTCGCGGTCTTGGCGCGAGCGATTGAGGATCAGCCCGGCGCAAGACTGCCAGGAAAAAGGCGCCTCGCCGCCCGTGCCGCCGCGGCCCGCGATGGCCTCACTGTAAGCGGCGCATTTCTGGCTGAGATTTCAGCTCTTTAGGTTCCTTATTACCGGCATGTGGGATCAAAAGCATTTCTAGTGTGCTATGCACAATTGTCATGCTAAAGGAGATCGCCGATGTCTACCCTCACCCTGCCTTCCCGCCGCAACTCGGGCGCCTTCTTCCATAACGTTGGCTCCGCTGTTGCCAACTTTGTCGCGGGCGTGCGCGACGGCCATGCCATGGCGCGCCGCTACGAGATCCTGTCGCGAATGTCGGATGGTCAGTTGGCTGCGCTTGGCCTGCGCCGGGAAGACGTTCCGCAGGCGGCTTCCAAGGCCGTCGCCAAGCCGTTGCTCGGCTAAAGAACGGAAGCAGCCGCTTGCGGCTGCTCGACGGCGCGGGCCGATGTTTTTGTCCGCGCCGCCTTTGTTGGCTCAGCAAGCCAATGATCCAAGAATCCGGCCAGCCATTGCCTGACCGGATAATCATAA